>NZ_JQMO01000003.1:0-300435 GCF_000744785.1 Kitasatospora azatica KCTC 9699 | reverse complement strand
CCTGCTTGACCGACAACTCGTCGGCGTCGGCGGCGATCACCGTGTGCACGGTGTACTTGCCGTCCACGGCCGTCCAACTGCCCATCGCCACCGGCGCGCTGCTGGCGCCCGGGGCCAACGAGCCGCTGTACGAGCCGGTGAAGGTCTGCACGGTCGCACCGGTGCTGTCCAGCAGCGTGCTGGTGATCGCGTGCGAGCCGCTCGCGGTGGCCAGGTTGCCCTGGTTCTTCAGCGTCACCGAGAAGCCGACCGCGTTTCCGGCCGACGGGTTCGACGGCGTCCAGGCGACCGGCGCGGCGACCAGGTCCGAGCTCTGGACGGCGGCGACCACCAGGTTGCCCGGGTTGGTGTAGCTGTTGTTGCCGGTGTTCGACTCGATGACGGCGCCGTTCTCGTTCACCTTGGCGGTCAGCGGGTAACCGCCCGCCGGCTGGGTGCCGATCGAGGCGCTGACGGTCTGGGACGCGCCCGCGGCCAGCGCGCCGACCGCGGCGGTGGCGACCTTGGCGCTGCCCAGGTAGAAGTTGACGCTGGTGGCGCCCGCCGCGGCGTTGCCGGCGTTCTTGACGCTGGCCGAGACGGTCACCGGGTCGGTCTCCACGGGCGCGGTGGGCGTCCAGGAGGAGGCGGTGACGGTCAGGTCCGGGTTGGGCGCCGGCGTGCCGATCACCTGGAACTCGGCGACCTGCCCGCCCGGTGCGCCGCTGTTGCCGGTGATGCTCAGCTCCACGTCCGAAACGCGGGCGCCGACCGGGATGGTGACGGCGTTTCCGGTGGCGGGGTCGAAGCCGTAGGTCTGCGCGGCGCTGATGGAGGTGAAGCCGCTGGCGCTCTGCTCGCGGCCCAGCACCTGGATGGTCTGGGTCCGGGCGGACCAGACGGAGGCCGGGTTGAGCAGCACCTTGACGGCGCTCAGGTCCGCGTTGGCGCCGAGCTTGACGGTGAGGGTGCTCGGGTAGCTGGAGCCCTCGAAGTAGGTGGTCAGGTCGCCGTCGTTGGCGTTGGCGGGGGCGTAGACGTAGGTGTTGGCGCTGCCGGAGATCGGCTTGCCGACGGCCAGGTTGCTGCCGGTCCCGCCGCCGGAGCCGGTGCGGGTGACGCTGTTGCTGTCCGGCGACTGGTTGCCCGCCGCGTCGTGGGCGCGCACGGTGTAGCCGACCGTGGCGGTGTCCGGCCGGCTGTCGGTGTAGCTCAGGGTCGCGCCGTCGACGGTCGCCACCTTGGCGCCGTTGGCGTAGACGTCGTAGCCGGTGACGCCGACGTTGTCGGTCGAGGCGCCCCAGGTCAGCCTGATCTGGCCGGACTGCGGCTGGGTGTAGGCGAGGTTGGTCGGCGCGGTGGGCGGGGCGGTGTCACCGCCGAGGGTGCCGTAGATCTCGAACTCGGACAGCTGGCCGGCCGGCCAACCGGTGTTCGCGGTGATCGTGGCCCGCAGGTAACGGGCGTTGGTGGCGGCGAAGTTGATGGTGACGGTGTTGTTGCTCGCCGGGTCGAAGGTGTAGCCGGCCGAGGCGACCACGGTGCCGAAGCTGCTGCCGTCGGTGCTGGACAGCAGGGAGAGCGTCTGGGTGCGGGCCGCCCAGTTCGCGGTCGGCAGCTTGAGCACCACCTGGTTCACCGAAGCGATCGCGCCGAGGTCGATCTGCGCCCACTGCGGGAAGGCGTTGTTGGCGCTCTCCCAGTAGCTGGACTGGTTGCCGTCGTTGAGATCGCCGGCCGCGTAGACATCGGTGGTGCTGCTGGCCGAGGCGGCCTTGCCCAGCGCCAGGTTGGTGCCGGCCGCGCGGGCGGGCGCGGGACTGAGCAGCGGCAGCAGGGCCAGGAGCATGGCGAGGAGCGTGAGCGCGGCGGCTCTGGCCCTCGCCGGTCGGGTACTGGACATGGTCTCCCTCGGGGTGGGCGGCTGCTTTTCGCGGGAGCGTATTGTTTCCACCGTGTGAGAGCAAGGGATCTATCAGATCACGCAAACAACGTCTTCTCTCATGCAAATACGCTTGGAAGCAGCGCAAGCGCCAAGGCCGACATAGCCCCCAGGCAGCGCGGTCGATCCACCCCACCGCTCATCGCGGCGGCGCCGGTTTCTTCGCAAAGAACTGTCGCCCGACGCAAACGGCTTGCGGAGCCGGCCGGGGACGCGAAAGGCGGGCGCCCCGCTCTCGCGCGGGGCACCCGCCGGTCACTCGCTGCGCAGCACCTCGGCGATGGTCAGCCGAGCCGCCGACCGGGCCGGCAGCAGCGCGCCCAGGGCCGCGATCAGCATCCCGGCCAGCGCGAGCGCGGCCAGCAGCGGCGGCGACCAGATGTGCAGCATGGAGCCGGGGAGCTGCACCCCGCCCACCCCGAAGGAGAGCGGCACGATCAGCTGGTGGGCGAGGACCCCGATCGGCGTCCCGAGCAGTCCGCCGACCAGGCCCACCCCGGCCATCGAGGTCACCATCATCACCGTCACCTGACGCGGCGTCATCCCGATCGACTTGAGCATGCCCAGGTCGCGGCGGCGCTCGCGGGTGTTGAGCACCACGGTGTTGAAGACGCCGAGCGCGGTGACCGTGCCGAGCAGCAGGGTGAGGATGCTCGCGGTGCTGATCACGGTCACGGCGCCGGCGTTCACCGCCCGCGCGTCGTGCGGGTAGAGCCCCGGGTCGGCCGCCGCCACGGCCGCCATGTACGCGTTGTAGTCGGTGCCGGGCGCGAGTTGGACCTCGTACTGCACCGACCAGGTGAGGGCCTGGTCGTCCGGCGCGATCGCCTGGACGGCCCGCCAGTCGGCGAAGACCAGGTCGGGTGCGCCGATCATGGCGGTGCCGACGATGGCCACCTGGCCCTGCCGGCCGCCCAGGTCCACCGTGAGGTGGTCGCCGACGGCGAGCCCGCGCTTCTTCAGGAAGCCGGCGGAGGCGACGATCTCGCCCGGGCCGGAGAACCAGCGACCCTTGAGCAGCGTGGGGCCGAGGACCGCCGAGTCGCCACGCATCGCGCTGATGGTGGCGGTCTGCGGGAAGCCGACCAGGTTGGCGTCCACGTAGGAGTCGGCCATCACGTGCACCGCGCCCGGCAGGCCGCGCAGCATCGCCTCGGTGTCGGTACTGCTCAGCCGCGGCTCGGTCTGGCCCATCCGGGCCTTGCCGGAGTAGACCTCGACCGACCGGTGGCCGGACCCCTCGATCGCGTCGCCGTACTTGGTCATGGTGCTGGTCAGCCCGGTGGTGAGGGTGACGGTGGCGGCGCCGAGCAGCACCGCCGCCAGGGTCAGCGCGGTCCGCCCCGGACGGGCGAACGGCAGGCCCAGGCCCAGGCTGACCGAGCGCGGCAGCCGGCTGCCGGCCAGCCGGCGCTGGACCCGCAGCGCCCGCCCGGGCCGGGGCGCGCTGCCCGCGCTGATCGCCCGGGCGGCGGAGAGCCGGTGTGCGCGCAGCGCCGGGACCAGCGCGGCGAGCACCACCACCACGGGCAGGCCGAGCAGCGTCACCACGTCCACCCAGGGGCTGATCACGTACTCCGAGCCGCCGAAGCCGCGCAGCGTCTGGGTCACCAGCGGCTGCGCCGCCAGGTTGCCCAGCACCGTGCCGAGCACGCAGCCGACCACCGCCGGTACCGAGAGCATCGTCAGATAGACCGCCACCACCTGGTTCGGGGTGAAGCCGAGCGCCTTGAGCACCCCGATGTGCCGGAAGCCCGAGACCACCGCACCGCTGATCACATTGCCGACGATCAGCACCGCCACGATCAGGCCGAGAACGCCGAAGGTCACCAGCAGCGGGACGTACGCCCCCGGTCCGGCGGCGATCTGCTGCTCGATCGTCAGATAGGAGAGCGCGGTGACCAGTGAGCCGGCCGGCAGCCCGCCGGTGACCACCGCCTTGCCCGCGTCGACCTCGCCGGCCGTCCCGGCGTGGGCGAAGCGGTAGAGCATCTGGACGGCGCCGGGATGCAGCTCGGCCAGCTGATCGGGTGTCACCCAGCCGTCGGCCGACTGGGTCACGCTGTAGGCCACGCCGACCACGGTGAGCTTGCCGTGGCCGGTGACGGTGCGGGCGGAGCCGATCAGGTCGGGGAGGGTGCCGACGGCGCGCGGCAGGTTGAGCACCACCTCGCCCGGGGCGGTGGCCCAGCGGCCGGCCCAGACGTCCAGCCGGTCCACCGGCCCGCCCGGGTCGGTCCGGCCGACCAGGGTGAAGGGCTGGCTCGGGTTGCCCACCGGCAGGTCGGTCAGCGTCACCACGGCCTCGCCGAACGGGCCGGCCGCGGCCGTCACGCCCGGCCGGCGGGCGGTCTCGGCGAGCTGGGCCCCGGTGGCCTTGGCGGGGTCGAAGGTGGCGGTCAGCTGGGCGCCGGACCGGCCGTTGAAGACCCGCTCGAAGGGGGCGGTGGTGGCGTCCAGCAGGCCGAGCGCGACCACCAGGGTGGTGGCGGAGAGGAAGACCACCAGGCCGATCACCAAGGTCTGCAGCCGGCGGCGCTTGACCGCGGCGCGGGAGGCCCGCCAGACCGCGCTCATGCCGTCCGCTCCAGGGCGCTCTCGCGGGCCACCCTGCCGTCGGCGAGTTCGATCAGCCGGCTGGCGCAGCGGGTGGCCAGGCGCTGGTCGTGGGTCACCAGCAGCAGGGTCTGCCCGATCTGGTTGAGGTCGATCAGCAGGTCCATCACCTGCTCGCCGGAGCGGCTGTCCAGCGCCCCGGTCGGCTCGTCGGCCAGCAGCAGCGCCGGACGGTTCATCAGCGCCCGGGCCACCGCCACCCGCTGGCGCTCGCCGCCGCTGAGCGCCGCCGGGTAGACCGAGCGCCGGTCGGCGATGCCGAGTTCGTCCAGCAGCTCCAGCGCCCGCCGGCGGGCCTGGCTCGCCGAGCTGCCGGTGAGCTGGGCGGCCAGCGCCACGTTGTCCAGCGCCGGCAGGTCGTCGATCAGGTTGAAGAACTGGAAGACCATGCCGATCCGGCGGCGGCGGAAGAGCGCCAGGCCGGTCTCGTTCAGCGTGCCGAGGTCCTCGCCGTTCACCACCACCCGGCCCGAGCTGGGCCGGTCCAGCCCGGCCACCATGTTGAGCAGGGTGGACTTCCCGCAGCCCGAGGGCCCCATCACGGCCACCGCCTCGCCGGCCCTGATCTCCAGTGAGACCCCGTCCAGTGCGGCGGTCTCGCCGTACTCCTTGCGCACGTCGTCCAGCCGGACGACCACGTTGTCCAGGTTCCCCTGGTGCCCCTGTTCCGTCATGACACCGAAGCCTGCCGGGAGCGGGTACGGCCCGGCGTCCACCCCTGGGTCCAATCCGCGGCCGGGGTCATACCGGAGATGTACGGTGCTGGATCCGCCGGATGATGCGGATCGCCCCGGGCTCTGCCAGGGTGGCCGAATGCACGGGGACGCGGGGGGCTGGTTGGTCGTCGCCCTGGTGGCGGCGGTGGTCGCAGCGGGCTGGCTGGGGGTGGCGTTGCTGCGTGAGCGGCGGTTGCACCGCAAGGCGCTGGAGGACCGCGGCTGGCTGCTGGAGCGCGAGCGGGAGAGCGCGGCGCGCGGCGCGGTGGACGCCGAGCGGGCTCGGATCGCCCAGGAGCTGCACGACATCGTCAGCCACAACGTGAGCCTGATGGTGGTGCAGGCCGGCGCGGCCCGTGAGGTGTTGGAGAGCATGCCCGAGGCGGCGGCCGCCGCGCTGGGCGCGGTGGAGGGCGCGGGCCGGGACGCGATGACGGAGCTGCGCCACCTGCTCGGCCTGCTCGCCCCGGCGGCGGACGGCACCGACCGGGAGCCCGACCTCGCGCCGCAGCCGAGCCTGCGCCGACTCAGCGCGCTGGTGGACCGGATCGCCTTCGCCGGGCTGCCGGTGGAGGTGCGCATCTCGGGGGAGCCGCGCACGCTGCCGACCGGGATCGACCTGACGGCGTATCGGATCGTGCAGGAGGCGCTGACCAATGCGCTGCGGCACGGCGACGGGGGGAAGGCCGAGGTGACGGTGCGTTACAGCGAGCGCTACCTGCGGGTGGAGGTGCTGAACAGCGGGCCGAGCGTGCTGCGCGGCGGCGCGCCCGCGCCGGGCGGCAGGGCCGACGGAACGGGTCGCGGCCTGCTCGGGCTGCGCGAGCGCGTCGCCGTCTACGGCGGCGACCTGGACGCCCGGCGCCGGCTCGGCGGCGGCTACCGGGTGCGCGCCCGGCTCCCGCTGGAGGGGGCATGACCACCCCGGCGGCCGCCGAGCCGCCGCCCCGGGTCCTGATCGCCGACGACCAGGAGCTGATCCGCACCGGCTTCCGGATGATCCTGACCGCGCGCGGCATCGACGTGGTCGGCGAGGCGGCCGACGGTGCCGAGGCGGTGGCGCTGGCTGCCCGGCTGCGCCCCGACGTGGTGCTGATGGACATCCGGATGCCCGAGATGGACGGCCTGGAGGCGGCCCGCCGGGTACTGGCGCGGCAACCCGACTGCCGAGTGCTGATGCTGACCACCTTCGACCTGGACCGCTACATCTACGCTGCGCTGGCCCTGGGCGCCAGCGGCTTCCTGCTCAAGGACGTCACCGCCGCGCACCTGGCCGCCGCGGTGCGGCTGGTGGACACCGGCGACGCCCTGCTCTCACCGTCGATCACCCGCCGCCTGGTGGAGCGGTTCGCCACCGAGCGGCCGACCCGCGAGCCCCCCGGCCACCCGCGGGCCGTCCACCGCGACCTGACCACGCTGACACCCCGTGAGCTGGAGGTGCTGACGCTGCTCGGCCGGGGCCTGTCCAACGCCGAACTGGCCGCGCAGCTGACGCTCAGTGAGGCCACCGTGAAGACCCACGTGGCCCGGATCTTCGCCAAGCTCAGCCTGCGCGACCGGGCCCAGGCGGTCGTGCTGGCCTATGAGACGGGGCTGGTCGCGCCGGGCGACTAGAACCGGATCCTTCGCGACGGGCGCAGTGGACGCGAAATCAGCTGTTTGTCTGCGGAGGGCGGTTCGCGGATTGCATCATGGATTCATGGTGAACTTCGATGGGAATGTTCCCGGTTATCTGACGATCAGAATGTCCGCTCCCGATTCTCCGGTAGCGGTGCTCGCTGATGTCGAGGCGTGGACGGCGCGGGAGTCGTACCCCGAGATCCTGTCAGCCGGCGCCCCCGTGTTCGGCATCGCCCGTGAACGGGAGGAGGGCGGGTGGGAGCTGCAGCCTCCAGATGGTACCGGCTACCGGCGCATTTCCGACAGACGTTCGCAATGACGCGCTCCGCGCCTCCCGTACCCACCCCGGAGCAGTTCTGCTCCCGCCCGCATTCACCATCGCCGAACACATTGGCGACCGGTGGCGCCCCGGCAGCTACGTCGACCTGCCCACGCCGTTCCGCGCCCGGGACGTGCTCTCGGTACGCCTGCGCGTCGTCGACCAGGTCGAGCGCGGGCTGACGGCTCCCGAGCGAGCCGCCTACATCAAGGCGGCCGACCGCCTCGAAGCCGACCGATCCCACGAGGTCACCCTCGCGGACCGCCGGCTGCGCATCGTCCGGGTCGAGCGCATGATCCGCTTCGGCCCCGACGGTCCGGAGGGCCCGCGCCGCTCCGACCACGACCCGGAGCTGCCCGTCATGGTCCAGGACCAGCAACTGCGCGAGCAGGGCGTCGACCCGGACGAGGACGCCCCGATCGAACTGAACGAGGCCACCCAGGAACTGATGCGCCTTTTCCAAGCCGAACAGCGGCGCCGGGTCGACCGCGGGCGCACCACTCCCAGGACCACCCCCGGGACCACCCGACGGGACTGACGCCGCCTCATCGCCCCAGTCACCTGTTCGGACTGCCCGACAGGCCAGGGTGCGGCGCGGGCCGAAGGCTGGGGAGAGGCGTGCAACCCGAGGAGGAGGCAGGGATGCTGCAAGGCTTCAAGAAGTTCATCCTGCGCGGAAACGTGCTCGACCTGGCCGTCGCGTTCGTCATGGGTGCCGCCTTCGTCGCGGTGGTGAACAGCCTGGTCAACGACCTGCTGACCCCGCTGATCGCGGCGATCTTCGGCAAGCAGGACTTCTCCGCGCTGACCTTCACGGTCAACCACAGCGTCTTCCGCTACGGCGCCTTCATCAACGCCCTGATCTCCTTCGTGCTGATCGCGGCAGCCCTCTACTTCTTCGTCGTGGCCCCGCTGAACGCGATGGCCGATCGCCGCCGCCGCAAGGCCGGCCTGCCGGCCATCGAGGACCCGCCGACCGAGGTCGAACTGCTCACCGAGATGCGCGACCTGATGCGCACGCCGCCCCGCCCCTGACCTTGGAGTCACCCGGCGGGGGAGGAGCTCCGCTCCACGGTCAGCAGCAGGGTGAACTGTTGCCCGCTTTCGCTGTGGACCTCGCGCACCTGCCAGTCGGGGATCGCCGCGAACCCGGCGGCCGCGTCCAGCGCCCACCTCGGGCCGTCGTCGGAGTCCACCCGCAGCCGGGTGTGCTCGATGGCCCTGACCTTGACGTGCGGCCGCCACAGCCTGTCGGCGGCCGCTTGTAGTTCTGCCTTCAGCTCGTCCTGCATGGCCATCGCTGAGCCCCTCGCGTGGAAGTCGGACAGCTCAGCTTGTACCCACCGGTCGGGCGGTGTCAGCAGCAGTCGACATCAGGGGGCGTGACGGGCGTCGGGAGGGGCGGGCCGGCGGCCGGGCACTCCGCAGCGTGTCCGGCCCACCCCGGTGGTTGCCGTCTTCAGCACTGGGGCCGACGGCCGTGGTTGGCGGCGTGCTTCCGGCGCCCCTTCTTCTTCCTGCGTCGCTTCGATGACATGGCCTCTCCTCTCCCAGCGGAACGTTTCACCCCCACATCCAACGTTCCACATCGTCGCCCCATCGGCGCGCCGACCGCTGCGGCCGCTCCCGGCTCGGCGACCGCCCACGGGGCGCGACACGCAGGTCGGCCGCCGCCCGGGTGAGCGACGGCCCGCCGGGCCTACGGCAGCGGGCGCACCTCGGTGGGTGACTGCAGGTCCTGGTGGCCGCCGGTGGCGAGCATCCGGATCTCGCCCCGGTCGCTGATCTCGGCGCGGACGACCCCGCTGGGGTCGGCGAAGACCGGGTGGCCGCCGGGGCCGCTGGTGCCGATGGGGTGGACCTGCACGATGTCCTGGTGCTCGGTTCCGTCGACGGTGCGGGTGAAGACCAGCTCGTATCCGGGTACGGCCATCGGACACCTCCTGTCCTGGCCGGCTGCTGCCGCCACCCCTCCACGGTAGTGCCGGGCGAGCCGGGCCACCCGTCCTGGTCGTCAACCTCGGGCGGTCACCCCATGCTCTTCGCGCCGTCCAGGGACTCGCGGATGATGTCGGCGTGACCGGCGTGCTGGGAGATCTCGGTGATGACGTGCAGCAGCACCCGCCGGGCCGACCAGCGCGTGCCCGGCTCGAACCACGGTGCCTCGGGCAGCAGGTGCGAGGCGTCCAGGTCGGGCAGGGTCGCCACCAGCTCGTCGGTCCTGCGGGCCGCCTGCTCGTAGCGCTCCAGCAGACCGGCCAGCGTCTCGCCGTCGAGCATCCGGAACTCGCTTTCCCAGTCCACCGGTTCGCTGCGCATCGCCTTGGCCCCGCCGGTCACGAAGCGCATCCACCGCTCCTCGACCCCCGCCAGGTGCTTGATCAGCCCGCCCAGGCAGAGCTCGCTCACCGTGGTGCGCTGGGCGGCCTGTTCCTCGGTGAGGCCGCGGACGGTGACGCGCAGTAGACCGCGGTGCTTGGCGAGCGTCTCCAGCAGGTCGGCGCGCTCGCCGGCGGGGACAGGGTGCTGAGGGGTCGTCATGATGCTGTTTCCTCCTGCGGTCGCCACCCGTTGCGGGTCAGGACACCACTGTGTCATTGCCCCACGGGCCGGTCAGGCACCGGGCGGGCCGCGGGGCCCGGTGTCGGCCATCCGCCCTGGTGAGGTGGGCGGGCTCAGCCCCGGAACTTCCGGCCGTGGCACGGCATGCGGTGCGCGGCGGGCGGGAAGGGATCGGGGGCCGGTGTGCCCAGGCCAACGGGAGGGTGGGCGGGCCGGCGAGGATCTCGATGGGGGAGAGATGGCTTCAGTCGACCAGGCCGTGGCGGATGTGGCGGCGACCGTGGAGCCGGCATTCACGATCGATGCCGACTTCCGGGCTACCGCCCACGAGCAGTACACGCGGCTGCGGGCGGCCGGGCCGGTGCACCGGGCCAGGCTGCTCAACGGCTTGCCGGCGTGGGTGGTGGTGGGGCAGCAGGCGGTCCGCGAGGCGTTCCTGCACCACGCGTTGGTGAAGGACGCCACGGTCGCGCAGGACGCCCTGGACGCGGTCGGATTCACCGGCAACCGCCCGGGTGTCGGCCTGGGCGGCAACATGCTGACCTCTGACCCGCCGCAGCACACCCGGCTGCGCAAGCTGGTCGCCGGCGCGTTCACCGCCCGCCGCACCGAGTTGCTGCGCCCGCGGGTGGAGGAGATCACCACCCAGCTGCTGGACGCGATGGCACCGGCCGGGCAGGCCGACCTGGTGGCGGACTTCGCCGCCCCGCTGCCGGTGGCGGTCATCTCGGAGCTGCTCGGTGTGCCCGAACGCCACCGCGCCGACTTCCGCATCTGGTCCCAGCAGGCCATCGGCAATCCCCTCCATCTGCAGCAGGAGGGCGCGCGGCGGCTCAACCAGCTGCTGGGAGGTGCTCGCCGCCAAGCGCCGCGAGCCGGGCGACGACCTGCTCTCGGCACTGGTCGCGGTGCACGACGAGGCGGACGGGCGACTGTCCGACACCGAGCTGCTCGGCACCGCGGTGCTGCTGATCGTCGCCGGCCACGACACGACGGTGAACCTGCTGGCCAACGCCGGCCTGTCGCTGCTGCGGAACCGCGACCAGGCCGACCTGCTGCGCGCCGATCCGTCGCTGCTGCCCGGCGCGGTCGAGGAGTTCCTGCGCTACGACGCCCCGGTGGAATTCACTCCGCACCGCTATGCCGCCGAGGACCTGGAGCTGGCCGGCACCCGGATCCGGCGCGGTGACATCGTCCTGCTCGCCCTGACCGCGGCCGGACGCGACGGCGAGGACCTGGAGCGACTGGACGTCACCCGCCCCGACGCGCGACACGTCTCCTTCGGACACGGCATCCACTACTGCTTGGGCGCGCCGCTGGCCCGGCTCGAGGGCGCCGTCGCCATCGGGCTGCTCCTGGAACGCTTCCCTGACCTGGAGCTGGCGGTGCCCGTCGAGGAGCTGCGCTGGCACCCGTCCGGCATCACCCGTGGTCCGGTGTCGCTCCCGGTGCGCTGGACGGCACGGACCCCTTAGCCGCGCGAGTCGCCCGAGCCGCCCGAGTCGCGCTGAGCGGGCGGTCGAGGCTGAGCGGGTACCGGTCGGCCGTGGACAGGTCGAGCATGCCGGCGGCCAGCGCGAACACGCAGTAGTGGAACTGCTCGGAGACCGGCAGCGAGACGGACATCGAGATCCCGAAGGAGAGGAGCAGGCAGGCGGCACCGAGGGCCGTGCGCCGGAGCCGGACCCCGAGCAGCAGGGCCAGTCCGAGGCCGGTCTCGGCGATGGTGGCCAGCACCGCGAGCGTCGGTGCCAGTCCGGCCGGCAGGAACGAGGCCACCTGCCGGGTGTACGCGGTGAAGTGCGCGAAGTCGCCCCAGGTCACGCCCGGCGAATCCGGCCCGCCGAAGGCGCCGAACCGGGCGCCGACCGAGAGCAGGAAATCGGCGGCCATCAGGAGCCGGACCGGGACACCCGTCCACGGGTACCGGCCGGACAGCGCGGCGAATCCGCCGAGCACCACCAGCACGGAGACCCCGAAGGCGTCAGCCCCGTGAGTGAGGAACCAGATCGACTGGGCGGAGAGTGCGGCCCAGAGGGCGACACGGACAGGGCGCTTCACAACAGGCCTCCAGGTGCGACGGTCGGTACGCAGGAAGGAGGGGTCCACGCGACCGGACGTTCCCCGTGACTCCGGTCACAGCCCGAGGCGTGGGTAGCCTGTCCGTATGGATGTGCGTCCGAGGCTCAGTCCGATGCTCGCCGGGGTGGAGGACGCGGCGCGCCTGCTGGCCGGTCGAGGCGTCGTGGTCCTGAGTGGTGCGGGGCTCTCGACGGAGTCGGGTATTCCCGACTATCGGGGAGTCACGGGCAGCCTGCGCCGCCACCGGCCGATGACGTTCCAGGAGTTCGTGGCGAGCGAGGAGGCCCGTCGCCGGTACTGGGCACGCAGTCATGTCGGGTGGCGAATGATCGCCGGAGCCGAGCCCAACGCCGGGCACCGGGCGGTCGAGGAGCTGCGCCGCAGTGGCCACGTCTCGGCGGTGATCACCCAGAACGTGGACGGCCTGCACCGCGCGGCGGGCACGCTGGACGCGGTGGAACTGCACGGCGGCCTGCACCGCGTCGTGTGCCTGGGGTGCGGGCGCTCCGGCACGCGCGAGGAGCTCGAACGGCGGCTGAACCTGCTGAACGGCGCGCCGGAGGAGTCGGGTGCCGAGGTGAAGCCGGACGGGGACGTCGAGCTACCGGACGCGCTGGTGGCCGCTTTCCGAGTCGCACCGTGCGAGGTGTGCGGCGGGATCCTCAAGCCGGATGTGGTCTTCTTCGGCGAGAACGTTCCCAAGCCACGGGTCGAGCGGTGCTACGCCCTGGTCGACGCGGCGCGTGCGCTGCTGGTCCTCGGCTCCTCACTGACCGTCATGTCCGGCCTGCGCTTCGTGCGGCACGCCGCCAAGCACGGCAAGCCCGTCGTGATCGTGAACCAGGGTGCGACGCGCGGCGACGACTACGCGACGGCGAGGATCGGCCTGCCGCTGGGTGTCACCCTGACGGCGTTGGCAGACCAACTCGGCGGCGCGCCAACGGCGGTCTGAGGTCGGCGGGTCAGTGGGTGGTGACGGGTACGGTCCGTCCGGAGGTCAACGCCTCCTGGGCGGCCGCGAGGATTCGTACCACCGTCAGCCCGAACTCCAGGTCGCAGGAAGCGGCTCCGTCGGCGCGCACGGTCCCGGCGGCGACGTGGACCGGGCCGACGTCGACCCGGCTGTCGGCGAGGAGTGCGTCGATGGCGCGGTGGAATGCGGCGACCGGGTCGGCACCGCGGAACGGCATGCGGCTCGTGCCGTCGGCCCCGTGCAGCTCGATCGTCGTCGCGGCGGCCTCAGCGGGTGCGGTCATGCTCAGGTCCGTGGTGCTGCGGGCACCGCCGCCGTGCCGGAAGGTCAGGTGGACGGCGTCGCCCGCGCCGGCCGAGGCGGTGACGGCTTCGATCGGCCCGAGTGTCGGCAGCAGGACGGACAGCACGTGCGGGCCGATGTCCCACAGCGGGCCCTTCTCCCGGCGCCAGGGCGAGGCGGCGTACGGGTTGGCGGCATCGGTGAAGACGCTGGACAGCCAGCTGGCGTGACCGCCCGACCAGCCGCCGGTGGCGGCCTGCTCCTCGACCCACCTCGCGACGGCCCGGTCGAAGCGCAGGGTGAAGAAGACCTGGCCGGCCACGCCGTGGCGGGCGGCCGTGCTGACGACCTCGGCGGCCTGGCGGACGTCGGTGGCGACGGGCTTGTCCAGCAGCAGGTGGCAGCCGCTCGCGGCGGCCCGTACGGCCAGTGGTGACTGGACCTCGGGCGGCAGCGCGATCGATACCGCGTCGACCTGCTCGAACAGTTCGTCGACCGCCGAGAAGGCGGCGGTGCGGTGCAGCGCGGCCAGCGCCCGGGCGGCGTGCGGCCGGCGTCCCCACACGCCGACGAACCGCAGGTCGGGGTGGGTGGCCAGGGCGGGCGCGTGGACGCGCTGCGCCCAGGGGCCGGTGCCCAGCAGTCCGATACGCATGGGTGCAGCCTGCCACACGGCTGGGCCCGCGGTCGGCGGGGGCGGCGGGGTGCTGTCCTGCGGGGTGCGGCTGCGGATCGGCCCAACGGAGTACGGACGAGATGCCCCGGCTGACGAGCCCGGGTCATGATGGCCCCGTACCGTCAGCAGACCCCGAGTGGAGCGGTGAGCAGACGCGATGGTTCTCGACCTCCTGCTCATCGGGCTGGCCATCACCCTGGGGCCGGTGCACAACACGGCGTTCATCCTGCTGCTGTCCGCGGAGAAGGGTGTGCGCAAGGGGGTGGCGTTCATCCTGGCCTGGCTCGCCAGCCTGGTGGTGGTGATCGCCTGCGTGCTGCTGATCACCGGTGGCAAGCCGCCGGCCCACCAGAGCGCCTCGTCCACCGCGGCGCTGGCCGTGAAGCTGGCGCTGGGCCTCGGCATGGTGATCTACGGGGAACGCAAGCGTCGGCGCGGCAAGCGTCCCCGCAAGCCCCCCAAGTGGTTGGCACGACTTGACAGCGTCTCGGGCTGGACGGCCGCGGGCATGGGGGTGCTGCTGCAGCCCTGGGGCGTGGTCGGCGCAGGCGCCGCCACGGTGGTCCAGGCGGATCTCTCCGAAGCCGCCACCTACCTGTCCCTGGTGGGCTACTGCCTGCTGGCCACGGCGAGCCTGTTGGTGATGGAGCTCTACACGACGTTCAAGCCGGTGGCGGCGCAGGCCAGGTTGGGCGCGTTGCATGACTGGATCGCCGGCCATCAGGATCAGGCCATCGTGTCACTCTCGCTGGGGTTGGGCCTGTGGCTGATGGCGAAGAGCATCCTGCAACTCGTCAACTGATGCCCGGACCGCGAGGGGCTCGGCCGCCCGTCATCGAAATCCCCGAGATTTCCGGTGATGTTTGCTAGGGGGCGTTATGGCAACCATCAAGAATCCTTATGAAGAACGCGTCTGACGAACTGTCCGAAAACCAGTGCAACCCCGGCCGGTTCCCGGTGCCCGGCTGTATCGGTTCATCGACAGGCTGTGATCTCGATCGCACTTGACCTGCATCCGAGCTGGTCAGAGGGCTGACGAATGGTCAGCGCGGCTGCCCGCGCGCTAGGGTGAGGGAGCTGGTCGCGTCACCCCGCGGCCGTTCTCCTCCTTTCGGCTCGCAAGTCGCCGGCCATCCCCAATCCGGCGACCCTGCGGCACGGAAACCGCCATACGCGGAGTTCCGCATGCGACCCACCCCACCCGGGCCTACGCATTCGATCGTGAGGACAGTTCTGCGATGCGCCACGGCAGACCACACTGATCCGTGGGCGCATCAGTGACACCGGGGAGGTATTTTTGTCCCATCAGTTCACTGCCGTTCAACTGAGTGACATCAACGGGCTGTTGTTGCTCTATCGGCAGGTCTACGGGAGCAGCTACGCGCTGCCCATCGGCACCGACCCGGACGTGATGGCGCGGGAGATAGCCTCGCCGCGCACCACCTGGCTGGTGGCCAGGGAGCCGGACAGCGGGCGGATCATCGGCTCCATCATCGGCTCGGTCGATCCGCAGAACCGGCTCGGCAAGCTCCAGGGGCTGGCCATCCATCCCGACGCCCGCGGCACCGGGTTGGCGCACCAGGCGGTCCGCCGGCTCAGTGAGCTGCTGCTGACCGGCGAGCACGCCGCCGACTCGGTCTACGCCACCGCGCGCACCAACTCGACCGCCCCGCAACGGGTCTGTCTGAGCGCCGGCTTCCGGGCGCTCGGCATCTTCCCGAACCTGCGCAAGGCCGAGCGCCACGAGACGATGGTGCTGCTGGCCAAGCACCGGGCCGGCGTGCTGGAGCAGCGGCTGCCGGTGGACCGGGTGCCGGCCGGGTTGGGGGACCTGGTCCGGGCGCTGCACGAGGCGGTCGGCCTGCCCGAGCAGCCGCTGCCCGCCATCGACCACGAGCCACTGCCGATCCGACAGACCGGCGCCGGCGGACCGGGGTTCGAGTTCGTCGACGCCCCGCAGTTCGTCCGCCGGCGGATGGCCGAGGCGGTCCCCGACCCGGAGCTGTGCTTCTACCCGTTCCACACGCCGAACGTGATGCTGGCCTCCGCGGACAACCGGCACGAGGTCTACGCCCAGCTCAGCCCGGCCGACGGCTACTGCGCGCTGATCGGCGCCAGGCCCGGCCTGGCCGCACTGGCCGAGGAGTTCGACTCGCTGATCGCCCGGCTCGCCGAGTGCGGGGCCTCGCACATCGAGGCGCTGGTCCCACTGGACCGCTACCAGGACCTGCGACTGCTGCTCGCGCACGGCTTCCTGCCGGCGGCGGCCTACCCGGCGATGCGCCGCCAGGGCGCCGGCTACCGCGACTACGTGGTGATGGCCCGCAGTCTGCAGCCGCTGGACTTCCGCGGCCTGTCCATCGACGCGGCCTTCCAGCCGTTCACCGAGCAGTACATCGAGCTGTGGAAGCAGCAGTACCTCAACACGCACGGGGTGTTCCAGTGAGCGAGCAGTGGGGGTCCCCCCGGCCGGAGGCTGGGGGAGAGGTCACCAGTCGTATGGTCGCTTACCTCGACCCGGTCCAGGTGCCGGACCCGGAGGCGCTGGCGCACGTCCAGCGGCTGTGCGACATCGCCGAGCCCTACGCCGTCGGCGCGGACGCCGACCAGCTGTTCGCGCGGGCGATGAACGAGTCCAATGCCTGGCACGCGGCCCGCTCGCCGTTCTTCGCCAAGCTGTGGGCGGACAGCGAGGCGTTCGCCCGGCCGCTCGAGTCCGTCGAGGACCTCGCCCGACTGCCGTACGTGCACGCCAACTTCTTCAAGGCGCACGAGGTGGTCTCGATCCCGGAGCAGGACGTCAAGCTGCACGTCACCTCCTCCGGCACCACCGGGCAGAAGTCGCAGATGTTCTTCGACGAGTGGACACTGCGCAACGGCCAGCGGATGGTCGCCCGGGTCTTCGACTCCTACGGCTGGCTCGGCGAGGAGGAGCCGGTCAACTACCTGCTCTCCAACTACCAGCCGCGCCCCGGGCTGAACCTCGGCACCTCGTTCACCGACGAGTACCTGTGCCACTTCGCGCCGGTCCGCTCGGTCGAGTACGCGCTCAAGCACACCGGCAGCGGGCACGAGTTCGACCCGTTCGGCTGTGTCCGCGCGCTGCTGCGGTTCGCCGAGGAGGGTGCGCCGGTGCGGATCCTCGGGTTCCCCGCCTTCCTCTCCTTCACCCTCGATCGGATGCGCGAAATCGGCCTGCCGCCCGTCCAGTTGAACCCCAGGTCGCTGGTGGTCTTCGGCGGCGGCTGGAAGGGCCACGTCGACAAGCAGGTCGCCAAGCCGGAGCTGTACCGGCGGATCCACGAGCAGCTGGGCATCCCGGACGAGCGGATCCGCGACGGCTACGGCGCCGTCGAGCACTCGGTGCTCTACATGGAGTGCGCCAACCACCGCCTGCACGTGCCCACCTGGTCGCGGATGCTGGTCCGCGACGTGCGCACGCTGCAGCCGCTGCCGCACGGTGAGCGCGGCTACGCCCAGTTCGTCTCGCCGTACATCACCTCCGTGCCGGCCCAGTCCGTCCTGATGGGCGACCTGGTCTCGCAGCACGCGCCCGAGGAGTGCGGTTGCGGCCTGCCCACACCCTGGTTCGCCGTGCACGGGCGGGCCGGACTCAGCCGCAACCGCAGCTGCGCCATCGCCGCCGCCGAACTGCTCAAGGGGACCTCGTGACGACCGATCAGCCGACCCACTACTGGCAAGGGGAGTTCGTCTCCGAGGCCGAGGCCGACCGCCGCCTGGACGAACTCGACACCCGGCTGCGCGCCGTGCTCGCCGAGCCCCGGCTCAGCCCGTTGACCGTGCTGGCCGCCTGTGACCGGCTGTCCGCCGCGCTGCGCGACCCGTCGAGTACGCAGGCGAAGCTGCTGGCACAGGAGCTGACCCACAGTCGGATACCTGGAGCGGAGGCCGAACGGACCCTGCACGACGTCGCCGAGGCGCTGGAGCGCGAGGCGTTGGAGAGCAAGCTGATGCGCGAGCTCGGCGGGATCGACCCGGGCCGGCTGGCCCGCTTCGACTTCCGCCGGCAGATCTTCGAGGGCTGGCTGCCGGTCGGCCTGCTGGTGCACGTCACGCCGGGCAACGCGCCTGCGGCCGGAGCCCTCAGCGTGATCGAAGGACTGCTCGCCGGCAACGTGAACGCGGCCAAGACCAGCGGTGGTTCGCGCTTCACCCAGCTGCTGCTGGCCGAGCTCGCGACGCTGGACCCGACCGGCGCGATCGCCGCCCGGGTGATCGCGCTGGCCTTCCCATCCACCCGGACCAGTTGGTTGGCCCGGCTGTGTGCGCAGGCCGACGCCGTCGCCGCCTGGGGTGGCGAGGAGGCGCTGGCCGGGGTCGCCGCGCTGGTGCCGGCCGGCTGCCGGCTGGTCGACTGGGGGCCCAAGCTCTCCTTCGCCTACCTGACCGCCGACGCCTGGACCGAGCCGGCGGCCCTGCGCGGGATCGCCGCCGACATCTGCCGGCTGGACCAGCAGGCCTGCTCCAGCCCGCAGGTCGTCTACCTGGACACCGAGGACGAGCAGCAGGTCTTCGACTTCGCCGAGTGCTTCGCCGCCGTGCTGGCCGAGGCCGTCGCCGAGCTCTCACCCCGCGAGCCGGACCTGCTGGAGAGCGCGGAGATCAGCAACACCGTGCTGGTGGCCGGCCTGGAACAGCACCTCGGCCTGACCAGGGTGCACGCGGCCCCCGACGGCAGCTGGCACGTGCTCGCCGACCTGCGCAGCGCGCTGCGTGCCTCGCCGCTGCACCGCACGGTCTGGGTCAAGCCGCTGCCGCGCACCCGGATCGTCGAGGTGCTGCGCCCGATGCGCCGCTACCTGCAGACCGTCGGCATCGGCGCCGAGCGGGCCGACACCGCCGTGCTGGCCGCCCTGGTGCTCACCGCCGGCGCCCAGCGGGTCACCGTCCCCGGCGGCATGCTCGGCAGCTACGACGGCGAGCCGCACGACGGCGTCTACGCCCTGCAGCGCTACAGCCGCCGGGTGGACGTCCAGTTGGACGAGCGGTTCGCCGGTGACGCCTGCCTGGACGACCTGGTCGGCGTGCGGGAGTTGGCCGTGCCCGAGGTCGAGGTGACCGCGAAGACCGAGTTCGAGCTGCTGCAGGGCGATCTGAGCCGGGCCGAGGTCTTCTTCCGCAGTGGCGGCAGCTCGGGCGCGCCCAAGCTCTCCGCCTTCAGCTGGGACGACTACCACGAGCACATGCGCTCGGGCGCCGAGGGGCTGTTGGCGGCCGGCTTCGACCCGCGTACCGACCGTGCGATGAACCTGTTCTTCGGCGGGCTGCTCTACGGCGGTTACAACAGCTTCTACTCGGTACTGGAGACGCTGCAGGCGGTGCAGTTCCCGATGGCCGCGCAGGAGGACCACGCGCTGGTCGCCCGAGCGATCGTCGAGCACCGGGTCGACACGCTGTTCGGCATGCCGAACTACCTGCTGCGGGTCTTCACCGAGGGCGCGGAGGAGCTGCGGGCGTACCGGGGCGTGCGGAAGGTCCTCTTCGGCGGTGAGCACTTCCCGCAGAGCCAGCAGGACTGGCTGCGTGCGGAGTTCGGCGTCGAGCTGATCCGCTCGGGGGCCTACGGCAGCGTGGACGCCGGGCCGCTCGGCTACCAGTGCGCACACGCCCCGGCCCGGGTGCACCACCTGTTCAGCGGCCTGCAGACGCTGGAGATCCTGGACCGGGACGAGGACCGCCCGGTGGCGCCCGGCGAGGCCGGACGGCTGGTCTTCACCGCGCACACCCGGCGCGGCCAGCGCCTCGACCGGTACGAGATCGGGGACCTCGGCCGTTGGGTCGAGGGGGAGTGCGGGTGCGGGCGGCGCACACCGCGCTTCGAACTGCTCGGCCGGTTCGGGGACATCTTCCGCAGCGGCAGCCACTTCCTCAACTACCGGCGGATCGCGGCGGTGGCGGAGCAGGAGCTGGGGCACCGGGGAGCACTGCAGATCGTGCTCGCGGAGGGCGGGACGACGGGCGAGTCGCTGACGGTTCGTCTGGAGGACCATTCTGGCGGCCTGTTGGACGAGGCGGCCGCGGTTCGGGCGTTCCTGGACGGGTACCCGGAGCTGGCGGCGGCCGTCGAGCGCGACCGGCTGGTTGAGCTGCGGGTCGAGTGGGTGCCGGCGCAGGCCTTGGCGCGAACCGTGAGCAGCGGAAAGCTGCGCGAGGTGGTCGACCTGCGGGAACGCAACCTCTGACGGTCAGTCAGTCAAAGTCAGCGGTAGGGGTGACGGCAACGGCCGTCACCCCTCCTCGCGTTCAGCTCATCCGCTCGTCCAACAGACGGACGGCCTTGCCGGTGCGTGGGTTGATGCTCAGTCCGTCCGGTCCGACCCATTCGACGGCCAGCGGGTGGATCAGCGCGCGGGCCACATGATCGGCGAACATCGGGCGGGTGGCCGCGAGTTGCTCGCCGAGCGTGGCCTCCACGGCCGCCCGGCCCTCGATGGTCGCCGGCGGTGCGGTGTCGGCGAGCCGCAGGACCAGCTGGTCCAGCCCGTCGCGGTGCCGCAGTACCACCTGCACACCGCCGACTCGCCCCTGCGCGTCGGCACCGGCCACCAGGGCCCGCAGGTCCTCCAGATAGACGGTGACCGGTCCGACCCGGGCGCCCTCCTCGGAGCGGCCGAGCAGCCGGAAGCGGCGGTTCGGGAAGTCCACCCATTCGGCCAAGTCGCCCACGGGGTAACGGATCACCGGCATCAGCCGCCGGACCAGGTCGGTGGCCACCACTCGACCCGGCCGCCCCGGCTCCTCGATCGGCTCGCCGCTCTCCGGATCCAGCAGCTCCACGACCTTCTCCGGGCTGAACACCTCGTGCACCCGGTTGTCCACCTCACCGGCCACCGGTCCGGCCAGCACGCCCGCGTCCACGCTCGCGTAACCGATCGAGCGGACGGTGCAGTTGGGGAAGGCCTTCGCCATCAGGGCGATCTGGTCCGGGTAGAAGGCCTCCCCGCTGAACAGCGCCAGCCGGATCCCGGGCAGCGAGCCGACCGTGTCGACCACCTCGCGGGCCAGCCGGCAGAGCGAGGTCGGCGGCGCCGTGAGCACGGTCGCGGAGAAGTCCCGCAGCGCGGCGATCACATATTCCAGTGGGGCGCCACCGCCGATCGGCAGCTGCACGGTCGGGACCGGCGCCTCCTGGAGGAGGTTGAGGGTGAAGACGAAACTGGAGTACAGCTCGCCGGCGTAGAAGAGGTTGGCGACCCGGTCGCCGGCCTGCAGCCCGGCGGCCGGCAGCCCGTCGCCGAAGCGGCGGGCCATCTGCCGCCACTCCTCGCGCGTGTAGAAGGAGACCCGGGGTGCACCGGTGGTGCCACCGGTCTTGAAGACGATCCCGTCGGTGTGCGGGCCGGTCATCACCCGGCTCTCGGCGATCCCGTGGGCGCCCCAGAAGGCCGCGTGGTCGACCAGCGGCAGCGTCGGGAGGTCCGAGACCTCGTCCGGAAGGTCCGCGTAGAGCTCACGGTAGAAAGGGGAGCCGGCCCGGACGAAGCGGACGAGCTCGGACACCTGCTGAGACATGTGCTGGGACTGCTGTTGGGGCACGTGATGGTGCGTCATGGTTCAACTTTCGCTGCTCAATCCAAGATGATGATCTTATCCTTGCTCCGGATTGAGGCCGGCGAGCAACGTTCCGGTGAAGCCCGGCTCCGTCAACGGCGTCTCAGTTTGTGGACGGAGTCGAGCGGCTGTACCAGCTGGTCCGGATTGTCTTGATCTCGTCAAATGGTTATCTGATTGACTGCCTGGAGACGTGCAGAACCGTGTACTTGTGGGTAAGCACTCCCATAGCAAGGGTGGTCCGGTCGCGGTTTCCCCCACGAAACGGCGACCGGACCGTGCTGCCGAACCTGTCGGGATCGGCCCCGCCTCCCCACGAGACGGGCGTCCGAGCCCTGGCGGCACACAAGGTGGGCCCGGTCGTGATTCCCCCACGGAAGGCGACCGGGCCCCAGGCTTGTCCGCCCGAGGCAACTAGTGCAGCGTACATGGCAGTTCCTCCTGCGGCTACACACTGTCGTGCCCTCGTCACTTCCAGCACCGATCGGGCCGAGGTAAACCCGCGGGCCGCCCGGAGCAGCTACCTCACCCTGAGGATCCGACAACTCCCGGCCGGCGGCGCAGGGTTCTGAGGTGCGCCATCAGTCGGCAGCCGCAGCGGCGTGCCGCTGGGCGGCGCACCAGGCGGCGACCTGGGCGCGGGAGGTGAGTCCCAGTTTGCTGAGGATGTGTGCGACGTGGGTCTCGGCGGTCCGGGGTGCGATGACCAGCCGGTCCGCGATGTCCTTGTTGGACAGTCCGTCGGCGAGCAGCTCGGCGATCTCCTCCTCCCGAGGGGTGAGCGTCGTCTCCGCGGTGGCGCTCTGCGGTACCGGTCCGGGGCGGTCCTGCTGGTCGAGCGCGAAGGCGGCGGCCTGTTCCCTCCCGAGCCGGGAGCCGTGGCGGAAGGCCTTCTCGTACCCGGCGTCACCGATGCTCGCCCGGACCGTGCCGACGAGCAGCTCGTGGACGGTGTGCGCGGGAATGTACAGATCGGTGTACTCGCCGATGTCGTGCCAGGCCGCGGCCGCCGTGCCGAACAGGGTGGCGGCCCGGGTGGGCCGGTCCTGGTGGACGCTCACCCAGGCGAGTGTTTCGAGCACGAAGGCCGTGCCCGCCCGGTTACCGAGCAGCGCGTGGATGCCCAGCGCCTCCCGGGCGGCGGACTCGGCCCGCTCCAGGTCGTGGTCGGCCTCGATGTAGGAGACGGCCCACAGCGCCCAGGAGCGGTAGTACCGCTCGCCCAGCTGGTCCGTCCTGGCGAGGCAATCGTCCAGCAAGGCCATGCCCTGGTGATCAGGTCCCGGTACCAGTCGCGGTGGCGACGTCGGACGGCGCCTTCGTCCCCGGCCGCGGTGAGCTGTTCCTCGCCGTACTCGCGCAGCGTCTCCAGCATGCGGTAGCGCGCGGCGCCGTCGTGGTCCTCGCGCTGCAGGATCGACTTGTCGACCAGGGAGTGCACGAGTTCGGGGACGCCGTGGGGAGGCACGCCGTCGCCGCCCGCCACGTGCTCGACGGCGGCGAGGTCGAAGCTGCCGGCGAACACCGAGGCCCGGGCCCGGACCAGCCGCTCGGGACCGGAGCACAGGTCGTGGCTCCAGTCGATCAGGGCGCGCTCGACGAACAGTCGGACCGAGTCGTAGCGGGCGAGCGCGTCCGCCGGCGGTGGGCGGTCCGGATCGGGCGTGGGCAGCGGTGGTACGGGGAGAACGGTCTCTCCGTAGACCCCGAGGGACTGCCGACCGGTCGCCAGGACGCGGACCCGGGGACAGGCCCGGACCACCGCGGAGGTGAACCGCGCGCAGTCGTCGACCAGGTGCTCGCAGTTGTCGAGAACCAGCAGTACCTCGCGCTCGGCCAGGTACTCGGTGACGATGTCGATCGGGGCGCGGAACGACTGGTCGCGCAGCTCCAGCCGCTCCGCGACGGTGGCGGCCAGCAGGGACGGGTCACCCAGCTCGGCGAGTTCGACGAGCCAGACGCCGTCGCGGAAGTCCCGCCGCACCGCGTGGGCGACCCGGAGGGCCAGCCGCGTCTTGCCGACCCCGCCGGGCCCGGTGAGGGTCACCACTCGGGCCTGGGACACGAGCCCCTTCGCGGCGGCGATCTCCTGGTGCCGTCCCACGAAGCTGGTGGTGTCGGCCGGCAGGTTGCCGGGCCTCGGCTGGACGCGTAACGCGGCCACGAGGATCACCCACCTTCAAGCAGGCGTCGGGGCAACGCTGTTCCTCACTCCTGATGATACGGAGCACCACACGGGCCCTGGCGCCGGCTCTGCTGCGGCCGGGCCGCGCCATGAAATTGGCAGCCATGAAATTAGTAGCCATGTACATAGTAGCCATGTACGCTAATTGATGCGGGAGCTCGACGCACCTCTTGACCCGTACATCTCCTGATCCGCGCAGCTAGAACGAGAACGAGAAGGAGCAGTCATGACCACCACCGCACCCACTGCCGTACCCACCCCCGCACCCACCGGCAACGCCCGGGCCATCGCCCTGGCGCACTACGCCGGGCGTGCCCTCCTGGAGGGCGTGCTGGCCCGCCACGGAGCCACGTTCCACCAGAGTGTGACGCTCCGGGCCGTCCTGGCCGCGGGCGAGTCCATCGGCCGCGACCAGCTCCTCGCCGAGGTCACCGGCTCGCTGAAGGCCGAAGAGTCGCTCGTTGGCAGCGTGATCGAGGAGCTCACGGCCGCGAAGCTGCTGGAGCAGGACCCGGCGCAGGCGTCCCGGGTGCGGCTCACGGCTGCCGGGCGGGAGCTGTACCAGAGCTCCGCCGCTGAGACCGCCGAGATCTCCGCCCGGCTGTACGCCGGCATTCCGGCCGAGGACCTGGCGACCGTGGGCCGCGTGTTGGCTCTGGTCACGGAGCGGGCGAACGCCGAGCTGGCCGGCGCCTGAGGTACCGGGGCGCCGGTCGGGATCGAGGCCGGATCACGAGTGCGGCGGCGCCCCCGGTGCTCAGTCCATCGCCTCCTGCGCCAGGTCCCGGACCTGCAGCCCCCGCAGGTGCTCCTCGAAGAACGACTTGGGGTCGCCGCCCATGCGGGCGAGCATCACCAGTGCACTCACCGCGACGTCGCAGGTCTCCTTCTTCACGTCCTCCCAGGTGTGCGAGTGGCCCTTGCGGGGGTTCAGCCCGAGGGCCCCGATGACGGCCTCCGCGACCTCGCCGGACTCCTCCTGCAATTTGAGCGCCTGGAAAGCCCAGCGCTGCTCCCCGGGGGCCAGGGGTGAGTATGAATCAAGCTTGTTGGCAAGAGAGTTGATGATCTCCCAGGTCTGCTCCATGGGCGCTGATCCTGCCGCTGTTCGAATCGCTCGATCAAGCCGGGCGGTTCTTGGCGGTTCTCGGCGAGCCCGAGGCGAAGGCGGCGTTTTCGACCGCTGGTCTTCTGGGCGGGGTGCGAGGAGACTGACCGGCTGATGCGATCTGCGGCTGCCGCGCCCGTGTTCGACGTTCACGTGTTCGAGGTTCCCGCGTTTGAGGTTCCTGCGTTTGAGGTTCCTGCGGGGCAAGGTTCTAGGTTCGGAGCATGGTGGACGGACAGGAGCTGCTCACGGTCGGTCAGTTGGCCCGTCGGGTCGGCCTGACCGCGAAGGCGCTGCGGCACTACGACCGGGTGGGGCTGCTGACGCCCGCCCTGGTCGACCCCGACACGGGTTACCGCTTCTACGGCGCCGAGCAGGTCGCCGCCGCGCGGCTGGTGCGACTGCTGCGCTCGGTCGACGTGCCGCTGGAGCAGGTCCGGGCCTGCCTGGCGGTCCCCACCGACGAGCGGGCGATCCAGCAGGTCCTGGTCCGACACCGGAGCCGGCTCCAGGCCCGCCTGGACCGCGTCCGGGGCGACCTCCACCGAACCGACCATCTCATCGAACTCATCGAAGACGGAGCCACCGCACTGATGACCAGCCAGGACACGCAGCAGAACACCGCCGGGACCGCGAGCGACGAACGCCGAACGGCCGTCGACCTGTTCAACGGGGTGTGGCGGCTGCTGGAGAAGGAGGACCGCAGCACCGAGGAGGACGACCTCATGCTGCACATGGCGCACGCCTCGCGCTACCACTGGGGCCAGGTCGGCGCACCGGTGAACCTCAGCCGCGGCGAGTGGCAGTGCTCGCGCGTGTACTCGGTACTGGGCCGGGCCGAGCCCGCCCTGCACCACGCCCGACGCGGACTGGAGATCTGCCGGGCCCACGGCATCGGCGACTGGGACCTCGCCTACGCCTACGAGTCCCTGGCCCGCGCCCACGCCGTGGCCGGCGACCGGGAGCAGGCGCGTGCCTGGACCGAGCAGGCGCTGGCGGCAGCCGAGGACATCGCCCAGGCGGAGGACCGCGAACTGGTCCTCACCGACCTGGAGTCCATCCCCGCCCAACCACGCTTCTGGTGACCCGCCCGGACCTCACAGCTGTGTGCCACCAGGTCTGGACGGTCGGGTCAGCTACCGCAGCCACTCGGTGTACCAGGTGCGAAAGGAGAGCCTCAACGGGACGAAGCCGCCCCAGTCCGGGTCGAGGCGCCAGACCTCGCCCGCTCGCGGACCGTTCAGGACCAGCCTCACGTTGGACAGCTCAGCTCCGGCGCAGGGCCGCGTCGCACTGCAGGCAGTGGCGGGTGGCGTGTTCCGGTGGGTACCAGGGCTCATCGGGCGCCGTGGGGCGGTACTCCTCCTGCTCCAGCTCGTCGCCGGCCAGCCCGCACAAGGTCGGCGGCAGCGGAGTCGGTGGGGCCTGGGGGTCCCCGAGGGCGGCGTGCACCCACCGCACCCGGGCGCCGATGTCGACCTCCTGCGCGTCGATCACCTCGGTGGCGGGCTCCAGCTCCAGCAGCACGATCAGGCTGTCCATGCTTCGACCCTGCACCGGCTCAGCGCCGGATGCACCTCCAGCCGGGGGAGCGGAGTACCAGGTCGCCGTTCACCCCGACCACAGCATTCACTGGCGCGTGCTGCGCGCGGTCATCGCCACCGCTGCCGGCACCGTCAAGGCCAGGAGCAGCGCGGCCGCGCCCAGTGCGTGCTGGGCGGCGGTGTGCGCGCTGCCGGCCGCGCCGAGGTAGACGCCGCCGACGACCGCGACGCCGAGCGTGCCGCCGAGTTGCTGGACGGCGTTGAGCAGGCCCGCGGCCGAGCCGGTCTCCTGCGGGCCGACGCCGCGCAGCGCGGTGCTGAAGAACGGCGGGGTGAACAGGCCGGTGCCCAGCCCGGCGACGGCCAGGGCGGCGGGCAGCGCGACCGGGTAGCTGTCCGGGCCCGCGACGCGGTACGCGAGGGCGGCGGCCGCGAGGCCGATCGCGAGAACGGCGACACCGGTGTGCATGATGCGCGTCCCGTACCGGGGGACCAGGTGGCCGCCGGCCGCCCAGGAGCCGATCGCCAGTCCGGCGGACCACGGCAACAGGGTGAGTCCGGCCGTCAGTGGGCCGTCGTGGAGGCCGAGTTCGAGGTGCAGCACGACGGTGATCATGACGCCGTTCATGACCGCGAAGAAGAGTGTGGAGGTGGCCAGTGCGGCGGGGAACGCCCGGCCGCGCAGCAGGGCCGGTTCGATCAGCGGGACGCGGCCGCGGCGGGCGGTGCGGCGCTGTTGGGCGACGAACCCGCCCAGGACCGCGGTGCCCGCGGCAGCGACGGCCCACCCGGCGGGCGCGGGGTCGCCGGTGGCCAGCGGGCACACCACCAGGGCGGTGCCGAGCATCGCGAGCACGGTGCCGGCCGGGTCGAGCCGGGGGCGGGTCGGTGCACGGTCCTCGGCCAGGTACGGGGTCGCGGCCAGGACGGCGGCGGCCAGCGGCAGGTTGACCAGGAAGACCGCGCGCCACGAGGAACCGAGCAGGTCCGCGTGGGTCAGCACGCCGCCGAGGACCGGGCCCAGGACGGCCGACAGGCCCATCACCGGGCCGATCATGCCGAGCGCCCGGGTGAGTTCGTCGCCGGCGTACATGGCGCGGATGAGTCCGAACGTCTGCGGGATGATCGCGGCGGCGGCCGCGCCCTGCACGGCGCGCAACGCGATCAGCGTGGCGGCGCCGGGCGCGAGGGCGCAGGCCAGGGAGGCGGCGGCGAACGTGATGACGCCGATGCGGAAGACCCGTCGGCGGCCGGCGATGTCGCCGAGCCGGGCGCCGGTCAGCAGGCCGAGGGCGAAGGCGAGGGTGTAGGACGCGCTGAACCACGGGATGGTGGCCCGTGCTCCGCCGAGGTCGGCGTGGATGACGGGGCCCGCGACCTGGACGATCGTGGCGTCGAGGAGGTTCATCGCCTCGGCGGTCAGCACCGCGGCCAGGGCGAGCCCACGGCGACTGGCGGCGGGCGGGCCGGCGGAGGTGGTGGTGGTCGGCCGGGTGCGGCCGGCGGTGCGGTTCGTGGCGCGGGACATGGGTCTCCCCCCGAGGACGGCACGGATGTGTCGGTGGTGGCCGGGCCAGCGGAGGAGTCGTCGTGCGGCGGCGGCCGGTGACCACGGTGGCGCCCGGCGTCCTGGTGCTTCCACTTCTGCGACTTCTATCGGTGATTACTTCCATCGAGGTCGGCTAGTTTGGTGAATATGCTCGAACTGGATGCCCTGGACCGGAGCCTGATCCACGCCCTGCAGGTGGACGCCCGGGCGCCGTTCACGCTGATCGCCGAGGTCCTGGGCTCCTCGACGCAGACCGTGGTCCGCCGCTACCGCCGGCTGCACGCGCAGGCCGGGCTGCGCGTGGTCGCGCTGCCCACGCCCCGCAGCTCCGGCGCGAACCAGTGGTTCGTACGGCTGACCGCCGCGACGCGCAGCGCGCACGACATCGCGCTGGCGCTGGCCCGCCGCCCCGACACCTCCTGGGTGCGGCTCACCTCCGGTGGCACGGAGATCGTCGCGATCATCCACACCGCGCCCACCGGCCCGGACGCGCACGCGCTGCTGCTGCGCGACATCCCCCGCACCGCCGGGATCACCGCGGTGTCCGCGCACTACCTGCTGCACACCTACCTGGGCGGGCCGACCGCGTGGCGCGGACGGGTGGACGTCCTGGACGGGGGCCAGCAGGCGCGGCTGCGCGCCGGGGCCGGCACCCCGGAGGCGGCTGACACCAGCGGGGCGGATCCCGAAGACCCCGGCTACCTCCTCACGGACGCGGACCGCCGACTGCTGTCCGCGCTGCGCGAGGACGCGCGCCGCAGCTACGCGGAGCTGGCCGCCGCGACCGGTACCAGCGCGTCCACCGCTGCCCGCCGGCTGGCCGAACTGCGGGCGCGCGGCGCGCTGTTCTTCGACGTGGACATCGAACCGGCGCTGCTCGGCGTCACGGTGTCCGCGCTGCTGTGGATGCAGGTGGCGCCCGCGCGGTTGGACGCGGTGGCGACGGCGTTGGCCGGGCACCGGGAGCTCGCGGTGGTCGCGGCGACGACCGGCTCGACGAACCTGGTCGCGCACGCGCTGTGCCGGGACGCCGAGGCCCTTCACCACTACCTGACGCGGCGGGTGGCCTGGGATGCGGTCACCCGGATCGAGACGGCGCCCGTGCTGCGCACCTACAAGGCGGCGGCGACACTGCGCACGGGCTGACGCCGTCGAGGGGCGTTCGTCTGCCGTACAGCGGGCAGTCATGAGTCGTCCGCCGGGCGATGTCCCGAAACCGCTGTCCTAGGGAGAACGTCCGCCACCCCGCGACATGTAGAGGTCACCCCGCTGATGACAGAACTCAACCGCCGCCGCTTCCTGCAACTGGCCGGTGCGACCACCGCCTTCGCAGCCCTGTCGCAGAGCATCGCGCGAGCCGCGTCCATCGCCCCCCAGGGCAGCACGGGCACGATCCAGGACGTCGAGCACATCGTCGTGCTGATGCAGGAGAACCGTTCCTTCGACCACTACTTCGGGTCGATGAAGGGCGTTCGGGGCTTCGGCGACCCGCGTCCGGTGACGCTGCCGAGCGGCAAGTCGGTGTGGCACCAGACGGACAGCAGCAAGAAGGAGGTGCTGCCGTTCCGTCCCCAGGTCAGCGACCTGGGCCTGCAGTTCATCCAGGACCTCAACCATGACTGGGCCGGCGGCCACAAGGCGTTCAACAACGGCAAGTACGACCAGTGGATCCCCGCCAAGACGTCCACCACGATGGCGTACCTGACGCGTGACGACATCCCGTTCCACTACGCGCTCGCCGACGCGTTCACCATCTGCGACGCGTACCACTGCTCATTCATCGGCTCCACCGACCCGAACCGCTACTACATGTGGACCGGTTACACGGGCAACGACGGTGTCGGCGGCGGCCCGGTCCTCGGCAACCAGGAGGCCGGCTACGGCTGGACGACCTACCCGGAGCGGCTCGAGCAGGCCGGCGTCTCCTGGAAGATCTACCAGGACATCGGCGACGGCCTGGACGCGGCCGGCTCCTGGGGCTGGATCAGCGACGCGTACCGGGGCAACTACGGCGACAACTCGCTGCTGTACTTCAACAGTTACCGCAACGCCAAGCCCGGCGACGCGCTGTACGACAAGGCCCGCACCGGCACCGACGCCAAGAACGGCGACGGGCTCTTCGACGTCCTCAAGCGTGACGTCCAGGCCGGTACGCTGCCGCAGATCTCCTGGATCGCCGCACCCGAGGCCTTCACCGAGCACCCCAACTGGCCGGCGAACTACGGTGCCTGGTACGTCTCGCAGGTGCTGGACGCGCTGACCGCCAACCCCGACGTGTGGGCGAAGACGGCGCTGTTCATCACCTACGACGAGAACGACGGTTTCTTCGACCACGTCGTGCCGCCGTTCGTGCCGTCCGCCGCCTCGCAGGGCCGGTCGACCGTGTCGACGACGGCGGACTACTTCGCCGGCAACTCCAGCTACTCGGCGGGCCCCTACGGCCTCGGCCAGCGGGTGCCGATGCTGGTCGTCTCCCCGTGGAGCACCGGTGGCTACACCTGCTCCGAGACCTTCGACCACACCTCGATCATCCGGTTCATGGAGCGCCGCTTCGGCGTCCAGGAGCCCAACATCTCGCCCTGGCGGCGGGCCATCTGCGGCGACCTGACCTCGGCCTTCGACTTCAGCACGTCGAACTCGACGCCGGCGGCGCTGCCTTCGACGGCCGGCTACCTGCCGCCGGACCACAACCGGCACCCGGACTACGTGCCGACCCCGCCCGCCACCGGCACCCTGCCCAAGCAGGAGGCGGGCAGCAAGCCGACCCGCCCGCTGAAGTACGCGCCGTCGGTGGACGGCGCGGCCGACGTCACCGCCGGCACCTTCAGCCTCACCTTCAGCGGCGGGACTTCGGCCGGCGCCCAGTTCCTGGTGACCTCCGCCAACCGCACGGACGGCCCCTGGACGTACACCGCCGAGGCGGGCAAGTCGATCACGGACAGCTGGAACACCAAGTACTCCAAGGGCGTCACGGACCTGACCGTCTTCGGCCCGAACGGCTTCCTGCGCCGCCTGCGCAACCCCGGCAAGACCGCCGGGCCCGAGGTCACCGCGCGCCACAACGCGGCCACCGGCAACCTCGAGCTGACCTTCACCAACGCGGCCACCGCCGACGCCCACCTCACCGTCACCAACGCGTACGGCGGCGCCCCGCAGAGCCTCACGGTCCGCAAGGGTGCGACGGTCAGCTACTGCGTCGACCTGAGCGCCTGCCACAACTGGTACGACGTGACGGTCACTTCCACCAGCACGACCGACTTCGTCCGTCGCCTCGCCGGCCACGTCGAGACCGGCGCGCCGGGTGTCTCCGACCCGGGCATCCTCACCCACTGACCCCTCGGTCACCGGTCGGTCGACCACGTCGCCCCGAGCAGCCTGAGCTGCCCGGGGCGACGTGCGTGTGCTACGCGGCTGCCTGGACGCCGAGTTCGGCGAGCAGGCAGCGGACCCGCTGCTCGATCTCCTGGCGGATCGGGCGGACGGCCTCGACACCCTGGCCCGCGGGGTCCTCCAACGTCCAGTCCAGGTACCGCTTCCCGGGGAAGTAGGGGCAGGCGTCGCCGCAGCCCATGGTGATCACCACGTCCGAGGCCTGCACGGCCTCGACGGTGAGCACCTTCGGGGTCTCGGCGGAGACGTCGATGCCGACCTCGCTCATGGCCTCGACCACGGCCGGGTTGACGGTGTCGGCGGGTGCGGAGCCGGCCGAGCGGACCTGGACCCGGCCCTGGCCGAGGTGGGTCAGGAAGGCGGCGGCCATCTGGGAGCGCCCGGCGTTGTGGACGCAGACGAACAGCACGGACGGGACGGCGGGGGAGCTCACGGCAGGGTACTTCCTTGATCGAGGGGAGCTGTGCGAGGAGGACCGGGTCAGCGGCCGGAGGCGGCGAGGTGGTGCTCGCCGTGCGGGAGGACGACGTCCTCGGCGGCGGGCGCGGGCCGGCCGAACAGCACGGCGACCAGGCCCACACCGATGGCCAGGCCGAGGAGTTGGGCCGCGACGAAGGGCAGCACCGAGCCCGGGGCGATGCCGGCGAAGGTGTCGGTGAAGGCCCGGCCGATGGTCACCGCGGGGTTGGCGAAGCTGGTGGAGGAGGTGAACCAGTACGCGGCGCCGATGTAGCAGGCGACGGCGACCGGTGCGAAGTGCGCGCGCCCGGTGCGGGCCAGGCCGAAGATCAGCAGGATCAGACCGGCGGTGGCCACCACCTCGCCCAGCCACAGATGCGGGGCCGACCGGTCGTGGGTGGACCAGTGCACCAGCGGCTCGGCGAACATCGCGTCGGCGAGCAGGGCGCCGCCGACCGCCCCGACGATCTGCGCGGGTACGTACGCCGCGAGCTCGCGCGGGGTCGGCCCCTCGCCGCTCCGTCGACCCGTCCACCAGGCCGCCAGGGTGACGGCCGGATTGAAGTGGGCACCGGAGACCGGGCCGAGCAGGGCGATCAGCACGCCCAGGCCGAAGACCGTGGCCAGCGAGTTGGCCAGCAGCTGCACCCCGACGTCGTGGGACAGCTCGGTGGCCTGGATGCCGGAGCCGACCACGATCGCCACCAGGGCGGCGCTGCCGACCAGTTCGACGGCCGCGCGGCGGGCCAGAGGTGTCGCCGTCATCTCGCACCCACCCCTGCGGCGGTGCCGACCGGGGCCTCCAGCAGCGAGGAGAGCCGGGCCAGGGCTGCGGGCAGCACCCAGTAGTAGACCCAGGTGCCGCGCCGCTCGGAGCCCACCAGGCCGGCCTCGCGCAGCACCTTCAGGTGGTGCGAGATGGTCGGCTGGGACACGTCGAACGGGCCGGTCAGGTCGCAGACGCAGGCCTCGCCGCCTTCGTGCGAGGCGATCAGGGACAGCAGCCGCAGCCGGACCGGGTCCGACAGAGCCTTGAACATCTTCGCCAGATCGAGGGCGGCGTCCTCGCCGAGCGGCTCGCGGACCATCGGTGTGCAGCACGCCGCCTGGTCGTCCTGCCCGAGCACCGGCAAATGCAGATTCGACATGTGTCTATGTTGACAGTCATCTAAGCGTGCTGGCAAGCTCGGCTGTATCGACAACTGTCGATACAAGAGGACCGGATCGGGGAGACCACCATGTCCCGTGTACAGCTCGCGCTTCGCGTCGCCGACCTCGAAGGCTCCGTCGCCTTCTACGCCAAGCTATTCGGCGCCGAGCCGGCCAAGCGCCGCTCGGGCTACGCGAACTTCGCCATCACCGAGCCCCCGCTCAAGCTCGTCCTCATCGAGGGCGAGCCCGGCGCGGACACCCGCCTGGACCACCTCGGCGTCGAGGTCGCCGGCACCCAGGAGGTCGACGCCGCCACCACCCGCCTCAAGGAGGCGGGCCTCGCGACCTTCGAGGAGGCCGACACGACCTGCTGCTACGCGCTCCAGGACAAGGTCTGGGTGCACGGCCCCGGCAAGGAGTCCTGGGAGGTCTACGTCGTCAAGGCCGACGCCGACACCCTCGACCGGAACGCCGGCACCGCGCCGGAAGCCTGCTGCGCCACCGCCTCCTGCTGCACCGCCGCCGGCTGCGCCTGCGGCGGCTGACGCAGCCGGCGATCCGGTGGGCGGCCCGGCTGCTACTGGTGCACTTCCACGGAGATGTGCGAGGAGAGCGCGCGCAGGAAGTCGGGCGCGTCGAAGATCTCGCCGGCCGAGGCGACGCCGACCGTGCTGGTCCGTCCCGTGAGGATGCGGTCGACCGCCTCCACCGCGAGCGGCGCGGTGACGGCGTAGATGTCCTGGCCCGTTGCCACGGCTCGCCGTTCGGTGTCGCCGGAGCGCACCACGACATCGACCAGGAAGGTCTGCGCGGACCGTCCGTGCTCGTCGACCGGGGCCGGCGTCGGTGTCTCCGGGGCCGTCACCTGCTTGGCGGCCTCGACCGTCATGTAGGTGCGCACTTCGGGGATCGACAGGTGGCTGGGGACGGTGACGACGTCGGCCATCGTGAACTCCCCGATGACGGTCCGGGAGCCCATCGGCTCGGGGAAGGGCCACTCCAGGGTCGGCGGGTTGTCATGGCGGTGCTGCAGCCGCCCGTCCGTGTAGACGAGGCGCCCGCCGCCGCGCCGCTGCCGGGAGACCGCGCCCGCCGAACGGGTGCCGGCGGTGGGGTGCCAACTGCTCAGCCCGTACGCGATGTGCGCCTCGTCGGCCGCCGTCCAGTCGCCCATCGCGGCCGTGGCCAGCAGGTCGCCGAGGCCGCCGTAGAAGGCCATCGCCGGGACGACCGCCACGCCTGCGGCGCGGGCGCGGTCGGTGAAGTGCGCGAAGGTGTCGGCGTTGGCCTCGATCTCGGCCGCCACGTCCACATACGGGATCCCGGCGCGCAGGGCCGCCTCGATCACGGGGGTGGCCGTCGTGGCGAAGGGCCCGGCGCAGTTGATCACGGCCGCCGCACCAGCCAGTGCGCGGTCGAGCGAGGCCGGGTCGTCGACCGAGGCCGGGCGGGCGTCGAGGCCGAACTCGGACGCCGGCACGCGCAACTTGTCGGCGTCGCGCCCTGCCAGCACCGGGACGAACCCGCGCTCCCGCAACTGTGCCACCACGAAGCGCCCGGTGTGTCCGTAGGCGCCGAACACCGTCACCGCGAGTCCCGATCCCATGGGTTTCTCCCCCGTACTCGAATGATCTCCTGCGATCCGTCACGCACATCCTGACCCGGGCGGACACCCGGCTGTGAGTGTCTGGAACGCCATGACCCATACAATTCCGGACATGGAAACTGTCGCGCTGGCCGTCACCGACGGGATGCTGCACTTCGAACTGGCCCTGGCCTACGAGGTCTTCGGGTCCGCCCCGGCCGCCCTGACCGGCCCCTGGTACGACATCGCCGTCTGCGGGCCGAGCGCCGTGCGGATCGGCCCGTTCCGGCTGCCGCCCGACTACGGACTCGACCGGCTCTCGCGGGCCGACACCGTGATCGTCCCCGGCTGGGCCGACGTCGACCAGGACCCACCCGCCGAGCTGGTCGACGCGGTGCGCGCGGCCCACGAGGCAGGCGCACGGGTGGCCTCCCTGTGCACCGGCGCCTTCGTCCTGGCCGCCGCCGGCCTGTTGGACGGCAAGCGCGCCACCACCCACTGGGCGCACACCCGAGCCCTGGCCGACCGCTACCCCCGGGTGACCGTCGACCCGGACGTCCTCTACGTGGACAACGGCAGCGTGCTCACCTCCGCCGGCAAAGCCGCCGCCATGGACCTGTGCCTGCACCTCGTCCGCCTCGACCACGGCTCGGCGATCGCCAACACCCTCGCCCGCCGCCTGGTCGTGCCGCCGCACCGGGACGGCGGCCAGGCCCAGTTCGTCACCACGCCGGTCCCCGCCCCGGACAACCACCCGCTCGCCGAGCTCCTCCCTTGGGTGATCGAACGGTTGGACCATCCGCTGACCGTGGAGGACCTGGCCCGCCAGGCGCGGATGAGCTCGCGCAACCTGGGCCGCCACTTCCGGTCGGTGACCGGCACCACCCCATTGCAGTGGCTGCTCACCCAACGGATCCGCCATGCCCAGGAGTTGCTGGAGACCACCGACGACAGCGTCGACACCGTGGCGACGGCCACCGGCATGGGCACCGCGACGACGCTGCGCCGACACTTCAACCGCACGGTCGGCGTGCCCCCGGACACCTACCGCCGGACCTTCCGCTCACGCGTCCGCCCCAGTGGTGTTGGGGGATAGGAGGGTCTGCCCCGATTCACCCGGCCGACTTCTTTGTGTCATCTGCCAGTACGGCGGCCGGAGCGGGCGGAGGAGACTTTCCGCCACGACCGGTACGCGACGAAGGACAAGAGGGGGCGTCAGATGAGCGTGCAGCAGTATGACGAGATCGGCGAGGCGTTCGAGGGGTTCAAGTCCCTGCCGTTGATCCGCTTCGGGGAGGTGCCGAGCTTCCTGGGCATGGTCGGCGAGGTGCGCGGCAAGTCCGTTCTCGACCTGGCCTGCGGCACCGGTTTCTACAGCCGGGAGGTCAAGCGGCGCGGCGCCACCGAGGTCTTCGGCGTCGACATCTCCGGCGAGATGATCGCCGTCGCGCGGGAGATCGAGCGGCGTGACCCGCTCGGGCTGAGCTACGAGGTCGGTGACGTGGCCGAACTGCGGCCGCTCGACCGGCGCTTCGACATCGCACTGGCCGTGCAGTGCCTCAACTACGCCGAGGACATCGCGGCGATGCAGCGGATGTGCCGCAACGTCCACCAGAACCTGGTGCCGGGTGGGGAGTTCTTCGTCTTCGCGCAGAACCCCGACTACCGGTTCGACTGTCCGTCCCTGGACAAGTACGGCTTCCGCTGCGAGCCGACCGGCGAGGAGATCGAGGTCGGTCCGCGGGTGCGGGTCACGGCGCTCCTCGACCCGCAGCCGATCAGCATCGTCGGTGCGGCCCCGCGCCGCGAGGTCTACGAGGAGTCGCTGCGCGGGGCCGGGTTCAGTGAGCTCGAGTGGGTGCCGCTGCAGATCTCCGAGGCCGGCATCCGCGAGTTCGGTGAGGAGTTCTGGGCGGACGCCCTCGCGCACCCGCCGCTGGAGATGCTGCGCTGCCGTGCCTGATCGGTGGTGAGGGGTCGGCGCCGCCGTGGGCCGACCGCTCACCACGCCGTCCCGTTACGGCAGGGTCCACCGCTGGTTGGCGCCGCCGTTGCAGGTCCAGACGATCGCACGCGGCCGGGGTGTCGAAGGAGTCCGAGTGCGGCAGGTTGAGCGGCGCGGGCGCCGGCGGGGTCGCGGCGCCCTTGCCCTGGCCGGTGGTGGTGCTCGCCGTGTAGACGTAGCCGGGCTGCAGGGTGAGCGTGTAGGAGCCGTTGGTCGGCGTGACGTCCTGCTGGTGGACGAAGTAGTCGGCCGAGTTGGTTGAACGCAGGTTGGTCGCCCAGACGTGCACCGGGCCGGCACCGCGAGACGGTGGTTGGACTTTCCAAGCCTCTCCTTGGTAAAACAAAGTCTCGCCGGTGCTGAGGTGCCATCACATCCGCCCCCGCCCGGGCACTGCGACCTACGAGGTGAGGCATGAGCGGCACCCCGCACACCGACAGCCCGCTGCCTTCCGGTCCGGAGGCGCGCATCGACCTGCGGGCCCTGCGGAGCAACGTCGAGGTGCTCCAGCGGCGGGCGGGAACCGCCGCGGTCATGGCCGTGGTGAAGGCGAACGCCTATGGTCACGGGCTGATCCCCTGCGCACTGGCCGCCCAACGGGCCGGCGCCGACTGGCTGGCCACCGCGACGCCCCGCGAAGCCCTGACCCTGCGCCGATCTGGGGTGGAAGGCCGGATGCTCTGCTGGCTGTGGACCCCCGCGGGACCGTTCGCCGAAGCGATCGAGGCCGACATCGACATCTCGGTCAGCGGACGGTGGGATCTCGACAAGGTGTCCGAGGCCGCGGCACGGGTGGGACGCACCGCCCGAATACACCTCAAGGCCGACACCGGACTCGGTCGCAACGGCTGCGCCCCCGCTGACTGGGCGTCACTGCTGGGCGCCGCCATGGCTGCCCAGAGCGACGGGCTGCTGAAGGTGGTGGGCGTCTGGTCGCACCTCGCCTGCGCCGACGACCCCGCGCATCCTTCGGTCAACGCCCAGGTCCAGGCGTTCCGCTACGCGGTGGAGGCGGCCGAACGGGCCGGCGCTGATCTGGAGGTCCGGCACCTGGCCAACTCGGCCGCCACCCTGCTCCTGCCCGAGACCCGCTTCGACCTGGTGCGCACGGGCCTGTCACTGTTCGGCCTGTCCCCGGCACCGGAACACGGCACGGCCGCGTCCTTCGGCCTGCGCCCGGTCATGACGCTGGTGGCCCCGCTGGCCTCGGTGAAGCGGGTCCCCGCCGGACACGGCGTCGGCTACGGCCACGACCATCGCACCGATACGCCGACCACGCTCGGCCTCGTCCCCGTCGGCTTCAGCGCGGGCATCCCGCGCCACGCCAGCGGGGCCGCGTCGGTGTCGGTCGCCGGTCGCCACTACCCGGCGGTCGGCCGCATCGCCATGGACCAGTTCGTCATCGATCTGCGGGACAGCGCGGCGGGGGCCGGCGACGAGGTCGTGCTCTTCGGCACCGGAGAGCACGGCGAGCCGACCGCGGAGGACTGGGCGCGGGCCGCGAACACGATCGCCTACGAGATCGTGACCCGGATCGGGCCCGACGTACCCCGCGTGTACCTTCCGTGACGGCGCTACATCTGACGGTGCGTCAGCTCGGCCGAGTGTGGAACGACTCAAGGTGTCGACGGTCTACGCGGCGCGGCGCTGGCGATACGGCGCGGTCATCGGGCGGCCACCGCTCCGATCACCCGCAGGATCGCGCCGGGCGCCCGCAGCGGCGGCAGGTGGTCGACGCCGGGCAGCCGGACCAGTTCGCAGCCGATCCGGGCAGCGGTCTGCTCGGCGCAGTCGATCGCCGGGCGGCGGTCGCGGTCGCCGACCAGCACCACCGCGGGCAGGGCCGACAGCTCGCCGAGCCGGTCGTAGAGCGGCGGGTCCGGCTGCTGGTGGACGTCCTCGCCGGGCCAGGCCCGGGCGGCGGAGCGCAACTGGGCGGCCGCCGCCTCGTCCGCGCCGGCCGCCGCCCACTCGCGCAGGCCGTAGGCGGTCAGCCCGTCCAGGTCGCCGGCGGCCACCAGCCGGTCGTACTCGGCGTCCGACTCCGGCTCGGCCGGCCATGGGAAACCGGGCACACCGGGGCACAACAGCACCAGCGACTCCGCTCGCTCGGGCTGCTGGAGTGCGAACCCGAGCGCCGACCCGCCGCCCATGCTGCACCCGACCAGGTGGACCCGGTCGAGCCCGAAGTAGTCCAGCACCGTGTGCAGGTCGGCCAGCATCGAGTAGGCCGCAGTGGGCTGCGGCGAGCGGCCGTAGCCGCGCACGTCGTAGCGGATCACCCGGTAGTGCGCGGTGAGTTCGGGCAACAGTCGGTCCCAGATCCGCGAGTCGCCCACCCCAGGGTGCAGCAGTACCAGGGGCGGCCCGTCACCCCCACTGTCCGCTGCCCATACGTCCCCGTCGCCCAGCTGGATCAAGCCGTCCCATGTCATGGCGGTCATTGTGCGGGCGGGCTGGATGCCTCGCACCGGAATTAAGCCCTGTCGATCGGGGCAAGTACGGGTCAAGGATCCACCTACGCACCGAACGCACCGGTTTACCCCTGTCGCTCGCGATCTCCGGGGCCAGCGTCCACGACAGCCAGGCCCTGATCCCGGCCCGCATCGCCCGCCGAGGCATCGACTCCTCCCAACGGCTCGGCAGGCACCGATGGGTGATCGAGCGCACCGTGAACCGCCTGGCTCGGCGGCTTCCGCCGGCTCCACCGCCGCTACGAGCGCAAGGCCGACCACTTCGCCGCCTTCGCCGCCTTCGCCGGCATCGCCGCAGCCCTCATCTGCACCCGAAGGACTCACCAAATGAGATGCCTTCTTAGTCCCAGTCCTGCAGCTGCTGGAGCAGGTCGGCGTCGCCCTCTATCCGCAGCGAGCCGGCCGGGATGCGCATGTACATGAGCAGGGCCATCTCGCTCGCCGTGCCGTAGATGGCGGCGGTGGGCTTGCTCTCGGCGGCCTCCGCCGCGGTGAGGCGGGTGAAGCGGGAACCGGCGGCGTCCAGCGTCTGGCGCCAGGAGCCGGCCTCGGCTGCGTGGTAGTCCATGGTGGCGGGCTCGCCCGGCCACGGGACCGTGACGGTGCAGACGGTGGCGAGGAACTCCTCGATGGTGTCGACCGCCTCGGTCGTCGGCAGCTCCTGCGGGGTACCGGAGGCCAACTGGGCGTCGTAGGTGTGGATCAGCGACTCCGGGACGCGGCGGCGGGCCACGGCGGCCACCGTGTGCGGCGAGGCCAGCGGCTCCCACCAGGCCCAGCAGCCCCGGTCCGGGCCGGCCTCGCGCAGAGCAGTAAGCAGCTGCTCCGTCGAGTCGGCCAGCCAGGTTATGAGGGCCTCGCGCTCCCTGGGCGCCGCCAGCCCGTCCTTGCTCGGCCGCTCGTCGCCCGACGCGGTGTTCAGCACGATGTAGGCCCAGAAGCGGTCCCCCTCACTGAGGTGGTTCGCCAGGTCGTACAGCGTCCAGCCCGGGCAGGACGGGACGTCGGCGTCGAGGCTGGGGGCTGCGGCGACGGCGGCGCGGAACGCGGCGGACCGCTCGTCAATCATCCGCAGCAGGGAGGGGAAGTAGAGATGCTCAGTCACGCAGACCTTGTATCACCCGGACCGGGACTCTCGCACTCGATTAAGAAGGCATCTCATTCCTGCGGACGTACCGGAGCTTCCGGTACCACCAACACTGCCCAAATGACATGACTTCTGAGGTCAGTCGGCGGATGGATCACCAGGGACGGCGGGTGGTGGGTCGGCTGCCCCAACCGGAACTGGTGGCCATCTCGTCAGAAGCCCAGTGTGGTGCCCGTCCGCCCGCTCGCCGCCCTGGCAGGATGGCGGCATGGAACGTGTGCTTGGCATCGGTGGACATTTCATGCGAGCCGCCGACCCGGCCGCCCTGAGCGCGTGGTACCGCGACTGCCTGGGCCTGGACGCCGATGAGAACGGCCTGTGGCGTCAGGAGGCCGGGCCGACGGTCTTCGCGACCTTCGAGTCCGAGACCGACTACTTCGGGTCGCGCGCCCAGCAGACCATGCTCAACTTCCGGGTCCGCGACCTGGATGCGATGCTCGCGCAACTGCGTGCCAAGGGAGCGGACGTTTCCGAGGACACGCAGGAGATGGCGGGCGTCGGTCGATTCGGGTGGGTCACCGATCCGGAGGGCAACCGGGTCGAGCTGTGGCAGCCCGCCTGATCGGCGACCGCTTTCATGGTTCCTCGACTGACGTGTGGTCAGCTCGCCGTGCCGGGCTTTGAGTTGGCCAGGCCGTAGCGGCGCTGGAAGCGTTCGACGCGGCCGGCGGTGTCCAGGACGCGGGCGTTGCCGGTGTAGAAGGGGTGGCTGGCGGAGGAGATCTCGACGTCGATGACGGGGTAGGTGTTGCCGTCCTGCCACTCGACGGTCTTGTCACTGGTCGCTGTCGAGCGGGTGAGGAAGGCGAGGTCGCCGGCCTTGTCGCGGAAGACGACGGGGCGGTAGGCGGGGTGGATGCCGGACTTCATGGGGTTCCTCCTGGAGGGGTCGGCGGGGTCGGTCAGCGCTCTTCGCGGAACAGGACGTGGGTGCGGGCGGTGGGGTCGTACTTGCGCAGCACCAAGCGGTCGGGGTCGTTGCGGCGGCTCTTGCGGGTCACGTACGTGTAGCCGGTCCCGGCGGTGGAGCGGAGCTTGATGATCGGGCGCAGGTCGTTGCGGGCCATCGGGGTCGGGGTCCTTTCGGGTGCTGGTGCTGGTGCTGGTGCTGGTACGCGGTGCTGGCCGGTGTTGCCGTGCGGGTTTGCTGTGACGCCACAGGGCTCACCATAACGTAATGGTTTTCGTTTTCATCTAGTGTACTGTCGGCTCAACGTTCGCGGCAGCGGCGGCATTCCCATGGGCCGGTCCCGTCTGCCGTCGCTGTCTTCACCGGCACGGAGTCGCCATGTCTGCCCACTGCCAGCTCACCGGTCGCAAGCCCGGTTTCGGCAACGCCATCTCCCATTCGCACCGGCGCACCAGGCGCCGCTTCGACCCCAACATCCAGACCAAGCGCTACTGGCTGCCGAGCGAGGGCCGGGTCGTCCGCCTGACGCTCAGCGCCAAGGGCATCAAGACCGTCGACAAACTCGGCATCGAGAAGGCCGTCGCCGTCGTGCGGGCCCGGGGCGGGCGGGTCTGATGGCCAAGCGCAGCAAGATCGCCAAGAACGAGCAGCGCCGGCTGGTGGTGGCTCGGTACGCCGAGCGCCGGGCCGAGCTGAAGCGCCTGATCGCCTCGCCCGCGACCGCACCCGAGGCCCGCGTCGCCGCCCAGGCCGAGCTGCAGCGCCAGCCGCGCGACGCCAGCGCCACCCGGATCCGCAACCGCGACGCGGTCGACGGCCGGCCCCGCGGCTACCTGCGCGCCTTCGGCCTCTCCCGGATCGGCCTGCGGGAGCAGGCTCATGCCGGATTCCTGCCGGGCGTCCGCAAGGCCAGCTGGTAACACCTCCCAAGCCGGTCGCGTCCCGGACCGTGCCACTGTCCCGGTCCGTGCGATCCGGGACGCGACCTCCCCTGACCCCGAGGAAGGAAGAACGGTGCCCGAATCCAGCCTGCTGCCCGTGGTGGTGGTCGGCGGCCTGCACGAGGCCGCACGCCGCCAAGCCGTCCTGGAACTGCTGGACAGCTGCGAGGGCGCGGTGCTCCTGCACCACGACCTGACGGCGGCCGACGAGAGTCGGGTGCACCGGCGGGTCCAGGACGCCTCGGGCCTGCTCGGCCAAGCCCAGCTGCCGCTCACCAACGACTGTCCGTGCTGCGCGCTGCGCGAGGACCTGCTGCCCGAACTCCTGAAGATCGCCGAGGCGGGCAGCCATCGCCTGGCAGTGGTGGAGCTGTGGGGCGGCAGCGACCCGCATCCCCTGGTCGAGGTCATCGCGGGCGGCGAGGCCGGCGACCGCTGCATGCACGAGGTGCTGGACGTGGTCGGCGTGGTCACCGCCGTCGACCCGCTGCGCATCGTGCCGGAACTCTCGGTCTCGGACCAGCTGTTCGAGCACCACCTGCACACCTGTACGGACGATGACCGGACCCTCGCCGAGGCGCTGTCCCACCAGATCGAGTACGCGAGCGTGTTGGCCGTCGCGCACACCCAGGAGGCCGCCGGCAGTGCCGAGTTGAACGCCGGCCTGGCGATGCTGCGCCAGCTCCACCCGACCGCCCGGTTCGTCCGTCTCGGCGGCGGAGCGTTGGTCGGCGCGGCACGGGCGGGCTTCGACGTGGCGGCCGCGCGGGACCGGGTCAACCCGGCGCTGGCCCTGCTGCCGCAGGCGGCCGACGAAGCGGGGGTGGCCACCCTGGTCTGGGAGCGCCGCCGACCGCTGCACCCCGAGCGGCTGTTCGAGGCGCTGGACCAGCTGGTCCCGGCCGCCCAGCGCAGCCGTGGCCGCTTCTGGCTCGCCAACCGCCCAGGCCTGATGCTTGCCTGGGACGCGGCCGGCGCGAATCTGGCGGTGGAGGAGTGCGGTCCCTGGCTGGTCGGCCTGCCCGACGCGGTCTGGGAGCTCTACCCGCCCGCCCGGCGGGCCGCCGCCGCACTCGACTGGGACCCGGTGCACGGCGACCGGGTGCAGCAACTCAGCTTCACCGCCCACGGGCTGGACACCGACGGGATCACCGCCCTGCTCGACTCCTGCCTGCTCACCGACGCCGAAGTCGCGGCCGGTGAAGCGGGCTGGAAGGCCCTGCCGGACGCCTTCGAGGAACTGCTCGATCCCGTTGTCGCCTGACGCGCACCCCAACTCTCTCCAGGAAGAGCGAACTGTGATCAAGATGTCCATCTCCGACCGGGGTCCGTGCGACACCAGCACCGTGCGAGCCGGCCGCTGAGCGGTCGCCTCCCGGTCACCGTGCTGTCCGGCTTCCTCGGTGCGGGCAAGACCACGCTGCTCAACCACCTCCTCAACAACCGGGACGGGATGCGGGTCGCGGTCATCGTCAACGACATGAGCGAGATCAACATCGATGCCGCGCTGGTCCGCGAGGGCGCGCGGCACCGCCGGGCCCAGTGGAAGGCGAGCGCGCCGCAGCTGGTGCCGATCACCGTGGACGGCCGCGAGCACCTGGTGCCGCGCAGCCTGGTCCGCGCCTACGGGCGCGGTCTGCTGACCGTCCCGTCCTGAGCCCGGAGCGGGCCCGGGGCTTCCCGGTCAAGGTTTGGTAATGATTGTCATCTCCGCCACGATCGATCTGGTGTTGAAAATCATTCCCGATTAGCGTTCTTGTCATCCACCGAGACGGGCCCCGCCACAGGGGCTCGAAGGTCAGTTGAGGAGCACCCACGCCATGCGCGTCGTCCTGTCCCGTTCCGCCCGCAGACACCCCGTCCGGCTCGCGCTGGGCGCTGCCGCTCTCGTCGCCCTCGCGGCCACCAGTGCGTGCTCCACCTCCGCCACGCCCAAGGCAGGCGCCGCGACCGGCTCCTCCGGCAGTGGCAGGGTGCTCCAGGTGACCGCTGCGGAGAACTTCTGGGGCAGCATCGCCGGCCAGCTCGGCGGCGACCACGTCAAGGTCACGAGCATCATCACCAGTCCCGACACCGACCCGCACTCCTACGAGCCGACCGCCGGTGACGGCCGCACGGTGGCGAGCGCGGACTACGTGATCACCAACGGGATCGGCTACGACGCCTGGTCGGACAAGCTGCTCGCCGCGAACCCGGCGCCGAGCCGTACCGCGCTGAAGGTCGGCGAGCTGCTGGGCAAGAAGGAGGGCGACAACCCGCACCAGTGGTACTCGCCCGAGAGCGTAGGCAAGGTGATCGACCAGATCACCGCCGACTACAAGAAGGCCGACCCCGCCGACGCGGCCTACTTCGACACCCAGAAGACCACCTTCGAGACCAAGACCCTCGCCGCGTACAACCAGCTGATATCCGACATCAAGACGAAGTACGCGGGCACCCCGATCGGCGGCTCGGAGTCGATCGTCACCCCGCTCGCCGAGGGCCTGGGCCTGAAGATGCTCACCCCGGAGTCCTTCCTGGACGCGATGAGCGAGGGCACCGACCCCACCGCCGCCGACAAGGCGACCATCGACCAGCAGATCAGCGGCAAGCAGATCAAGGTCTACGTCTACAACTCGCAGAACTCCACGCCGGACGTCGCCGCGCAGGTCGCCGCCGCCAAGGCGCAGGGCATCCCGGTCGCCACCGTCACCGAGACCCTGACCCCCGCCGGCGCCACCTTCCAGGACTGGCAGAGCGCCGAACTGCAGGGCATCGCCGACGCGTTGAAGCAGGCGACCGGCAAGTGAGCAGCACCGTGACCGAGATCCCCGCGCCCACCGTCGCATCGGGAGAACCGGTGCTGTCGCTGCGCGGTGCGGCTGTGCGGGTGGGCGGGCGGACTCTCTGGTCCAGTGTCGATCTCACCGTTGGGGCAGGGGAGTTCACCGCCGTGCTCGGCCCCAACGGGGTCGGCAAGTCCACGTTGGTCAAGGTGCTGCTCGGCGTACTGCCCGCGGCGGCCGGGGAGGTACGGGTGCTCGGCGCCCCGCCCGGCCACGGCGGCGCCCGGGTGGGCTACCTGCCGCAGCGGCGCAGCTTCGACCCGAGCCTGCGCGTGCGCGGGGTCGATGTGGTGCGGCTCGGCCTCGACGGGGACCGGTGGGGGATCCCCGTGCCGGGCCTGGGCGGTGTCAAACGCCGAGCCGCCCGTGACCGGGTCGAGGAGGTCGTCGAGTTGGTCGGTGCGAGCGGCTACGCGCACCGGCCGATCGGGCAGTGCTCGGGCGGTGAGCAGCAGCGGCTGCTGATCGCCCAGGCACTGGTGCGTCGGCCCCGACTGCTGCTGCTGGACGAGCCGTTGGACAGCCTCGACCTGCCCAACCAGAGTGCCGTGGCGGGGCTGCTGGGGCGGATCTGCCGTCAGGAGGGCGTGGCCGTGGTGATGGTCGCGCACGACGTCAATCCGATACTCCACCACCTGGACCGGGTGGTGTACATCGCCGGGGGTGGCGCGGCGGCCGGCACGCCCGCCGAGGTGATCACCTCCGAGACGCTGACCCGGCTGTACCGCACGCCGATCGAGGTGCTGCGGACCTCGGACCGGCGACTGGTCGTGGTCGGCCAACCCGAGGCGCCGGCGCTGCACAGCGACCGGCGCGGTGCCCACCCCGAGCACGGCACGGGAGGTGGCGGCCGTGCTGCTGGCTGACGCCCCGTCACCTGCCTTCTCCTGGAACCTCTTCACCGACCTCCAGGAGATGTGGGCGTACCCCTTCATGGTCAACGCCTGCCGGGCCGGGGCGATCGTCGCACTGGTCTGCGCGGTCGTCGGCTGGTTCATGGTGCTGCGCCGCCAGACCTTCGCCGGGCACACCCTGTCCGTCGCCGCCTTCCCGGGCGCCTCGCTCGCGATCCTGCTCGGCCTCAGTACCAGCCTCGGCTACTTCGGTTTTTGTGTGGCCACCGCCCTGGTGATCGCCGCGCTCGGACGCAAGGGCCGCGACGCGGGCGCGGAGGAGTCCGCCGTCACCGGGACGGTCCAGGCCTTCGCGCTGGCCTGCGGATACCTGTTCATCAGCCTGTACAAGGGCCTGCTGGAGGGGCCCACCGCACTGCTCTTCGGCAGCTTCCTGGGAATCACCACCGGCCAGGTCACAGTGTTGGCGGTGGTCGGCGTGATCGTGCTCGCCGTGCTGGCGGTGATCGGCCGTCCGCTGCTCTTCGCCACCGTCGACCCCGAGGTCGCGGCCGGGCGCGGGGTGCCGGTGCGGCTGTTGTCCGCGCTGTTCCTGGTGCTGCTGGGCGCGGCGACGGCCGGGGCAAGCCAGATCACCGGTACTCTGCTGGTCTTCGCGCTGATGGTGATACCGGCCGCCACTGCCCAACAGCTCACTGCCCGGCCGGGGTTGAGCCTGGCACTGGCCGCACTGGTCGGACTCGCCTGCTGCTGGCTGGGCCTGATCGCCGCCTACTACCAGCCCTACCCGCTCGGCTTCTTCGTCACCGGCATCGCCTTCGCCGGCTACCTGCTGGCCCACCTCGTGCGGATCCTGGGCGAGGCGCGCGGCCGCGCCGGTGGATCCCGCGCCGGTGGATCCCGCGCCCGCAGGTCCCGGAGGCGGGGATCCTCGTTCCCGATCGGAGGCACGGCGTGAACGCCCTCACCCAGCCCTTCCTCCAACACGCCCTACTGGCCGGCACCTTCATCGCGCTGGCGGCCGGCCTGGTCGGGTACTTCCTGGTGCTGCGCGCCCAGATCTTCACCGGCGACGCGCTCAGCCACGTCGCGTTCACCGGTGCCATGGCCGCCCTGGCCGGCGGCTACGACCTGCGGCTCGGCCTGTTCGCGGCCACCATCGGCGTGGGACTGCTGATGGGCGGTGTCGGTCGCCGGGGCCGCCCGGACGACGTGGCCATCGGCAGTGTCTTCGCCTGGATCCTCGGCCTGGGCGCCTTCTTCCTCACCCGCTACACCACCTCCCGCAGCGGGGTCCAGGGCGGCGCCGGCACCACCGTGCTGTTCGGCTCGATCTTCGGCCTGAACGGTAGTCAGACCCTGCTCGCCGTCGCCATCGCCGTCACGATCTGCGCCATGCTGCTGCTGATCGCCCGGCCGCTGCTCTTCGCCACCCTGGACGAGGCCGTCGCAGCGGCGCGCGGGGTCCCCGTGCGGCTGCTCGGCTTCGGCTTCCTCGCCCTGGTCGGCGCCTGCGCGGCCGAAGCCACCCAGGCCGTCGGCTCGCTGCTGCTGCTCGGGCTGCTCGCCGCCCCGGCCGGGGCCGCGATCCGGCTGACGGACCGTCCGTTCCGGGCGCTCGCGCTCGCGGCCTGCCTCGCGGTGGGGGAGATGTGGGCGGGCCTGCTGCTCAGCGCCGAGCTGCCGAAGCTGCCGCCGAGCTTCGCGATCATGGCTACCGCGAGCGCCGTCTACGCCGCCACCTTCCTGCGCCGTGGCCGTGGCCGTGGGCCGGGTCGGGCCGGGTCGGGCCGGTTCGGGTTCGGGTTCGGGTTCGGTCAAGCCTTGGTTATGAGGTGTCGGGACGACCTGACGGTGAGTCAGCTGGGCTCTCACGCGACCGCCAGGAGCGCGGTCTGGACGGGTTCGATCAAGGGAGCAGCAGTATGGCCACGGCATCCGCCGACTTCTCGGGTGAGATCACCGGACGGTTCAGCTTCAACGACCTGCCGGGTGCCAGCACCCGGATGATGGGCCAGTTCAACACCGGCCTCGTCAGCCCCGACATGGAGGACTACGAGTTCCTCCTGATCGACGACGCCGGCACCACGGGCCAGGATCTGACCTCCGGGGTCGCCCGGCAGGCCCACATCAACGTGCCGGGTACGAGCCCGTTCCAGGTGGACTTCCCCTTCGCCATGTCATCGCTGTCGGACGTCAAGGGGCTGAGCTTCCAGGTCACCTGCAAGGGCACCGAGGTCGGGGACGCGGCTCCTGTCGTAGCCATCGTGGCCTGAGGTTCAACGCCTGGGGAGAGGGGAGAGCCGTCAACCGGCCGTCACCGGCGGCACCTCCATGGCCGCCCGCTCGTCGTAGGCGTAGCGGGAGGCGAGGACGGTGTTGATGTTGTCCTCGGACCAGATCCGGATGGAATCCAGCAGGCCGCTGACATTGCGGCCCAGCTCGGTGGGGGCGTAGTCGACCCGGGGCGGGATGGTGGGGTAGACGGTGCGGGAGACCAGGCCGTCGCGCTCCAGGGCGCGCAGGGTCTGGGTGAGCATCTTCTGGGTGATGCCGTCGAGTCGGCGGCGCAGCTCGCCGAACCGCAGCGGACCGTCGCCGAGGGCGCCGATCACCAGCATCGTCCACTTGTTGGCGAGCACGTCGAGGATGGTCCGGGACGGGCAGGCCGCCAGATAGGCATTGGCGCCGCCGTAGCCGCGCAGGTCGGAGGTAGTACCCATGAGGTACCTAGATACCAGAAAGGTGCCTACTGTTCAATGGATACCAGCAACCCGCAGGATGGTGACACTCCCCGGAACGTCCGGGCGGAGTCCGAGATCTGACGGAGTGTCTCCCAATGCTGACGATTACTCAGAAGTCCTTCGGCGGTCCCGAGGTGCTGGAGGCCGTCGAGGCGCCGCGACCGGTGCCGGGCGCCACCGAGGTGCTGGTGCAGGTCAAGGCGGCGAGCGTCAACCCGGTGGAGCTGTACATCCGCTCGGGCGCGTTCCCGCTGATCGGTGAGCCGCCGTTCGTGCTCGGCTGGGACATCTCCGGGGTGGTGGCGGAGGTCGACCCGGGGGTGAGCCGGTTCAAGGTGGGCGACGAGGTCTACGGGATGCCGCTCTTCCCCAAGCAGGCCGGCGGCTACGCCGAGTTCGCCGTCGCGCCGTCGCGGCAGCTGGTGCGCAAGCCCGCCGGGCTCGACCACGTCCAGGCCGCCGCGCTGCCGCTGGCTGGTCTGACGGCCTGGCAGATGCTGGTGGACATCGCCGAGGTGCATCCGGGCCAGCGGGTGCTGGTGCAGGCGGCCGGCGGCGGGGTCGGCCACTTGGCGGTGCAGATCGCCAAGGCGCGGGGCGCCGAGGTGATCGCCGTGGCCAGCGCGGGCAAGCACGAGTTCCTGCGCGGTCTGGGCGCCGACCAGCTGATCGACTACCGGGCCGGCGACTTCGCCGGGCAGGTCCGCGAGGTGGACGTGGTGCTGGAGTTGGTCGGCGGTGGCACCGCCGAGCGCTCGCTGCCGGTGCTGCGTCCGGGCGGGATCCTGGTCACCGCGGTGGAGAAGGCCAGCACCACGCTGCCGGCCCTTGCCGAGCAGGCCGGGGTGCGGTTCGCCGGGGTCACGGTGGAGCCCGACGCGGTCGGCCTGGAGGGGCTGAACGCCCTGGTCGAGGCGGGGCAGCTGCGCCCGTACGTGCAGCAGACCTTCGCCTTGGCGGACGCCGCCAAGGCCCACGAGCTGGTCGGCACCGGCAGCGTCCAGGGCAAGGTCGTCCTGACGGTATGAGGACATGAGGACATGACGGCACGGCGGCACACCGGCATGACGGCTCGGCGGCATGCCGATGTGATGGCGTGGAGTTCAGGCGGTTGCGGTCCTGAAGTCAGGCCCAGAAGTCGTCCGCTGCCGTCAGATCCTCGACACACTCGTCGAGGTCGGTGACCTTCTCGCCGACGATGCGGAACACGATGCCACCCGCCATGTCGATCTTCTTGCCGGCCCGCTCGGCGGTGAACCGGTGCACCGACATCACATGGCCCCGGCCGTCAACGAAGAGGTGCTGCATGTCGACCCGGAAGGTCCCGCCCGTCTCCGCCGCGAGCCGGCCGTAGTAGCCGAGTACCGCATCCACGCCCTTGAAGTCGCCGGACAGCTGGTGACTCCCCGGCACGTGCTGCGTGCAGTCGGTGGTCATCATGTCTCTGAGGGTCTGCATGTCGCCGGCCGAGAACGCCTCGTACCCCTTGCGGATCAGCGCGGCATGTGGGTGTTCAGCCATGGCCTCTCGCCACCTTCCTGGTACAAGCAGGGGAATGGGCTGACGTATCCACCCTGGCACCGCACCGGCAGCGGGACCACCCGGGTCGGATCCGCCGCGCCCCCGCTGCCCGGTGGCCTCGGTTCCGCGAGGGCTACAGGGCGAACTCCTCGCCGGGGCGGTAGGCGCGGAGCGCGACCGTGCGATGGGGGCCATCCACGCGGACGAGGTGCACCCGGCCCAGTCCGGAGACGTGGGCGCGGTCGCCGTCCACCGTGAGCAGGGTGTTCTCGTCGATCGCCACGCCGCATGCAGCCGCGCCGAGCGCGACGGCCTCGATCAGGCGCGGCAGCGTGCCCCACTGGGCGGCGTGCACGTCGACGGTGAACGGTACGAGGCCCAGGCCCGGTCGCACCTCGATCTCCTCGAGGTCCTCGGCGGCCTCCTCGGCGCACACCTGGGTGCCGTGCGAGAGCCAGCCCCCGACCACTGCCGCCTGCGCGGCGACGACGGCCCCGGCTGAGAAGCCCGCGTAGGGCATGTCGCGAGCGGCCAGCAGGGTGGGCAGTTCCGCGAGGACCGGTACCAGCGCGTCCTGGTACGCGGGGGTCAGACCACCGCAGACCAGCAGGGCGCTCGCCCCGTCCAGCGCGGCCGGATCGAGAACGCCGCCGAGCGGCACCAGGACGGGGACGGGCACGCAGGGAGCAACCTTGCGCAGCACCGCCTCGAAGCGTGCGAACTGCTCGGCGCCGTCGCCCTCATCGATCAGCAGACAGGCCACCACGGGCTCGGGACCGGCCGCTGCGAGGAACGGTCCGTAGACCAGCTCCGCCGCCTCGTCGTTCCAGCCGCCACCGATCAGATATGTGGTCACAACGCCGCCCTCGTGAGATCCCCGCACAGGTGATCCCACCGTGCAGCCTCGGACAGTAGCAATCCACTGACCTTGGAAGCGAAGGATTTCCAGGAGCACGGCTTGACCTGCTGACGAGGTGACGCTGCACTGTGCCGGGGCACCGCGCGTCGCGGTGCCCAGAACAGGGGACGGCCCCGAGCACGCTCGTGCGCGCCGGACACATCCGGGCCCACCGCCCGGGCGCGGCCGCCCTCGCCGACGCCCTGTTCCGCGCCGAGCGCTCCCCGCACTGCCTGCGCTGGTTCTGACCCGCACCGGTTCTGACTTCACGGGCCGGCCAGCTGGCCGCGGCGACGGATGAGGTACGCCGTCTCGGCGCTGTTGCCGGCCAGCCCGATGGCCCGGTCGTACGCCGCCCGCGACTCCTCGCTCCGGCCCAGCCGGCGCAGCAGGTCGGCGCGGGTGGCGTGGAAGGCGTGGTAGCCATCCAGCGGCAGACCGTCCACCGCCGCCAGCGCGACCTCCGGGCCGTCGAGCTCGGCGACCGCGATCGCCCGGTTGAGCCGCACGATTGACGAGGGGTCAAGGCGGACCAACTGGTCGTAGAGCGCGACGACCTGCGACCAGTCGGTGTCGCGGACGTCGCGGGCGTCGGTGTGGACGGCGTTGATCGCGGCGAGGATCTGGTAGCGCCCCGGCGCCTGGCCGGAGGCGAGGCGCGAGCGGACCAGGGCGTGGCCCTCGGCGATCAGCGCACGGTCCCAGGAGCCACGGTCCTGCTCGTCGAGGGTGACGAGCTCACCGCTCGCCGACAGCCGCGCGGCTCTGCGGGCCTCCGTCAGGAGCATCAGCGCCAGGAGTCCGGCGACCTCCCCGTCGGCCGGCATCAGGTCACGGACCAGCCGGGTCAGCCGGATCGCCTCGGCGGTCAGATCGCCGCGGACCGCCTCCCGCTCGGGGGCCGAGGCCAGGTAACCCTCGTTGAAGATCAGGTAGAGGACGGCGAGCACCCCGGTGACCCGGGCCGGCAGGTCCGCACGCGACGGCACCCGATAGGGGATCCTCGCCGCCTTGATCTTCGCCTTGGCGCGGGTGATCCGTCGGCCCATGGCGGTCTCCTGGACCAGGAACGCGCGGGCGATCTCGGGCACGGTGAGGCCGCCGACCATCCGCAGGGTCAGCGCGACCCGGGCCTCCATGGCGAGAACGGGGTGGCAGCAGGTGAAGACGAGGCGGAGCCGGTCGTCCTCGATGGCGCCGAGCGGCTCGCCGGCGCCGAGCGGTTCGGGGGTGTCGGACAGCATCATGGCCTCCCGGTGCTTTTCCTCGCGCCTGGCCTCGCGCCGGATCCGGTCGATGGCCTTGCGGTGGGCGGTGGTGGTGAGCCATCCGCCGGGGCTGGGCGGGACGCCGTCGACCGGCCAGCGCTCGACGGCGGTCGCCAAGGCCTCGGCGGCCATGTCCTCGGCGAGGTCGAGGTCCCCGAAGCGCCTGGCCAGGGTCGCGACCACCCGGGCCCACTCCTCGCGGTGGACCCGGGCGATCTCCCCCAGCCTCCGGCCGGCGGTACCCCCGTGCTCGACGTCGGTCATGCGCCCAGGAACGGCCGCAGTTCCACCCTGCGGTTGCAGGCCTTCGACGCCAGGGCGGCGAGCCGGAGCGCCACGTCGAACTCGGGAGCCTCGATGATCCAGAAGCCGCCGAGGTACTCCTTCGACTCCAGGTAGGGCCCGTCGGTGAACACCGGCTGCCCGTCCCGGGCGTCGACCACGGTGGCGGTGCTGGGAGAGGCGAGGCCGCCGGCGAAGACCCAGTGGCCTTCCGCGTCGAGCTGCTCGTTGAACACGCCGATCGCGGACATCTCCTCGGGGGTCGCGGAATCGGTCGTGTCGTCGAGCACGGACATCAGGTACTGCGCCATCGGATTCATCTCCTGCCGTCGTGCGGCCGCCCGCTCGGGCCGCCTCTCACCCTTGCTACGAACGCCGCTGCCTCGATCCGACAGGCTCCGCCGAGAGTTCTTCGAGGAGACCATGCCGCCGAGAGTGAGGTTGGCGCAAAGGGGCGGGGGAGGTTATCGTCGAGCGAGCAGGTAGAACGACCAGTCTTTCTCCTTCTTGAGGTCGGCATGCCCGCTGCGACGCCGTTCGCCCGGCCGTGTGAGCCAATGCGGCCCGCGGCTCCGGCAGGGCGGTGGCAGGCCTCCGGAGGTGGATGCTGACAGGAGGCCGGCCGCAGCACGGCTTTGCCGTGAGCGAGGGCGGCGGCCCCTGGACGGAATGACCGGTCCTTCTCCCTGGCGCAGCCCAAGGACCCGCTCCCCAGCGGGCGGTTCTCGTGAAGACGGAGCAGGTTATGCCCAACATCCTCGGCGCCCCGGCCCGGCCGGGGCCCCGCAGCGGGTCGCCGTTTCGCGCGGCCCGGAGGGAGCCGGCCCCGCTATCGGGTTGTGCCCATGACCCGGCCCTGAGCGGCCTCCACGCCAGTCCTCCAGAGCCCCATCCACTTCCCTCGACTCCCGTCCACTCCCGTCCTCATCGAAAGGTTTGAACCATGACTCGTCGTCTCGAAGGAACCGTCGCCCTGATCACCGGAGCCTCCAGCGGCATCGGCCACGCCACCGCCCTGGAACTCGCCCGTGAGGGGGCGTCAGTGGCGCTGGTCGGCCGCCGCGAGGACCGGCTCACCGACCTCGCCGCGGAGATCTCCAGCACTGGTGGCCAGGCCTTGGTCGTGCCCGCCGACATCACCGACGCCCAGGCCGCCGCGGCAGCGGTCGCCCGGACCGTCGAGGGCCTGGGCCGGCTGGACATCCTGGTCAACAACGCCGGTCTCATGCTGCTCGGGCCCGCCCCCGACGCGGACCTGAACGACTGGCGTCGCATGATCGACATCAACCTCATGGGCCTGATGTACACCACCCATGCGGCCGTTCCGCACCTGCTCAAGGCAGCCGGCCAGGGCCCGCGCGAGGTCGCCGACATCGTCAACATCGGCTCGGTCGCCGGCCGCAGCGCCTTCGCCATGTCCGCCGTGTACTGCGCCACCAAGTTCGGCGTCGGCGCCTTCACCGAATCGCTGCGCCAGGAGCTGGCCCGCCAGCACGTCCGGGTGTCCGTGGTCGAGCCGGGCAGCGTCGACACCGAACTGCGCACCCACAACCCGCAGGTCGTCCAGCAGGTCATCGCCAGCTCCCTGGGCGACATCGAGCGGCTGCAGAGCCAGGACATCGCCGACGCCATCGGCTACATCGTCACCCGCCCCCGGCACGTGGCCGTCAACGAGTTGCTCGTGCGCCCCACCGAGCAGCTCTGACCACTGGGCGACACCGGGCGGCTCTGAACACCGAGCAACTCTGACCACCGAGCCCGTGGTGCCGGCAGCATGCCGTACGACGTGCCGCCGCTGGATCCCGCCCTCGTGGCGTACTTCGAGAACGGACAGACGATGGCGTGAGCCCTTGGTGGTAACCACACGCACCGACATCACACCCGCTCGGCGGGGCTCGTCGATCGTGCCCGAAGACAAGGGCTTCCGAGCAGAACCTCTACAGACCTTTTGCCATCCGCCGCACGGCGGGTAGATCGCCCGCGACCTGCGGAAATGCCCAGTCCAGCCGGGCATTTCCGCAGGTCGCAGCTTTGTGACGATCCCGACGGCGGCCGCGCTGTACATCCGGACCCGCCGATGGAGCGCGGTCGAGACGGCTGAAAGGTCAGCAGTGAAGAAAAGACTGCGGTTACACCGGTGGACGGCCTGGGTCACCACATCCACGCTCCTGGTGTCGGGGATGACGCTGTCCCAATTCGCGTTCTCCGAGGCGGCACACGCGCACTCGAGCGTGCACATCCAGCCGCCGGGTGACGGCAACTGGAAGCCGGGCCCGAAGGGCAAGAACACCACGGCCGCCTACACCAAGCCGGCCCAGCACGGCGGCACACAGGCCGCCGCGGCCGATCCGCACGCCACCCGGACCAAGGAGCTAACCGGGAAGCGGACGGCGAACAGCAAGCTCTTCCAGATGTCCGACGGCAGCGCGCAGGAGGACCTGTCCGCGGCGCCGGTGCACTACCAGGACGCCAAGGGCGACTGGCAGGACATCGACAGCACGGTGAAGCCGCTGGCCCACAACGGATTCACCGCCGGGGCCGAGGGCAACTCCTTCCACACGTACTTCTCCTCGCAGGCCGGTTCGCTGGTGCGGCTGGAGTCCGGCGGTGCCTCGGTGCAGCTCGGCGCGGACGGCGCGACGGTGGGCTCGCCGAAGCTGACCGGTTCGGCGGCCGCCTACCCCGGCGCGTGGGCGAACACCGATCTGGACTACCAGGTCCTGCCGACCGGGTTGAAGGAGTCCATCGTCCTGGCGAAGGCGCCGAGTGCCACGGCGAGTTACTCGTTCACCCTGAACCTGGGCGGCGGCCTGACGCCGAGGCGGAACCCGGACGGCTCGATCGACCTGCTCGGCGGCGAGTCGGCGAATCCGGTGATGACGATCCCGGCGCCCTACATGGTGGACGCCAAGGACGACAAGAACTCGCCCTACGGCAAGGCCTACAGCTCGAAGGTCACGCAGACCATGGCCTTCGACGCGGCCGGTGGGACCCTGCGGCTGACCGAGACCCCGAACGCGGCCTGGCTGGCCGACAAGGCCCGGGCCTACCCGGTCACCATCGATCCGACGGTGCTGGTCTCGCCGACCTCGGCGACGGCGTCGAACGTGATGATCTCGGCCGACGGCGCGACGACGAACTACAGCACGTCGTGGCGGCTGACCGTGGGGACCACGACCACCGGCGCGGCCCGGGCGCTGATCAAGTTCCCGATGCCGTCGGTTCCGGCCGGGAGCACGATCAACTCGGCGGATCTGAAGCTGTACTACGACCAGACGGTCACCACCGGCAGCAACAACGTGCCGATGCAGGCACTGCAGGCGAACGCCTCCTGGTCGCCGACGACGGCCACCTGGAGCAACGCCTCGTCGATCGGCGGCCCGGTCGCCGGTACGTCGCAGATGAACGCCAACCAGGTGGGCGTGTGGGACGACTTCCCGGTCACCTCGGCGGTGCAGAACTGGATCAGCGGCTCGGCGGCGAACAACGGGTTCGTCCTCAGGGCCACCAACGAGACGCCGCTGGGCCAAGGCGGTCCCCGGTTCGAGGGATCGATCTACGCCTATGGCGGCGAGGTCGTGAACTACCCGAAGCTGACCATCAGTTACGGGATCCCGGGGATCGCGGTGAAGCCGCCGACGGTGATCCACGCCACCGGCGCGGAGCTGTCCTGGCCCGCCTACACGAACACCACCGGCAATACCGCGAATGACATCGCGCAGTACCAGGTGCACCGCAGCGTCTTCCAGACGTTCTCGCCGGGCGCGGACACCGAGATCTCGCCGGTGGACCCGTCCCAGACGGCCTTCGTGGACTCCACGGCCGTGCCGACCCCGGCGAACAACTCCGATCCGTACGGCAACGCCTACTACTACATGGTCGCGATCAAGACCAAGGGCGGTCAGCTGATCTCCGGGCCCACGCAGCTGGTCCGGCTGCCGGAGGCCGGGCGGACCACGCTGCTGATCCCGTCGGTGGCCGCGACCACGCTGTCGTCCACCCTGTCGACCTCGGTGCTCAACACCCTGAGCAACGCCGGCACGCCGCAGCCGTGGCTGGAGGTCGGCGACAACTCCGCCACCTACGGCGTCGCCCGCTCGGTGCTGGACTTCGGGCAGCTGTCGCAGGTGCCGGCCGGGTCGCGGATCCTGGACGCGCACCTGAAGCTGTGGCAGGAGACGACGACCACGGGCAGCTCCGGCGCGGTCTACGAGCTGCACGGTCTGACCCGGTCGTTCACCGGGAACCAGGCCACCTGGAACTCGGCCGCCACCGGCACCGCCTGGACCACGGCGGGCGGTGACTACACCGCGGCGCCGGGCGGCACCCTGAACGGCTTCACCAACGACCCGAACCGGCGCAACTTCGACGCCACGTCGACCGTGCAGGGCTGGATCGACACCGCCGGCAGTGACCACGGCCTCTTGCTGAAGCTGGCCGGGGAGACCTCGGGCTCGCCGCAGGAGCGCACCATCTTCGCCGGGCCGGGCACCGCCGAGCCGGCCCTGGCCCCGACCCTGGTGGTGACCTACCTGGACTCCTCCACCGGGTCCACGTACTACGCCCCGACCACGCCGTCGGACATGCAGCCCGGCACCACCTACACGGTTCCGGTGACGGTCAACAACACCACGTCCTCGACCTGGGCGGCGGCCGGCGAAGTCCTGACCTACCACTGGACGTTGCCGGACGGCACCGACGTGACCGGCAGCAGCCAGCTGCAGACCGCGCTGCCCTCGGACCTGGCGCCCGGTGCCACCGCGACGCTGAACGCCCAGGTGACACCGCCGACCCCGACGGACGCCAACCAGACGGGCGGCTACAGCCTGGCCTGGGACATGTACAACAAGACCACCGGCGCGTACCTGTCGGCCGGGGCGCCGTCCTCGCCGTCCTCGCCCTCGTCGGGCGGCTCGGCCAAGGCCGCGGTCATGTCCGCCGGCACCACCGGCGGGATCGGCTCGCTCAAGCAGCAGATCAGCGTGGACCCGACCGGCAACAACCAGCTCGGCCTGGAGAAGTTCTACCAGTACACCAAGACCGACACCGGTTCCGGCTCGACGCTCTACACCGACAACGCCTCCGGCAACACGGTGTGGAACGACGACCTGTTCTCCAACCCCTCGCGAGGGTTCAACACCTTCCTGCGCCTGAACTACAACTCGCTCGACACCACCGACACCACCACCGGCTTCGGCTGGTCGCTGCAGGCCTCGACGCCGACCAGGCTGGGCCAGGCGCTGTACTGGCACCCGCAGCAGAGCCCGACGACGGTGGCCATGAAGGACGGTACCGGCAACGCCCACCAGTGGACGTTGAACACCGCCACCAACCCGCCGTCCTGGACCTCGCCGCCGGGCGTGCACCTGTGGCTGCAGCAGTTGCACACCTGCGGGCCGCAGGACACGTACTCCCAGGCCTGGTCGATGACCCGGCCCGAGGGCACGGTCGACTACTACGACTGCGAGGGCTATCCGACCGGTTCGGCGGACCGCAACGGCAACTTCGCCACCTTCGGCTACTCGGACCGCCAGTCGGAGAACAAGCCCGCGGAGCTGCTGACCGAGATCACCGACCCGGTCGGCCGGACCACGATGAAGGTCGGCTACTACCTCAAGGGCGGCAGCTACTCCTACATCGACTCCACCGGCGCGCTGCAGACCGGCACCAACCTGACCGACCCGGCGATCATCGACCACGTGTCGTCGATCTCGGACATCTCCGGTCGCACGGTGAACTTCTACTACAGCACCAACGGTCTGCTGGAACGCGTGGTCGACGGCGCCGGCACGAGCAGCGCCAAGACGTTCAACTTCAGCTACGACGCCACGCAGGGCATGAAGAACGTCAAGCTGGTGTCGGTGCAGGACCCGCGCGGGAACAGCACCGCCATCGCCTACTACCCGCCCTCCTCGGCCACCAAGTGGCAGACCCGGTCGATCACCGACCGGGACGGCAGGACCACGACGTTCGCCAACACGGCGAGCACCGTCAGCGGCGCGCAGACGCAGTCCACGGTCACGGACGCGAACAACCAGCCGTACGTCTACCAGACCGACTCGGCCGGGCGGATGGTCCAGGTGGTCAACCCGCTGAACCAGAAGACCACGATGGCCTGGGACGCCGACAACAACGTCACGACCCTGACCGAGGACAACAACGCCAAGACCACGTGGACCTATGACGCCAACACGGGTTACCCGCTGACGAAGATCGGCGCGGTGGCCAACGGCGACGGCACGCACTACCAGACCACCTACAACTACCAGTTCCTCCAGGGCGGCCACATCGCCCACCTGACGGACCTGGGCAGTCCCGGCGCCCGGCACTGGCACTACACCTACGACGGTTTCGGCAACCAGCTCACCGCCGTCGACCCGAACGGCACCGTCTCCGGGGCCGCCGCCGGCTCGTACACCACCAGCTACACCTACGACGTCTTCGGCCAGAAGCTCTCGCAGACCGACGCCGACGGCCACAAGACGACCTACGCCAACTACGACCCCTCCGGGGCCCCGGGCACCGTCACCGACCCGCTGGGCAACGCGGGCCAGATGGTGTACGGCCAGCGCGGCGAGGTGACGGCCACCAGCGACCCGCTGGGGAACACCACCACCCAGAACTACGACGTGTTCCTGCGCAGGCTGGACTCCTCGGTCCCCAAGGACCAGCGCCACGCGGTGTACATCACCACGCCCGCCGCGGTGTACGACGCCAACGACAACACCACCCAGAGCACCTCGGCCACGGGCGCGGTGTCCTCGGCGGTCTTCGACCCGATGGACCGGATCACCTCGACGACCCTGCCGCAGGACACCCCGACCTCCCCGGTCCGCAAGGTGACCTACACCTATGACGCGGTCGGCAACCGGCTGACGACCACTCAGCCGAACGGGAACCTCCCGACCGCCACCGCGGGGTCGTACACCACCACGACCGGCTACGACAAGGCCAACGAGGCGACCTCGGTCACCGACGCGGCGGGCGCCGTCACCAGGACCGACTACGACGACGTCGGCAATAAGTTCCAGGTGACCGACCCGTTCGGCAAGATCAGCAAGTTGGCCTACGACCTGGAGCACCGGGTCCTGTCCGTCACCGACGCGCTCAACCACGTCGCCTCGGTGAGCTACGACCCGGACGGCTACCGGTACAGCACGACGGACCAGAACGGCGTCATGACGGTGTACACCACCGACTCCGACGGTCAGGTCACCCAGGTCAACTCGCCGCACACCGGAACCGGTTCCACCGCGGTGTACGACACGACGCAGTACACCTACGACCAGGTCGGCAACCGGACCGGCGTCATCTCCCCGCTCGGGGTCCTCAACGCCACCGCGCACCCGGGCTCCTACACCACCTCGACGGTGTTCGACGCGGACAACCGGGTGTCGAAGAAGCTGGGCGCGGTCCTGCCCGGTGACACCAACTACGGTGCCCCCGAACAGCCGGAGAGTGACTACAGCTACGACCCGGCCGGCCGGATCAGCTCGGTCACCCAGCACACGGTGACCCCGCAGGGCACCTTCGCGCCGCTGCAGTCCACCGCCACCACGTCCTACACGTACTACGACAACGGCTGGACGCAGAACTCCACCGACCCCTTCAACATCATCACCTCCTACGACTACGACAACGCCGGCCGGCAGGCCAAGCGCATGATCCTCTCCGAGGACGGCTCCGGCAGCCGCACCCAGCAGTGGGGCCACTACCCGGACGGCAAGCTCCAGTCCTTCCAGGACAGCGGCCTGCCCGCCGGCTGGCAGTCCCAGATCATGCTCGCGGGCAACGCCGCGGCGAGCGTCGCCAACAACACGGAATGGAGCAAGGTCTCCGGCGACGGCGCCGACGGCGCCGACTACTGGACCGCCAGTGGCTCCAACACCAACGTCTTCCAGTGGAACCTCTCGGTGCCGCAGGACGGCAACTACTCGGTGTACGTGCACATCCCGACCAACACTTCGCTGACCTCGGCGTACGCCTCGTACACGGTGGCCTACAACGGCGGCTCCACGAACCCCGGGATCCTGGTCAACCAGAACGCGAACCAGGGTCAGTGGGTGCAGCTGAAGACCTCCTCGGCCACGGAGTTCAACTTCAAGGCCGGCTCCGGTCAGAGCATCACCCTGGCACCGCCGGGCGGCTACCTGGTGGCCGCGGACGCCGTGAAGATCGTCCGTGACAACGGCGCTGACGGCACGACGGTCCCGGAGAGCTACTCCTACGTGTACGACGCCGACGGCAACCGGACCGACGCGCTCGACAACACGACGGGCGCCACGTTCGACGACTTCCACGCGGCGTTCAACCAGCTGAACCAGATGACCCAGCTGCAGGAGAACCTCGCCGGCACGGCCAAGCACACCATCGGTTACACCTACGACCCGATGGGCCGTCCCAAGACGCAGACCTTCGACGCGCGGATCGACAACTACACGTACGACGCCATGGGCCGGCTCACGTCCGTACTGAACCAGCAGTCCGGTCTGGATCCCGGCCTCACCACCTCGTACACCTACACCCCGACCGGAAAACCGGCCACCGAGCAGAAGGGCAACGGCAACCTCCTCACGGCGACCTACAACTCCGACGGCACCCTGGCCTCGAGCCTCGAGGCCACCTCGGTCGGGACCACGGTCGACTCGCATACCCTGACCTACGACCCGAACAACAACGTCGTCTCCGACGCGCAGGTGTTGCAGAACGCCGACACCGGCGCCGCCATGACCCGGACCCTGGCCCGCAGCTACAGCCCGAACAACCAGGTGACCCAGGTCAAGAACAACGGCGCCGACGTCGAGGACTACATCTACGACAGCGCCGGCAACGTCAGCGTGCAGACCGTCAACCAGACCCAGATCGGGTACTTCTACGATCGCGGCCGGATGGACTACACGCAGAACCAGTCGGCCACCGTACCGGCGCTGCCGACCGGTGCGTACCAGTACGACACGCTCGGCCGGCTGACCGCCGTCACCAGCGGCTTCTCCAGCGGCTACGTCAACGGCATCAGCCAGAGCTACAAGTACGACGCCTTCGACAACATCCTGGAGCAGGCGTCCACCAGCGGGACCACCACGAATCCCGTCAACAACAAGACCGACTACACCTACGACACGATCAACCGGCCGCTGACCGAGACGGAGAACGACGGCAGCTCCACCGCGCAGACCTCGACCTTCGACTACCTCGGCGCCGGCACCGTCGTGCAGGACGAGACCGTCACCGGCTTCAGCGCGGCGCAGAAGGTGTACGACTACTCGCCCGGCGGCGAGCGGCTCGGCATGATCAACACCAACTCCGGCAGCGGACCGGGGCTGACCCAGTACAACTACTACAGCTACAGCCCGCACTCCGACGTGGAAGCGCTGACCAGCAACACCGGCAGCACGACGGCGACGTACGACTACACCGCCTACGGCGTCGACACCGCCAACTTCCCGAACACCTGGGACTCCGGGACCGACAAGAACAGCCAACTCGGCAACGGCGTCTCGACGTTCCCCTACAACGCGTACCGGTTCAACTCGGCACGCGTCGACACCGCCACGTCCACCCTCAACATGGGCGCGCGCAGCTACGACCCGAACATCAACCGGTTCATGACGCGTGACACCTTCAGTGGCGCGAGCGCGGACCAGGCCATGGCCGCCGCCGGGAACCGGTACGGCTTCGCGGGCGGCAACCCGGTGAGCAACGTCGAGATGGACGGCCACGACTGGATGTCGGCCGTCGAGATCGGCCTCGGGGCGGCCGCCGTGGTCGGCGGCGTCGCGTGCACGATCATCACCGAGGGCGGTTGCCTGGTCGCCATCGGCGCCGCGATGGCCGAGGGTTCGGCCATGGGCGCCGGAGGCATGATCGGCGCCGGCGTGTTCGCCGCGATCATGGAAGGTGGCGCGGCGATCGCCGGCTCCATGGGCGTCGGCGTCGCGGCCGGCGTGGTGGCCGGCGCGGCGGCGCTCGAGGAATCGGCTGCGGTCGACCTGGCTGCGGCGGACGCCGGGGCGGCCGACGCCGGGGCGGCCGAGGGCGGCGCCGCCAAGGCCTCCAGCTCCGAGGACGCGGCGCTCGAAGGCGAGGGCTCCGGGACCCGGTGCGGCGGCGAGAGTTTCACCGCGGACACCAAGGTGGCGCTGGCCGACGGCAGCACCAAGGCCATCAGCACCCTGCGTGCCGGTGACAAGGTCAAGTCGACCGACACCTCGACCGGCAAGACCAAGGACAGCGACGTCTCGGTGGTCGAGGTCAAGCACGACACCGACCTCTACGACCTGACGGTCCACACCGCCAAGGGCGACAAGGTCGTCAACACCACGCAGCACCACCTGTTCTACGACCGCACCAGCCGCAGCTGGGTGGAGGCCGCCAAGCTGGCCAAGGGCGACGAGCTCACCACCGACGACGGCAGCGTCGCCACAGTGGAGGGCGGGACCGTCCCGGCCAAGTCCGACGGCGACATGTGGGACCTCACGGTGCCCGGCGACCACGACTTCTACGTGGAAGCCGGCGACACCCCGGTCCTGGTGCACAACGACAACAACCCGAAGCCGGGCGACGCCACCTGCCCGATCGTCCTGCCCACGCCGCCGAAGCTGCCCGCCAGCTTCAAGTCCAAGACGGTCAGCTGGGACGGGAAGTTGTGGACCGTCAGCGGCGGACGCTTCAAGCTGCCGTCCGGGTTCACCAGGCCGGCCGAGCCGGACATGGAGCAGATGGCCCAGGACATCGGCTACGAGGCCTCGCCCGCCGAGGCCCTGAAGCCGGGTCAGACGTTCCTCGACAACGGCGAGGAAGGCTCCTACAACCTCTGGCACGCCGAGAAGCAGGGTTCGGTGCTGTCTCCGGGCTCGCCGCTGGCGGTGAGCAAGGAGGTCTGCGACGACTGCATGGTCTGGTTCACGAAGCAGGCCGTGTTCCTCAACAGGAGCCTGTACATAACCGACCCGTTCGGAGTGTTCCGCTTCGATCCCGACGGGGGGTGGACGATCATCCAGTGAGGTGATTCCGGGTCGTTGAACGACGCGCGCGGCCTCCTCGGCCCCGCAGGCTCTCCGCAGGGAGAGCGACTGCTCGGGGAGGCCGCGCGTTCCGGACCGGGTGATAGCGTCGTGGCGTCAGTGGACTTCAACAGGGTGGGCCATTGTGATCGACTATTCCAGTCAACTCGTCGCAGACGCCGATGCAGCCCGGAATGCCGGCGACTGCGCGACGGCGGCGGCCAAGTACCTCGAAGCGGCGTCACTGGGCGATCCGAACCTGATGGACGCGATCCACGCCGAACTGTCGAAGCTGCGGGCGAAGGCCGACGCCGGCGAGCTCGACGCGCAGGCCGCCTACGGGCACATGGCCCTGGAATCCGGCCTGGACGTCGCCGGCGGCCTGGCGAACCTCGAGCGCGCCGCGGCGGCCGGCAACCCTCTGGCCCAGCGGGTCCTGGGCCACGCACTGGCCAACGGAACGGGCGTCGCCCCCGACACCACGCGCGCGGCCGTGTTGTTCCGTCAGGCGATGGAGGGCGGCGACGAGTACGGCGCCTTCAACCTCGCCGCCCTGTACTTCCACGGCGAAGGCGTTCCGGCAGACCCCGAGAAGGCGTTCGCGCTCCTCGAACGCGCCGCGGAAGGCGGCATCACGGAAGCGATGTGCCAGCTCGGCCAGTTCCTGAGCGAGTCGAACCGCGTGGCGGAGGCGCTGTCCTGGTTCCTGCGGGCCGCAGAAGCCGGAAACGCCCAGGGCATGCACGCAGCGGGTTACTTCTACCGCGACGGACACGGGGTCGCGGTGGACGAGGTGCAGGCGCTCCGCTGGTTCCTCGCCATGCAGAACGTGGGCAGCCGCGACGCGATGCACGACGCCATGGAACTCGCGAAGCGGATGTCCGTCACCGATGTCCGCGAGGCGGCGCGACTCGCCGATCGTGCCCCGGACGGGGAGTTCCTGATCGAGATCGCGCGCCCTTCGTGAACCAGCCCGTTCGGCCCGTTCACCCCGTTCACCCCGTTCGACCCCACCCGCCAGACCGGCTGACCGGCGTCACCTCAGGGTGAAGAGGAAGCTGTCCGAGTCGTAGTAGTCGGGAAGTTGTGCGAGGACCGATCCCGCGCGCGGTGGATCGGCGGGTGACCAGTCCTGCGGTCCGAGCAGGTGCGCGGAGTAGTCGCTGGACGGGACCGGTGGCAGCAGCCACAGGCGGAACGTTCCGGGGTCCGGGCCCGGGACGAACTTCCACAGCTGCTCGGCCCGGCCGGGATCGGACCGGCAGGGCTGGAGGACGACGGTGACGACGTTTCCGCCGCCGGTGGTTCCGTCGAGGCAGGTTCCGCTGCCGGCGCCGTCGCCGGTGACACGGAGCTGGTAGGCGTCCTGACCGGCCGGAAGGCGTTCCCAGCGGGGGGAGCCGGAATCCGCGCACGGCTGCAGCTGGAGGACGAAGGTGGCCGGATCGGCGATGCCCACGCAGAGCCCGGAACTCACGTTGACGAGTTGGAGAGCGCCCGGCGCGCCGGGCGACGGGGCGGCGGTGTCCGAAGGCTGGGGAGCGGCCGAGGTGGCCTGGCCGATCGGCGTGGGCGCGGGTCCCGCGGTCGATGCCGAGGACGCGGGGAGCGGGACGAGCGCGGTGTCCGCCCAGGGAGTGTGCGCCCCGGCGGCGTCGACCGTCGCGAGGACGGCGGCGGCGCCCACGAGTGCCGCCAGTGCCCCGGCGCCGGCCACGGCGGAGTACCCCAGGACGCGTCTCCCACCGATCCGCGGCCTGCCGCCGGTGCGCTGTCGGGGTGCCCGTGGCCTGCGCGCACCCGTGCGCGGCGCGCAGGGAGCCGGGTCGGCGGGCGGCGCCGGGCAGGTCACGGCGGGTGGGGTCGAGGACGGATCGCCCGACCACAGGAGCAGCGCACGACGGAGGACGGGGCGCTGCCAGGTGTGGATGGCGGTGAGTTCGGTGCGGGTACGGGCGCAGCCGGCGCAGCGGCTGAGGTGGCGTTCGACGTCCTTCACCCGGTCCTCGGGCGGACGTTGTACGCCGTCGGCGATCTGGACGGCCAGATGCCGGCAGAAGCGGTTGCGGGCCCGTGCGATGTACGTCTGGAGGTAGGCGTCGTGGAGGCGGCGTCGGGCCGTCGTCTCGGGCCGCGATGGTTCGGTCCCGGCCGCGTTCCCCTCTTCCAACGCGTGCCACAGGTCGGCCTGCTGGGACTGCGACAGGGACAGGAAGGCCCGGAGCATCAGCGAGTCCGACTCGGCCGCGGTCACGGCTGCCACTGGCGTCGCTGCCGCCTGGGCCGGCTCTGTCGCCTCGGCCGAGGGCTCCGCCGGACTCGGGTCGGGCAGCGTCGTGAGCCATGCGCTGAAGCCGGCCGACAGCATGGACCCGCGTTCGGTGCCGGCCCAGCGGGCGGCGGCTCGGCGGGTCGTCGCCAGCAGGTACGGGCGCCAGACCTCGGTGGGTCCCACTCCGGCGCGGACGGCCGCCAGCGTCCGTTCGAAGGCCTCGGCCGTCAGCTTCTCGGCGGCCCGCTGGTCCGCGCAGCACTGGCGGGCGTAGGCCAGCACGACGGCGCGGTGGCGGCCGGTGATCTCCTCGACGGCCGACCGGTCCCGGGGGTTCCCGTCACGGATGCGTTGTGCGAGCTCGGCATCCGTGAGCGCTGCCGCCACCCAGTCTGACAATCTCTTCTCCTCGCGCATCACCCTGGGGTTACGCAGTCGAAAGGGCAACACAGAGAGCGGGGACGGGCGCATTGCGGGCGTCGACGAAGCATTGCTACCCGCCGGTAGAGGGATAGTGGCCGTGCCGGACATTCGAAGTCAAGACCCGGTGCGGGTCTGTGCGAGGAATGACCGGGCGCCTAGCTGACATATTGTCAACATGGCTTTTCCCTTACTGATTCAGTCTGTTTCTCTCCGCGGCCCGCCGATGCCGGTGGCGCCAGCGACCGCCGAGGGTGCGGCGCGGATCCGAGGCCAGACCGAGCGCCACCTCCACCCGCGCCCCTCCCAACTCGCTGCGCAGCACCCGTACCCGGCCTCTGGTCGACTCCGCCGCATTGCGGGCGATGTCCAGCCCGAGACCGGTGGACCCGCCGGTGCTGACCCCGCGCGACAGCGCGTTGGCCGGGTCCTCGATGCCGGGACCGGCGTCCTCGACCACCAGGACGACGCTCTGCGCCGTGCGCTGCACGCTCACCGCGAAGCCCGTCCGCTGGGGCGTGTGGCGGAAGACATTGCCCACCAGGGCGTCGACCACGGCGGCGAGGTCGTCCTCCCGCAGCCGAACCGGCGTCGGTTCGTCGGTCGCCTCGAACGTGCAGGCCCGGCCCTGCTGTTCGGCCAGCACCGACCAGAAGCCGACCCGGTGCCTGGCCAGTTCGGAGGCCTGGCACACCTCGCCGGACCGCTGCCCTGCACGGGCGCTGCCGACCTCCCGCGCGCCCGTGCGGCCGTCGGCGCTCATCGACCTGGTGGACAGGGGAGTTCGGGCGGCGAGGATGATCGAGTCCAGTTCGGACTCCAGGTGATGGATCGCGGCGGCCACCCGGGTGGCGCCCTGGACCGGGCCGATCCGCTCGGCCGCGAGCTGCAGCGCCGTCAGGGGAGTCCTCAGCCGGTGGGACAAGTCCGCGACCAACTCACGTTCGGTCGCGAGGAGTTTGGCGATGTGGTCAGCCATGCTGTTGAAGGCCAGGCCGGCGGCGTGCAGCTCCGGGGGCCCGGTCGGCTCCACCCGCACATCCAGATCGCCCGAGCCGAGCGCCGCCGAGGCCTCGGAGAGTCGGCGGGAGGCGCGCACCACCCGGGCGGCGAGACGGTCGGCGACCAGGACGGAGCCGATCACCAGGGACACGGCCAGCAGGGACATCACGGTCCATGCCCTGGCCACCCCTCGGGTCAACTCGGCCTGCGGGACGAACTCCTCGATCACGGCCACCCGGTCCTGGTCCAGCAGCACGGGCTGCAGGTACGCCCATCCACCCGGGACGGAACCGGTCACCGGCTGCCGATCACGGACCGCGCGGCCGACCATCGCCTCGGCCGTGCGGGCAGTGCCGACGACCCGGCCGTCCGGCAGGTGGACGGCCAGCCGGGCGGACGTGTCCAACTGGGCGACAACGCGTTCCAGGTCCGCAGGCCGGGCGGAGAGTGCCAGGGCCGGCACTGCCGCCGCGGCGCGCTGTTCGGCGACGAGGGTCGCCTGGGTCTGCACCTGGGTGCGCAGCAGCAGGGCGAGCGGGACCAGGAAGGAGACGGCGACCATGGAGGTGACCACCAGGGCGACCATGGCAAGGGTGGCTCTCACGGGGGCGATACCAGCTTCACGCCGACTCCGCGCACCGTGTGCAGGTACCGCGGCCGAGCCGCCCGCTCACCCAACTTCCGCCGCAGGCAGGACAGATGAACGTCGACGGTCTGCTCCTCCACATACGGTTGGCGCCACACCTCGGCGAGGAGCTGTCGCTTGGAGACGACCCGTCCGGCGTTCCGGGCCAGGAAGGCCAGCAGGTCGAACTCGCGGCGGGTCAGCGCCACTTCCCGGCCGGCCAGATGGACGGTGCGCGCCAGCGGGTCGATCCGCAGCTCGCCGGTGACCATGGGGGCATGGCTCGCACCGGGCCCGCCGCCCGGCCTCCCCATGCCGCCCAGCCCCGGAGTGGCGGACGGATTGGCGCAGCGCCGCAGCACGGCGCTCAGCCGGGCGATCAACTGGCCACCGGAGAACGGCTTGACCAGGTAGTCGTCGGCTCCTGCGTTGAGCAGTCTGATGATCTCGGCGTCGTCGTCGCGGGCGGTCGCCACCAGGACCGGCACCTGGGACAGGCCGCGGATCATCCGCAGCGCGTCGGCGCCGTCGATGTCGGGCAGACCCAGGTCCAGCACGACGGCGTCCGGCTGCCACTGGGTGATCTCGCGCAGCGCGCCGAACCCGTCGGGAGAGCTGCGGACCAGAAGCTGATGACTGGTCAGGACCTCTATCAGGGAAGTTCGAATCGCGGGGTCGTCCTCGACGACCAGGACAGACGTCATGGCGCACACCGTAGCCGACTTCCCGGCCACGTCCAGCCTCTCTTCTGCCGGTAGCACCAAGCGAATTGGGCCGGTGGCCGGGAATGCCGTGCGGAAGCTCAGCGGAACCTTAGGTGTTCGTTAAAGGCTTTCGCAGCACGGGATTCCAGCCGCCCGGAACCGTAGTGTGCTGCGGACCGGACCGCCGGTGTGGTGGCCGGCGTGTTCTTCGACGTCGTGTCGGACCCGAGTCGGGACACCGCTGGTCCGTCGGGTAGGGCGCCACGGGTGAGCGCGAACCAGGCCGCCTTGCCCCGGAGGTCCGCCCGGAATCCCCAGCGACCGCGCGAGAGGGCGTTGACGACCTGCAGGCCCCGGCCGCTCTCGGCGAGGGCGAGGATCGGGTCGCCGAGCTCTGCGCCCCCGCCCGTCGCTATGGCAGGGCCGGCTCGCCCCACGGACGCGGGCGGATGCCGGGGGTCGCTGTCATGGACCTCGACGAGGATGGCGGCCTGGGTGAGGACCAGCACCACCCGGCAGGGCGTGATGGCGTGGCAGTGCGCGTTGGCGGTGAGTTCGGTCGCCATGACCAGGGCGTCCTGGAGCGTGTCCGGGGGGACGCCCAGGCCGCTCAGCGCCTTGTGCAGACGGCGCCGGACCTGGGCCGTGGGGTTCGGCTCGGCTGCGCCCCAGGAGTACAGGGTGCGGCGGGAGTGGGCGACACGGCGTTCTGCCGGCATGCCATGACCTCTCTCTGCGAAGCGGCCTGATCCTTGGCGAACCCGTCTCCGGGGGCACAGCCGCGTGTTACCTGCCGGTCGGGCTGGGCGCGGTGCTGGGCACGGTGGTGGAGGTGGCGCTGGGCCTGCCGGGCGTGCTGGGCCTCGGCCTCGGCGGCGGGGTGGCCTGTGGGCAGCCGAGGCTGGTGAGCGAGGCGCTGAGCCGCTGGGTCAGGAAGTCGAAGAGGCTCTGACCGGCCTGCGGGGACGCGGCCTTGGCGGTGAACGGCCGGTCGAGCCTGATGCGCTGGGCTCCCAGGGCGGCCAGGTCGGCGCAGTACGCCTGGGGATCGCCGTTGGCGGCGGCGCTGACCGCGGGCTGGTCCACCCCCGCTCGGTAGAGGTCGGCCTTCTGGCGGCTGTGCTTGCCGTTCTCGGTCACCATGGGGTCGTTGAGCGGGACCAGGGCGATCGGAGCCGTCTGGAACTTGGCCGCCTGGAGTTCGTCGAGTGCGAGCGCGGTGACCTTGCTGCCGGGGTCGGCCAGGTCGGGGGCGGTCCACGGGGTGCAGCCCAGCGCCGGGTCCTCGAAGTCGACCAGCAGCAGGTTGTCGCTGCCGTTGAGCAGCGCGGTGGTGTTCCGCATCCGCCGTCCGCCGCCCAGGGCAGCGGAGTTCTTCGCGGTCTTCTGCGCGGTTCTGCCCTGGGCCGTGGCCAGGTACTCGGTGGTGACGTTGTCGCTCTGGTCCTGGTCGACGAGGCCGAAGTCGCGGGTGGTCGGGCAGGGCTTGCCGTCGCGTCCGGTGCCCAGCGGCGGGACGAGGAGCCTGCCCGCCCCTTCCGCGGTGTTGGCCGCGGCGAAGAAGGCCGGGGCGTTGCAGTAGGCGAACTGGCCGAAGGGCTGTCCGCCACGGGCGCCGCCCACGCAGTTTCCGGCCCGGGTCTGGCCCTGCACCGAGAGCGTGGCGCCGTTGAAGCCGAACCAGATGCCCACCACGGCGTTGGCCGGCAGGGTCGGAACGACGGGCGGGATCGCGGCGGTGGTTCCCTGGTCGACGACCAGGGGGTTGTAGACGGCCAGCGCGCCGGTGGCCGGGTCGAGCACGGTGGCCTGAACGAAGGCCGACTGGTTGGGATTCGACTCGTGGCAGGCACCCTGAGCGGGATTGGTGGCCGTCAACTTGTAGGGGGTGGCCAGGCCTTGGGCCGTCAGCGGGTTGGCCGGCACGGTGAGCGTGCAGTTCGGGTTGGGCTGGGCCGGCGGCGGCGCGGTGGCGGCGAACGACACGCCCAGCAGAGCGGCACCCGTGGTGAGGACACCACCGAGGCCGAGGCTGAGGACGACAGTCCGCCGGCGTCGGCCGGGGGACCGATGCCTGGTTGACGTCCGGGACGAGGTCATATGGGGGCTCCCCACTGGAGGGACGATGCGCCGACTCCTGGTCGTGTCGACACTGGAGGGAGGGCGTCGGGGGTTCTGCCGGACGCCCGGTGCGACGGCTGCCCGATGCTGCTGCTCTCGGGTGCCGGTGCGTTGCCGGGGGGCATGGGTGGGGCGGTCAGCAGGACCTGGAGGTACAGGCCCGTGGTCCCCGCCATCACGGCGGCGACGAACGGCCAGCGGGCGTTCCTGCGCGCGGGTAGGCTCAACAGCCTTCGCAGGGTGTCGCCGTGCTGGGTGGCGCGGCGCTTGCGATGAGCTGTGCGGTGGCCCATCAGCGCCGCCCGGCACGGGCCGTGAGCGCTCCGACCAGCGAGTCGGTGCCGCCAGTACGGCTGAAGTGGCCGAACTGGCCGAAGTGGCCGATGCGGTCACGGTAGTCGAGCAGCTGACGCGGCATGTCGAAGGCCACGGCGGCCACGGTCTGGGCGCCTCGTGCGGTGTCGCGGTGGTAGGTGGCGACGAAGCATTCGGAGCGCAGCGATCCCTCGACGATCTCGATCCGCTCGCCCAGCCCGGGCATGCCGACCGCCTGGAGTCGAGTCCCGTGCTGTTCCGACCAGAAGCGCGGTACCGGAGTGAACTCCGCTGCCTGCGCCGGGCCGTGGAGCAGCGCGTCGGCGGCGTGCTGTCCCATCTCGACGGCGTGGATGAGGTGTTCCACCCGCCGGGGTGTGGAGTCGAACCGAACGTTGGGCCAGCGCGCCACATCGCCGGCGGCGACGACCTCGGGCAGCGGACGACCGGTCAGATCCACGGCGTGACAGGTGGCGGCGCAGAGGACGCCGTCGGCGATGTCGAGTCCGCTGCCGTGCAGCCACTCGGTGCGCGGCACGCTGCCCAGGCCCAGCACGACGAAGTCGGCGTTGACCACCTCTCCGTCGTCCAGCCGAAGGCGCAGTCCGGAGCCGCTGTCGGTCCATTCGGTGATCCGGGTGCTGAGCCGGACGTCGACCCCGGCCCGGGCCTGGATGCGCCCGACCACCGCCCCCAGCTTGCTGCCCAGCACCCGCCTGAGCAGCGGGGCGCTGTGCACGACCAGGGTCACGTCCATGCCCTGATCCCGTGCGGTGCAGGCGAGTTCGCAGCCGACGAAGCCGCCGCCGAGGATCACCACGTGCTGGGCCCGGGCCGCCTGGATGGCTTTCCTGACCACGGCCGCGTCCGCGAGGGTGCGGACCGTGCGGATCCGGTCGCTGACCACCGGGGTCTCGGGCAGCCGCCTCGCGTCGACACCGGTGGCGATCACCAGCCCGTCGTAGGACAGCCGTTCATCGCCGCGCAGCTTCAGCGTCCGGCGCTCCGTGTCCAGCCCGATCAGGTGACTGCCCAGCAGCCAGTGGGCGTCGAGGGAGCCCTCGGCCCGGAACGTGAGGTCCTCGCCGCCCAACTCGCCGGCCAGGAACTGCTTGGACAGGGGCGGCCGGCTGTAGGGCGGGCGGGTCTCCTCGCCGACCACCACCAACTCGCCGTCGAAGCCCCGCTCGCGCAGCCTGCTCGCGGCGCTGAGCCCGGCCAGCCCACCCCCGGCGACCACGATCCTCCGGTAGTCGTGGAGGCGCGCCGTGCGGTTTCGGGAACGGCGGGAGCGGCGGGAACGGTGGGGATGGCGGGCGGCGGCGGGAGACGCGCCGCCGCTGATCGCGATGGCCTGCATCGGGCAGCAGCGGACCGCCTGCCGCGCCGCGGCCGCGAGGTTCGCCGGTACGTTGCCCGTGTAGTGCAGCGCACCGCTCTCGGAGATGCGGAAGACCTCGGGCGCCTCCTGTTGGCAGATCCCGTAGATGTGGCAGCGGTTGTTGTCCACGCTGACCTTGACCGGTTCGCTCTCGGGGACAAGGCCGGGGACGGGCCTCTGGGTCGGAAAAGTCATCAGTTGGCATCCACATGACTCGGGAAGGATCGCTGGTTGAGCCTTGAGCGCGAGGGGAGGACTCGAATGAGGAAGGCCAGCAGGCAGGACAGGAAGCCTGCCGCGACTCCGATCGCGGCGGGGTTGATGTGGCGCGGCTCCGGGTGCACGGTGAAAATGTGCAGCCAGATCAATCCGAATGCGACATAGGAGAGTTGGTGGAACCTCAGCCACCTTCGATAGCCGAGTCGTCGTTGCAGCCACACCGAACATCCGGCTGCGACGGCCAGTTCCGTGCCCAGGATGCCCAGGCCGACCGGAACCCGTTGCCGGCCGCCGGTGAAGGGGACGAGGAGGTGGATGACGTCGATTTCCCACACCGGCTGGTAGGTGAAGGTCACGCCGTGAATGGCGCCGAAGATCAGCGCGGAAAGGGCGACGGTCATGTGCGCCCCGTACACCGTCCCACGATTGACGGTGCGTTGGAAGTAGCGCATCCGGAGCACGATGCCGAGCACGATCGTGGCCGCCATCAGCACATAGGAGATGAGCGCGGCCAGTCGAGCGATCTTGTGGACGCCCATGTCGTACGGTATCCGCTGGTCGTAGGCGTCCAGCGGGGAACCCGGGATGGGACCAGCGGCCGCCGCCGGCTGCATCGCCAGCACGGATATCGCGAAGGCGAGAAGCACAACCACCAGTACCAGCAGGCCGGTTCCGAATCGTGTTCGCTGGGTCATGGATTTCAGGCTCCGTGGTTTCCTGCGCGCATGCCGAGACGGGGAAGTGAGATCGACGCGTCGGTCCTTCGGGGAAGGGCCGGCACCGATCGTATGGTCACTTCGGCACGGGAATGCGGGACTGCGGGAGCCTCTAACCAACCCATAAGGTTGTGCTGACTTCGGTAACCGGCGGCGCGCCGGCTGCACGGCGGGCCTGGCGGCCGCCTCGGGGGCGGCCCGGCTGATCAGCGTATGGCCTGGGCCTGCCAGTGAGTGAAGGACTGCACCGGTTCGCCGTCCAGGGACCACGGCCACGGCGTGACCGTTGCGCCGACCAGCCGGAACACCTCGCCCGCCTCCTGCAGACGGCCCGCCTGCACCAAGGCGTAGGCCAGCAGGTTCAGATCGGCCAGTGCCGCCGCGTGCTGGAGCCGGCCCGGCGTGGTCCAGCTCTGGAACGCCTGTTCCAGGCCGGCGGCCGTCCGGGGGTTGGTCCACTGCCGCCGCGCCAGCAGCGCGTCGACGCCACCGCGGGCGACCGTCCGGTGGTGCTGCTCGACCACCAAGGTCAGCTCCAGGCCCGCGGTCGGCGTCGTCTCCGGCATTCGCGCGCGCACCGAGTCGACGAAGTCCAGCTGCTGGCCGTACGAGCCGCACTCCTCCGGTGACAGGTACCCCAGCATCTGCAGGTGGGCCTCGCGGTGCCAGGAGTCGCGGGCGGTCAGCTCGCTCCAGACCTGGAACACCTCCTGCTGGTCACTGCGCAGCAGCCGCAGGATCCCGAGCAGCACCACCCAGGGCGTCGGATCGTTCGGCTGGAGCTCGGCCGCGCGATAGCAGTTCTTCGCCACCGACCGGGCGTTGTCCATCCCGCCGGCCGCCCGGCCGCGCACCCGCTCGACCCACGCCTCGAAAATCAACGGATTGGCACTCTGCGGCCGCCACGCCCGCCAGGACTGGGCAAGACCGGAATGGGCCGAGGCCGCCGCCAGTACCCCGATGCGATGCGAGCGACGGTCCCAATCCGTGCCGGCATCCTGAATCACCCGCTCGACCTGGTCGACCTGAATTTCCCTCAGGCCCGGCGTGGGAGGCGAATCCAGTTGCTTGCGCACGTTGCCGAGCTTGCGGTCGTCGAGTTCGGGGAGCAGGCGCGGGCCGGAGCCCCGAAGCCTTTGGAAGAGCGACACCCGCGCAGCTTAGGGGTACCGCGAGTGTTCAGAAAGGTCTGCGATGGAATCTCCTCCGAACCGATATCCGGGGAATGATTCCGGTGACATTACCGGCTCGTACCGCGATCTCGGACCGGTCGAGGTGCCGATTCCCGGTTAGGCGGTCCGGTTGGCGACGAGGCGGCCTGGGGGGCTCAGGCGGACGGCCCGCCCAGAGTTCGACCGTGACTCATATGGGTGCTTACCTTCGACCGACCGAATGATTTTCACATCCCGCGCCGTCAGCACACCGCGCAACAGCCTCGCCCCCGGAGTCCGCACACCTACCATGCGCCGTGAGTGCCCTGCACAGCGGGGCTTCCGACTCAAGAAACGGCTGGGCGAATGAGATCAAGGATCCGTGGTCGGCTTCGGGCCTGGGCCACCGTCGGCGTCACTCTCGCGGTCGTGGCGGGTACCGCCGCCGCCGCACCTGCGGACAACCCGCACGGCGACCTCGGGCCCGACATCACGGCGATCATGAACAAGCCCGCGTACAAGCACGCGCAGTGGGGGCTGCTGGAGATCGACCCCGAGAACGGGCGGGTCGTCCACTCCATGTACCCCGACCAGTTCTTCATGCCGGGTTCGACCGTCAAGCTGATCACCATCTCCGGCGCCTGGCACGCCCTCGGCCCGGACCACCGCTTCACCACGCCGGTGAACGCGATCGGCCACCTCAACGGGTCGACCCTGACCGGGAACCTGGCGCTCGTCGCCCAGGGCGACCTCACCATGGGCGGCCGGACCAAGCCGGACGGGTCGGTCGACTTCACTCCCATCGACCACACCTATGCCAACGACATCCCGGGCGCCACCCTCACGCCGGAGGACCCGCTCGCCGGCCTGGACCAGATCGCCCACCAGGTCCGCGACTCGGGCATCACCACGGTGGACGGCGATGTCGTCATCGACCCGCGGCTGTTCACGCCCCCGCCGATCAACCCCCAGCCGACACCCCTCATCATCAACGACAACCTCATCGACCTGCTGAGCACGCCGACCTCCCCCGGGCAGACCGCCCAGCTGAGCTGGCGCCCGCAGGTCGCGCCGTACCAGGTCACCTCCAACGTCCAGACGGTGGCGGCCGGCGGCAGCACCGACATCCAGGTCTCCGCGTCCCCTGACGGCACGAAGATCACGCTCTCCGGCACGATCGCCGCCGACGCCAAGCCCACCCTGAAGATCTCCCAGGTCCAGGACCCCAACGCGTTCGGGCGCACCGCCCTGATCGAGGCCCTGGCCCGCGCCGGGGTCACCGTCACCGCCCCGCCGACCGGGCCCAACCCGGACAGCACGCTGCCCGCCTCGTACACCGGCGATCCCCAGGTGGCCGCCTTCGTCTCACCGCCGTACCGCGAGTACGCCAAGCTGATCCTGAACGTCAGTCACAACCTCGGCGCGAACCTGGCCCTGTGCAACATGGCCGTGAACGTCGGCAGCCACAACTGCTTCGACGGCTTCCCGGTCATCCACGACTTCCTGACCAATACGGCCAACGTCGACCCGACCCAGTTCCAGCTGGCCGACGGACGCGGCGACGTCCCCGTCGACCGCGTCACGCCCGCCGGGCTCAACCAGCTGCTCGCGTACTGGCTGCGCACCCCCGACGCGGACGCGTTCCGCACCTCACTGCCGATCCTCGGGGTGTCGGGAACGGGCGCTCTCTACTGCAACACCGACGCCTGCCCGGCCAAGGGCAAGGTCTTCGCCAAGCCCGGCACCATCATCGGCTTCGACGAACTCAACCAGCAGCTCGCCATCAACGCGCAGACCTACGCGGGCTACCTGCAGGCAGAGGACGGCCACCTCTTCACCTTCTACGTCGGCGTCAACGGCGCGGCCGCACCGGACATCCAGGGGTTCTTCGACGTCAACGACGACGTCGACCAGATCGCCGTCCTCCTCCAGCAGGAGGCATGCGCAGGTCACGGCGCCGGCCGTTCGCACCACAAGGCCGTCACGTCCGCGAGTAGACCGCCCTCCCGGAGCATTCGTCCGTAACGCGATCCGTACGAGGCTCCCGGGCGTGGTTGAGCGAGCTGCCACGCGTCTCGACCAGCCAGCCAGGGAGCCTCGTGTGCCGCAACCGACGACGGGACACTGGGCCCCGGTCCCCGAGGCGTCCTTCCCCGGGCTGTGGGTAGCGTTCATACTCGACACTCGTGGAAGCGGTGAGGCGGCAGACGCTCGACCGGGAACTGGCGCACGCGATGCGGACCGGGCCGTTCTCGGCGCTGCTGCACCTCGCGATCGAGGCCAGTGCCCTGACTCTGGATGAGTTGCAGTACCGGCTGACGGCCCACGGAGTGCGCGTCTCGGTCTCGACCCTCAGTTACTGGCGCCGGGGGCGGAGCCGTCCGGAGCGGCCCGAATCGCTGCGCGCCGTCCATCTGCTGGAGAAGATCCTCGACTTACCCGAGTACGCCCTGACGGGTCAGCTCGGACCACGGCGCCCTCGCGGCCGCTGGCTGACCCATCCGGCCGGCGGACTGGACCTGTCGGCGGCCTACGGCGGCGGTCCCGAGTTCGACGCGCTGCTGAACGACGTCGAGACCCCCGTCCACAACGGCCTGACCCGCCTGAGTGTCCACGACCTCTACTCGGTCGGGCCGACCCGCGAAGAGGTCGGTCTCACGACGCGCGCGGTGCTGCGCGCGCATGAGAACCGGATCTCCCGGTTCACGGTCACCTACCGGCAGGAGGATCCCGCCTCTCGGGCACCTCGGCTGCGGGCTGTGCGCGGCTGCCGGGTCGGGCGGGTCCGGGCCGACGCCGCGGCCGGCTTCCTGGTCGCCGAACTGGTGCTGGACCGGGTGCTTGATCGCGGCGACACGGCGGTCGTGGAATACGAGGCCTCGGACATGGCCTTCGGCGAGGTGGACTACTACTACCGGGTGTTCCCGGCGCCGGTGGGCGAGTACGTGCTGCAGGTGCAGTTCGACCCCGCGGCGGTGCCGGCCCGCTGCTGGCGCTATGAGCGCAGAGTGGTCCCGGCGCCGGACCGGCGGGTGCGGGAGTTATGGGTCGGCGGGACCCAGTTGGCCCATGTGGTCGCCCTGGATGTGTCGCCGAGCGTGCTGGGCATGCGTTGGGAGTGGGACTGAGCGGACCGAGCCGGAGCGCGATGCAGCGCGATGGAGCGCGGAGGCCGCCGGGCCCGGGACGGATCCCGGGCCCGGCGCCACGCTCCGGCGCCTGTGAGGCGAAGCGTTCAGTCCGACCGGCGCGCTGAGCCTGGACCGGTCAGAACACCTGATAGGTGAAGGTCGTCGTGCCCGTGCCGCCCCGGCTGTCGGTCGCGGTGACGGTCACCTGGAAGGCGCCGCTCGCGGCCGGGTTGCCGGAGATCCGGCCGCCAGGGGTGATCGAGACGCCGGCCGGCAGGCCGGAGGCGGTGAACGTCAGCGGCAGCCCGGCGCTGTCGGTGGCGCTGATCTGGATGACCGGACCGTAGTACCTGGAGGCGTACTGGGTGCCGGGGTTGTTCACGGTGACGATGCCGCCCCCGCCGGTCCCGGTGACGGTCAGGGTGTAGGTCATCGAGTGGGCGGTGCTCCCGGCGGTGCCGGTGACCGTCACCGAGTAGTTGCCGGCCGGCGTCGTCGCGGCGGTGCCGATGGTCAGGGTGGAGCTGCTGCCGGCGGTGACCGAGGCCGGGCTGAAGGTCGCGGTCGCGCCGGAGGGCAGACCACTGGCGGACAGCTGGACGCTGACCGCGGAGCCCGAGGTGACCGCGGTGGAGACCGTGGACGTGACCGACTTGCCCTCGACGGCGCTGCCGGAGGTCGGGGAGAGCGACACCGAGAAGTCGTTGGTCGGCGGCGGCGGGGGGTTCCCGGCCTTGAAGGCGTCGATGCCAGTCGGGGTGCCGAGCCCGGTCGGGCCGTCCCAGCCGGTGCCGGCGGTGCAGATCGGTGCGCCGCAGGGCCCGTTGGTGCCGGAGGTGACGTCGTTGAACTTGTCGGCGTGCGAGTAGGGGTAGGCGACCGGGTTGTCGCTCGCGCCCGGGACGCCGGCGAGGGCCCACATCGACGAGATCACCGGCGTCGCGAGGCTGGTGCCGCCGTACTGGAGCCAGCCGGACTGGCCGTAACTGTCGTAGATCGCCAGGCCCGTGTTCGGGTCGGCGACGGCCGAGACGTCCGAGGTCGCGCGCTTGGCGCAGGAGGTGTTCACGCTCTGCTGGTAGGAGGGCTTGGCGTAGGTGCCCGAGCAGCCGCTGCCGGTGCCGAGCGCACCGGCCGTGCTGCTGCCCCACACCGTCTCGGTCCAGCCGCGGGTGCTGTTCGCCTTCCGCAGCGAGGTGCCGCCGATGGCGACGACGGTGGGCGAGCTCGCCGGGTACTGCGTGTCGGCGCCCGACTTGCTGCCGTAGTCGCCGGTCGCCGCGGCGATCATCACGCCGGGGTGGTTGTAGTGGGCGTCGGTGCCCGACGGGACGTCGGACTCGGAGTCGGAGTAGCTGTTGGAGACGAACTTGGCGCCGAGCTGCACGGCCTCGTCGACGGCCGCGCCGAGGTTGACGTCGAGGTTGTCGTCGGACTCGACCAGCAGGATGTGGCAGCCGGGGCAGGCCGCGCTGACCGCGTCCAGGTCGAGGGTGATCTCGGTGCCCCACCCGGTGTCCCCCTTGGGGTAGGAGGTCCCGCCCCGCTGGTTGACCTTCTTGAAGCAGCCGTTGGCGGTGGTGCACGCCGACAACCCGTACTGGGCCCGGTAGGTGGCCAGGTCCTGCTCGGCGTTCGGATCGTCGTAGGCGTCGACGATGGCGACGGTCTGGCCGCTGCCGGGGTTGGTGCCGAGGCCGTACGCGGACTGGATGTCGGCGGGGCCGTAGCCGTTGGGCGCGGCCGGCTGGGCGGCACCGGACGTCGCGGCGCCGACCAGCTGGATCGCGTTGCAGTGGGCGTACCCGGCCTGCGCCGTCGCACAGGAGGCCGGGACCAGTTGGGGCGTGGGCGCGGCCGCAGCCGGCCCGGTTTGGACTGCCGCTCCGGCCGCGGCTATGACGATGATCGCCGCGCCGCTGGGGAGGATCCGTCGCACTGAGAACTCCTGTTCGCTGGGTTCATCGCGGGGCGCTTCGCAGGCGCCGCCGTGGGGGTAAAGGCAGCGTCGGGGCTCAAGGCCCTGATGAGAAGGCTGTTTCACAGGCGTGCGGCGGTTCGTCTGTCAAAACTGTGGAAGGGGCCGAATACTTCGAAACGACGGGAGCGGTCACGTCCCGGACTGACGGCCTCACAGACTCAAGTTCAGTAGCATGTCCGGTATGGCAGGTCGGAATTGGAAGCAGATCTCGGGCCGTGTGATCGCCTCGGAGATCGCCCGTGTCCTCGGCGGGAGCGGGTCCGGCTCGTCCACGACACAGTGGAAGTACGTGGTCGAGTACCGGGTGGACGGCGGCGAGCCGCAGCGGGTGGAGCTCAAGCAGGTGTGGGGACTTCTCGGCAAGAAGATGATCAATCCCCCCACGGGCCACGACGTTCCGCTGCTCCTCGACACGACCTCCGGCAAGGTTCGGTTCGACGTGGACCATCCCGCGATCAACTTCAAGGCGATCTACAAGGCTGACAAAGCCAAGCGCGACGCCGAGTTCAGGAAGAAGCTGAACGGCTGACCGGTGCGGGCGGGAGGCCGGCCCCAGCCCGCGCGGCTTCGGGGCGCTCCTGCTTCAAGGGCGGTGCGCTGTGCCCGCGTTGGGGGAGGGCATCGGGGTGGGTGTACGGCCGGCTGAGGGGTGCCAGGCGTAGGCGGTGGGGTCGAAGTGGCTCAGGTGGCGGGTGAGTCGTCCGGTGGACCAGGGCCAGGCGAAGGTGTTCCGGCCGCTCGGGCTGAAGTAGTAGCTGGTGCAGCCGCCGGAGTTGTACACGGTGGTCCGCAACGCCTGCTGCACCGCCTCGTTGTGCGCGGCCTGGGTGGCCGGCCGGACCTCCAGGGCGCGGTGGCCGGTGCGGTCGAGGTGGGCCAGGGCGGCGGTGAGGTAGGTGAGTTGGGCTTCCAGGACGGTGATCGCGGAGGTGGAGCCGCCGAGCAGGTTGGGGCCCAGGAGCAGGAACAGGTTGGGGAAGCCGCTGACGGTGGTGCCCAGGTACGCCTGCGGTTCGCCGCCCCAGGTGTCGTGCAGGGTCTGGCCGTTGGTGCCGTGAAGACTCCGGGCCAGCGGCAGTTCGCCCATCCGGAAGCCGGTGGCGGTGACGAGGACGTCAGCCTGGGCGACAGTGCCGTCGGCGCCGAGGATCTCGTTGCCGCGTACGGCCGTCACGGCGGTGGGGTGCAGGCGGACGTGCGGCTGGCTGAGGGCCTGGTAGAAGGTGCTCGAGGTCAGCAGGCGCTTGCAGCCCAGTCGGTAGTCGGGCGTGAGTGCCTGGCGCAGCTGCCGGTCGCGGACCGCGAGCCGCAGATGGGCGCGGGCCCCCGTTTCGAGGAGGCGGGCGAGCCGTGGGTGGCGGAAGGCGTAGCCGAAGCCTTCCTGGAGCGCGTACTGGCCGGCGCGCAGTGCGCCTCGGGAGCCGGGCAGGTGGTCCAGGACCTGGTTGACGGCCGCGGGTACGGGCAGGTCGGGCTTGGGCAGTACCCACTGGGCGGTCCGCTGGAAGAGGTGCACGGCTGCCGCCCGGGCGGCGACGGCGGGGACGAGCTGGACGGCGGAGGCACCGGTGCCCACCACGGCCACCCGACGGCCCGTCAGGTCGATGCTCTGGTCCCAGCGGGCCGTGTGGAGCACGGGGCCGGCGAACTCCTCGATCCCGGGGACCTCGAGGCGGCGCGGGACGTGCCACTGCCCGGTGGCGATCACCAGCACCGCGGCGCTGTAGGGGCCGTCGCTGGTCTCCAGTAACCAGCGCCCGGCCGCCGGATCCCACCGGGCTCCCCGCACCTGCACCCCGCAGCGCAGCACGCTGCCGAGTCCGTGCTGTTCGGCCGTCGCCCGCAGGTAGGCCTGGATCTCCGGCTGTCCGGCGAACACCCGGCTCCAGGCGGTGCGCGGGGTGAACGAGTAGCTGTAGAGCGTCGAGGGGACGTCGCAGGCGCAGCCCGGGTAGGTGTTCTCCCGCCAGGTGCCGCCGAGTTGCGAGGCCTCCTCCAGGACGAGCAGGTCGCGCACCCCGGCCCGGCGCAGCCGGATGGCGGCGCCGATGCCCGAGAACCCCGCGCCGACGACCAGGACGTGCACCTGCTTCCCGGCCCGAGTGGTCTGTGCCGGGATCACGGCGTTGGTCCGCAGGTCGGTCTCGTTCATCGGTGCCTTCTGACTTCCGCAGCGCAACAGGGCGACTCCGGCGGGCGTAGAGACCGTCGGAGTCGTGTCTGGAGAACGAAGCGGAGGCCGGGAGGTCACCTGCGGACCGGCGAACACCCGCCGTCAGTCGTCAGCCGTAGTGCGCCTCGGCAGCGCCGTTGGCGATGGCGCAGCAGATCTTGAAGGTCAGGGCGGCCCTGGTCGGGCTCGGCGCCGTGAAGGCGACGGTGCACGGGCCGATCTGTTCGACGGTGGGAATCAGCGCCACGGCCGCGGCCTGGTGGGTGGCGTGGAAGTCGATCTCGAAGCGGTGTGGGCCGCTCACCGGCTCGGGGCGCCCGCGCCGTCGGTGGTCGGCCATCGCCTGTTCGGCCCGCTCGCGGATGAGCGCGGCGCTGCGCTCGGGCGGCAGGCAGATCGCCGCGTACCGGCTGACGCACTCCTTGACGGCCGCGGTGCGGGCGCCGGGCGCCCACTGGGCAGCGGCGGCGCAGGTGAGGTCGTCCCCGGTGACCAGGATGACCGGTACCGCGTGGTCGGCGGCCGTCAGCGCGTTCATCCGCCCCTCGTCGGCGTGCTCGCCGTCGATCCGAAAGCCCGTCAGGCCGGCGCCCAGGTAGGTGTGGGCGAGCACGCCGTGGACGCCCGCACCGGTGTGGTAGCCGAGGAACACCACGGCGTCGGCGTCCTGGACGCCCTGCATCATGCCGAGCGGCTTGTGCCGGCCGGTGAGCAGCCGGGCCCGCGGGTCGAGGTCCTCCAGCAGTACGTTGCGCTGGGTGTCGTGGGCCTCGTTGACGACCACGTCCTCGGCGCCGCCGGCAGCCAGGCCGGCCACGCAGGCATTGACGTCGGAGGTGAGCATCCGGCGCATCCGGTCCCAGCCGGGTGTGCCCGGGACCACGTCGCCGGGCCAGGTGGTGCCGGTCGCGCCCTCCATGTCGGCGGAGATCAGCACGCGCACGGGAGGTCCTCCTGTCGGGGCGGAAGCTGACGGGGTGCCAGCGGGGTTTCCAGCAGGGTGAGCGTGGTGCCGGACGGCCCGGCCCGCAGCTGCGCCAGGCTGCCCAGCGGGACGGTGAGTTGAAGCGGTCCGTGGCCTGCGGGCAGGCCGGTGGCGACGGGGATGCCCAGGCCGCCGAGGCGATCGGCGAGGACCGCCTGCACCTGATCGGCCGGGCCGCAGTCGGTGAAGTCGCCGAGCACCAGGCCCGCCGCCCGGCCGAGCACGCCGGCCCTGGTGAGTTGGGTGAGGATGCGGTCGAGCCGGTACGGCTGCTCGCCGGTCTCCTCCAGGAGCAGCAGGCAGCCTTCGGCAGCGGGCGCGGCGATCGCCACCCGGTCGCCCGGACCCAACCGCGGGGGCACCCGGTGGGAGGAGGCGGCGGAGGGGGCGGCGGCCGGTGGTGGGTCGACGGGCTGAGTGTCTGGCATGGCGGTCCTCATCTCAGCTTCGGGTCGTAGGCGTCCCGGACCGCGTCGCCCAGCAGCATGAAGCTCAGCACGGTGGCCGACAGGAACAGGGCCGGGAACAGGAGCAGGTGCGGGAAGTCGAGGAAGTACGCTTGTGCGGAGTTGAGTTGGAGCCCCCAGGAGATCGCCGGATACTGCAGTCCGACGCCCAGGAAGTCCAGCGTCGCTTCTGCCGAGATGACGTTCCCGACGTTCAGCATGGCGACCACCACGACGGGTGTCACGGCGTTGGGCAGGATGTGGCGGACCATCAGGCGCAGCGGTCCGGCGCCGGTCGAGCGGGCGACCTGCACGAAGTCGGCGTCCTTCACCGCGATCACCTGGGCGCGCATCAGCCGGGTCATGGTCGTCCAGCCGAGCGCCACCAGCACGAGCGTCATGGCGCCCAGCCCGTGGTCGGGGAAGGCGACCAGGACCACGGTGGCGCCCAGCACGAACGGCAGGCCGAAGAACACGTCGGTGGCCCGGGAGAGCAGGCCGTCGATCCAACCGCCGTAGAAGCCGCCCAGCAGCCCGAGCAGGACGGAGAGCGCCAGCGCGCCGGCGGTCACCGCGAGGCCGATGACCAGCGAGGGACGGCTGCCGCGGATGGTCTGGGCGAGGTAGTCGCAGCCCTGCACGTCGAACCCGAAGGGATGCTGCCAGCTCGGCCCGACCCGGGAGTCGGCCAGCTCGCAGCGTCCGCTGTCGTGGGTCAGCAGCGCGATGAACGGGCCCGGGAAGGCGGCCGTCACGGCGAGCAGCAGCAGCACGCCCGCGCAGGCCACGGCGGCCGGACGGGCCGTCAGCTCGCGCCAGCCCTCCCCGCCCGGCCCGGCCGAGCGCCGGTGGCGCGGCCGGTGGCGCCAACGACTCCGTGGCGGTCGCGGGGCGGGCGGCAGCAGCTGCTCGGCGGGGGCGATCACCGGTGGCGGGCTAGTCATGACGGATCCTCGGGTCGAGCACGCCGTAGAGGATGTCGACGGCCAGGTTGGCCAGGCAGAAGACCAGCACCAGCACCGTGGTGATGCCGACCACGGTGGGCCCCTCGTGCAACTGGATGGCCTGGAAGACCTGTTGGCCGATGCCCGGCAGGTTGAAGATGTACTCGGTGACCACGGCCCCGGCCAGCAGCGACCCCAGCTCGACGCCGAGGAAGGTCGTCACCGGGATGAGCGAGTTGCGCAGCGTGTGCCGGACGACCACGCGGCGGCGGGACAGGCCCTTGGCGCTCGCGGTGCGCACGTAGTCGCTGCGCAGGTTCTCCAGCAGCGAGGAGCGGGTGAGCCGGGCGACGTAGCCGACCCCGAAGGAGGCCAGCACCAGGCCGGGAAGGAGGTAGGAGGCCGGCCAGCCGGCTTCCACGCCGGAGACGGGGAACCAGCCGAGCCGTACGCCGAGCACCAGTTGGGCCAGGTAGCCCAGGATGTAGACGGGTACGGCGACCACCAGCGTGGTCCCGGCCAGCACCGCCTTGTCGGCCGGTCCGTCCCGGCGCAGCGCGGCCCACAGGCCGAGGCCCACCCCCAGGACGGCCTCCAGGAACCAGGCGGTGAGGCCGAGCCGGAGGGTGACCTGCCAGCGGCCGACCAGCGCGTCGGCGACCGGCTCACCGGTGAAGGTCCGGCCGAGGTCCCCGCCGAGCAGACCGCGCACGTACTTGGCGTACTGCAGGAACAGCGGGTCGTCGAGGTGGTAGCGGTGGTGCAACTCGGCGAGCACGGAGGGCGGGACGGGGCGGTCGCCGGCCAGCCCCTGGATCGGGTCGCCGGGCAGCACGAAGACGAGCGCGTGGATCAGGAAGGTGGTGGCCAGCAGTACCGGGATGGCGTACAGCAGGCGGCGGGCGAGGTAGCGACCCATCAGCTGTCCCTTCGGCCGACGTTCGGGGTTGGCACGGTCTTCGGCGCCTTCAGTGCCGCACGGTCACCTGCTCCAGATGGAGTCCGGCGACGTACGGGTCGAGCAGGATGTTGCCCACCCGGCCGCTCCAGGCGGTCTGGTCCTGCCAGTTCCAGAGCGGGATCAGCGGGAGGTCCTGGAGCGCGAGGTCCTCGGCCCGGTGGTAGCAGGCGATGCTCTGCTCGGCGGTGGCGGCGGCGTCGCCGAGGGCGAGTTGCTCGTCGAAGCCGGGGTTGCGCCAGCCCGTGCGGTTGCCGTGGCCGAGCAGGCCGGCCAGGTAGTTCTGCTCGCTGGGATAGTCGGCGACCCAGTTCTGCCGGTAGGGCCCGGTGGCTTTGTGGCCGCTCAGGAGCGGGGCGAGATCGGCACCGGACATCGTGCGGAACGCGATGTCCCGGATGTCGAGGTTCTGGCGCAGTTCGTTGGCCACGGCGGTCATCCACTGCAGGTACGTGGGGTCGGAGTTGGCGAAGTACAGCTCCAGCGTGCCGCTGAAGCCGCCCGCCTGCCGCAGCAACTCCCTGGCCCGGGCCGGCTGGTAGCTGCAGGTCTCGCCGCAGGCGCCGGCCCGGTGACCGGGGATGGTGGCGCCGACCAGCGAGTCGGCCGGGGTGAACACCTCGTTGTAGATGGCCCGGGTGATGCCCTTGCGGTCGATGGCCATCGAGATCGCCCGGCGCACCCGCGGATCGGCGTAGCGCTGGTCCCACAGCGGCAGCCCGAGGTAGTCCATGGTTCCGCTGGGCTGGACGGAGTAGTGCCGACCGAAGGTGCGCTTGGCCTCGTAGGCGCGGGCGGCGGGCACGTTGGTGACGAAGTCGATGTGGCCGGCGCGCAGTTCGGTGAAGGCGGTGTCCTTGCTGGTGAAGATCCGGAAGTGGACGGCGTCGGCCATCGGGGGGCGGGAGCCCGTGTAGCCGGTGGCCCGCCGCAGGTCGATCCGCTGGTGGCGCTGCCAGCCGCCGTCCATCTCGAACGGGCCGTTGCCGATCGGGTGCAGGTCGAAGCCCTCCGGATCGGCGAACGCGGCCTGCGGAAGCGGCGCGAAGGCCGGAAAGGCGAGCAGCATCGGGAACTGGCTGAACGGGGCCTTGAGGGTGACCCGCAGCGTGGTGTCGTCAAGCACCGTCAGACCGCTCAGGTGGCGGGTCGCGGGTGCGTGGCCGTCGGTCGGGTTGAGGTCGTCGTAGCCCTCGATCTGGGCGAAGTAGGAGTTGGCGTCCCAGCCGCCCGGGCCGTAGGCGGCGGCGTCCCAGGCGGCGGCGAAGCTGCGTGCGGTGACCCGCTCGCCGTTGTGGAAGGAGGTGTCCGGGCGCAGCGACAGGGTCCAGACCCGCTGGTCGTCCGTCTGCACGGACCGGGCCGCCAGCGGGACGGGGTGGCCGTCGTGCGGGTCCAGGGTGACGGGGGTGTCGAACAGGCCCTCCAGGACCTGCAGCGCGTAGCTGCTGGTGGTGCGGCCGGGGGTCAGGTGATCGGGTTCGGTGAGCGCGACCGAGTAGGCGCCGCCCGGCACCGCCGGGACGTCCCGCTGGTCGTCGGCGGCGCCGCGCGCGCAGCCCGCCAGGGCGGCCGCCGGCAGCGCCAGTGCCAGCAGCGTCACCAGCGCCGCCCGACTGCGGGTGGGGCGGTTACGAGCGGGCCGACGGCTACGAGCAGGCCGGCGCCGGGCGGGCCGTCGGCTCAGCAACGCGCGGCCGCCAGGCAGGTGGCCTCCCAGTCGTGGGTGGCGCGGTGACGGTCGCCGCCGTTCTCGGACGGTGGCGCCGCTGACGCGCCGTCGGAGGCGAGCCGGACCACGAACGCGTCGATGACCGGTCGAGGGGTGTCGCCGGCGAAGTTGTTGAGCAGGATGCTGAAAGCGAGCGTGTGCCCGTCCGGCCGGTCCAGGTAGCCGGCCAGCGCGTCCACCCCCGTCATCGACCCGGTCTTCGCGTGCACCCGCCCGTCGGCCGGTGTGCCGCGCAGCCGGTTGGTGAGGGTGCCGCCGACCATCCGGCGCGGGTCGCCGGCCACCGGCAGCGCGTCGTACCAGGTGGCGAACCAGGGCTGCTGCCGGGCGAACCGCAGCAGTGACACCAGCCGCTGACTGGTCATCAGGTTCTGCCGTGACAGCCCCGAGCCGTCCACCTGCCGTGCGGCCGTCGGCTCCAGCCCGCTGCGGTGCAGGAAGTCCCGGACCCGGTCGAGCCCGGCGGTCCAGCTGCCGGACCCGGCCCGCACCCTGCCGATCTCCTTGACCAGGTGTTCGGCGATGCCGTTGTTGCTGAGCTTGAGGAAGGGCACCATCAGCGCGGAGAGCGGCGCCGAGTCGTGGGTCGCCAGCACGACGGCGTCCCCGGGGGCCTGACCCTCCCGCACCCCGCCGCGCACCGTGACGCCGTGGCGGGCGAGGGCCGCGGTGAAGACCGTGGCGGTGAGGCGGGCCGGGTCGTCCACCGCGACCCACTCCTCGGTCGGACCGCCGGCTGCGGGGAGGCTGCCGGTCAGCACGATCTCGTTGCCGCCCGGCCGCCGGTCCACCCGCACGGTGTCCTCGCCGCCGGCCGCGCCGGTGTCTACCCGCCCGCTGACCCGCACCGGCGCCTCCGGCGGGGTGACGCGCACGGCAGCCGGCCGTCCGGGCGACGCGTCGGGAGTCAGCGTGAGCCGGACGGTGCCCACGTCGTCGTCGCCGTCGGTGGTGAGGGTGAGCGCGGAGATCTGCGGGCTGTAGTAGGCGGCCTGGTCGTCCCACGCCCAGTTGGCGCCGAGCGGCACGGCGTCGTAGCGCGAGGCGTCGGCCAGTACGGCGCCCGACACCTCGGCGATCCCGGCTGCCGCGACCTGCCCGGCCAGCGTGTCCAGATCGGCGGGCAGCAGACTGGGGTCACCACCGCCATGGAGCACGAGGTCGCCGTCGAGGGCCGCCCCGGTGCGCGGCCCCGCCGCGAGCACCTCGGTGCTGAAACGGTGGTCCCGGCCGAGCAGGTCGAGCGCGGCGGCCGCGGTGACGGTCTTGAGCGTGGACGCCGGGAGCACCAGCGCGCCGGGCGCGCGCTGGTAGCGCACCTCGCCGGTGGCGGCGTCCGTGACCAGGACGGAGACTGCGGCACCGGTCAGGCGGGGGTCGCCGAGCAGCCGGTCCAGGTCCGCGGCGAGGGGATCGGCGGCCGGCAGGCTCCGGGGCGCCGAGCCGGAGCCGGTGAGCAGCAGCGCGACCAGGACGGCGGCGAGCGGCGCGGCCAACTGCCGGATCGGAACGCTGCGCACGGCGCCTCCAAGGGGCGAACGGGTTGCGGGACGAGCCGGTGCCACCGGCGGGACTGCCGGCCGGGCCCGCCTGCCCAGCTGCGCCGCCGACTCCCGCCTTCGCGCCGACTGACCCCACCTTCGCGCCGGCCGCCCGTGAATCGGCGGGTGCTGACCCGCGCCCGCCGAGAATTCCCCCGCACGGCCGACAGTCTGACGCGGCGCCAAGCCTCGGGCCGGCACCTGGATCAGGTACCGGCCACCGGCCCGAGGCGTGGCGGGTTGGTGCGCCGCTTCTGTCGGACGACCTGACCGTGCCGAGGTTTTGAGTACGCGTACTCAGGACGTCTGGATGCCGCCTCTGGGAGCCTGGCGCCATGACTGTCGACGACAGCACGTCCAAGGCGCCGCCGCTCGAAGGCGCGCGCTATGCCGTGACCCGCGCGGCTGCCGCCGCTTTGGCGGGAGCCGCATGCGGCCTCGTCCTGGCGTGGCTGCTGGCAAGCGACGCACAGTGCGAGGCGAGCCTGCAGGCGCAGAAAGGTTCGGGGTTCGGCTGCTTCGGCGGGGCCATCGCCGTTTCCGTGTTCCTGCGATTCCTCAGCTTCCCGGTGGCGTGGCTCGTCCTGCGCTGCCTGAATGTGCGCCCGGCGTGGGCGGTGGCGCTGCTCGGAGCCCTGGTCTCGCCCTCGACCTTCGTCCTGGCCGGATCCCTCCTCGGCGAGCGGGGCTCCTCCGCACCCGTCTGGTTCGTGGTGTCCGCCTTCGCGGTGTCTTACACGTCCAGCGCACTGCTGGTGGCCCCGCGTCTTCGGCTTCCCTACCGTGCCGTTGCCGGTGTGGTCATGCTCGGTGTCGTGGCGGTGGCGCAGCCCTGGTTCTAGGCAGTGCACCGGTGGTGGCATCAACTGAACAAACCCGCCACCGTCGGACGGCGCGGCTACGGCGACCGCCTCCCCCCGCGAACGGCAGGTGGCCGAGCTGCTCGCCGGGAACGCCACCAACCAGTAGATCGCCGAGGTCCTCTTCCAGTCCCCGAGGACGGTCGAGCACTACGTCGCCAACGTGCTGCGCAAGCTCGACACCACCCGGAGGGACATCGGCGCCAAGCTGTCCCGGGACAAGGCAGCCGACTGAGGTCGAATCGAAGAAGGTCAGCGCACCTAAGCCCGTTGACCCCACGTCAGTTTCCCACGCCGGCTCCCCGGGTCAGCCAGGAATGAACATGCAGCCCAGGACGCCCGCCCCCGCGTCCACCACGGACTTCTCCCCACGTCGGTTGTCGGCGAACGGTAGCGGGCCCCGCTGACAGGACCGGGCTCCGCCGACAGGGGCCGGGTCGAGCCAGCACCGACGCCTCCTCCGCAGTCGTCGCCCGCTACCAGCGCATCGCGGTGAAGTCGACGGCGCGGGGCTGGAGTTCTCGGGTGCGCGCGGTCAGGTCCCGCAGCCGCCGGGTGATGTCCTCGGCGGGGAGGCGTCGACGGTCGCCGTGGCCCGGCAGCAGCCACTCGAAGTGCAGCAGGTCGGTGGTCCGGGCCAACGAGGCGGCCAACTCCTCGATGGAGTACCAGGTGACATTGTCGACCACCTCGATGTCCGCGGTGGTCCGCGACCAGTACAAGCTGTCGCCGCTGAAGCAGTACCGCTGGTCCGCCAGGTAGAGCACGCTGCCTCGCGTGTGCCCGGGGAAGGGCAGCGCGAGCACCCCTTCGGCGATCTCCACCGGATCGGTGCCGCGCAGCACACGATCGGCGTCCGGGGCGGCATCGAGGTCACCCTCGTGGATCCACAGCCGGGCGCCGAAGCGGTCGGCGTAGCGGCGGCCGTGCGCGGCATGGTCGCGGTGGGTGAGCAGGACGTCGGTGACGGGGCCCAGCCCTTCGTAGCGCGTGGCCAGTGCAGCGCTCCAGCGTGGCGTGTCGACCATCATCCGGGTGCCGTCGGGGCGGCGCAGCAGGTAGGAGTTGGCGCCCGCGGTGTGCCTGGAGTTGTGTCCGCACAGGTGCACGGTGTCGTCCAGGGCCAGCGGGAACGGGTCCAGTGCTGGGTCCAGCGGCCCGGCCGGGGGATGGATCGACCGGGTGGGGCAGGCGTGCGCGGCGGCGTGCAGCTGCCGGGCCTCGGCCTGGTCCTGCGGCTGGCGCAGGACGACCGAGCGGCCGTCGACCTCACCGATCAGGCCGGGGGCGAGCTGCCGGGCGACGTCGCAGTTCGTGCAACGCCCGTCCACCTGCCAGCCGTCCTCGAAGCCTTCATCGCTCATGGGCCTGCCTCCCTCGGTGCTGCGTCCGCCGACCGGCCGGCGCGCTGCGCCTGCGGACCGGCCGCTCACAGTCCAGAGGTACCCCGCGTCCTGCGGATAAAGGAAGAGGCCTTGGATCTTGTTCTTGCGGCGGTGCGCTGCTCTGAGCGCCCAGTGCCGCTGTCTACGGAAAGCAGAACGGGCCGTCACCGATGGTGCGGTGACGGCCCGTTGAGGTCGGGGTGCTCATGAGGCCAGGTTGGTGAGGGCCTGGTACGCGCGCCGGGTGGTGCGTTCGGCGCGGTTCTTGAGCCGGAGTGCGCGGGCGAGGCGGTAGTTCTCGGCCTCCCGCAGACGCTCGTCGATCGTGGCCCGCGCAGTGTCGAGTTGGTAGGTCATGGTGTCTCCCCCTGGATGTGGCGGTCCGTCGGCATCACCGTGATGCCTGTCGCGGGGGCCGCCCTCGCACTTCTGATTCTACACCCAAACTTGCCCGGTGCCCTTCATTTTTGCCATCCGTTCGGAGAATGGCCTGTTGATCGAAGGCTTCAGGCCAGTTTGGGCTCAGTTTGGTGACCCGGGACCGACCGCGGGGGTGTCGCGGGGTGTCCGGAAGGCGCGCACGGCGGCGCAAGTACGGGGATCGGGGAACGACAACGCCGGGGTGCCCTTGGGCACCCCGGCGTGACGTCGAGGGCGAGGAAAGCGGACGGACTAATTCAGTGAGGAGTGAGAAGGAAGTCCGTCCATGGCCTCGCCGGGGCCAACGCTAGCAGTCAGCCGGGGATCAGGGCACGCAGATTTTCCGGGGTGACGACCAGCGACTCCGGGTGCAGTCCGACCGGGCGTTCCAGGCCGATGTAGGTGACGGGGCCGTTCGGGACCGTCGTGCCGTCCCACAGCGTGGTGGCCGTGGCCCGGTCGGCGAGCAGCTCGGTGAGGTAGCGCACCGTCAGGTACTCGCGCTCGACGATGCCGCGCACCAGTGTGGCGACCGACACCTGGTTCCCCTCGACCCGGTTGGCGTGCGGGTGCCCCTGGAGGTACAGGTGCAGCCACTTGGCGTGCCAGCGGCCGTCGTTCCCGCGCAGGAACACCAGCGGCAGCGCGACCCTGCCCGGCCCGCGCAGCTCCGACTTCATCCGCACGGTGCGCGGCTCGAACGGGCGGCCCTGCTGCTCGGCCTCGCGCAGCATGAAGCCGAAGAAGGACTCCTCGACCTCCTCGAAGCCCTCCCCGGAGAAGACGTTGACCTGCGGGACGATGAAGGCGCCGCGCACGGCGTTCAGGCGCAGGTTGATGAACTCCGAGGCGCCGTTGGGCGCGTTGGTGATGTCGCCGGAGTGCTCGCCCTCCAGCTCCTTGAGGGTGGTGTACGAAAGCCAGCTGACGGTCTTGTAGTCGGCGTCCAGCATCAGCGCCGACAGGTCGAAGTCGGTGATGTGGCTGGACTGCTTCCAGTAGACGAAGAACCGCAACAGCTCGCCGTCGACCGGGGAGAGCGAGCCCCGGGGGAGCACGCCGAAGCCGCCGGTCGTCGCCTTGCCGCTGAGCGGGAGCGCGACGTCGAGGACGCCCGGGTCGATCAGCAGGTGCCCGGGGTCCGGGAGGCGGCGGCGCATCTCGGCGTCCACGGCGGCGATCAGGCGCTCGCGCTCGGGCGGCAGCACGACGGAACGGGTGTCCGTGGTGACCCAGGCGCGGGCGCGCTGGTTGACGAAGACGCGGCGCTCGCCGGTCTCCTGCGCGCGGTTGTGGAGGTGCTCGCGGACCGAGAGCAGCACCCGACCGGAGACCTGGGGGGCGACCTGCTCGGCGGCGGCCACCACGGCATCGCGCTCGTCCTCGGTGAGGCAGGAGCGCAGCAGGCGGTCCAGCGAGCGGAACAGCTTGCCCGGGGCTCCCGTCAGCAGCCGCGCGGCGCCGGCGACGTCGTTCATGCCGAGCAGTTCCTCGAGGTGACTGTCGAAGGACCGGGCCTCCTGCTCGCCCCGGGCGACGGCGAACACCTGGGCGGCGTGCGGCCAGCGCGGGTACTCGTGCGGGTGGAGCCGCTCGCCGAGGCGCTTGAACGCCTCGCGGTGCGCGTTGACATCGGCGAGCTTGGCGGGGGCCGCCGCGACCACCGCGTCGAGGCCGGCGAGCAGGGCGCGGCGGACCGGCCGGGCCGGCGACCGGAACCGGGTCGGTTCCACCAGGGACACATCGCCGTCCGAGAGCGCGCAGGCCAGGCGGAGCACGTCAGTGACGGTGTCCAGCAGGAGGTCCGCGCCGGCCTGGAGGCGGGTGAGGTTGACGACGGCGCGGTTCTCCCGCACCGGTATCGCCTCGGGCTGGGGACCGTCCACGCAGTGCTCGGCGAGTGTGCCGAGGTCGCGCAGCCCCTCCTCGCCCAGCGGAGTGGTGCTGCCCGCCAGGGCCAGATACAGCGCGGTGACCTCGTCCTCCAGGGGACCGCCCAGCTGCAGGACCGTCATACGGTCGCCCGCGGCCGCGATCAGCTCGTCGTGAGCGGCCAGCATCTCGGCGTACGTGTGCTGGTAGTTGCCGTACGACGGGAGCGTCAGCAGGTCGACCACACCGGTGCGCAGCTGGGCGAGCGTGTTCTCGCGCGAGCCGTCGTCGGCGAGCGCCTCGCCGATGCACCGCATCCAGAATTCGAAGGTGTCGGGCACGTTGGCCGGGAAGTCGACGAAGTAGACGTTGTGCTGGACGTGGTCACCGACCATCTGGCGGACGGTGTCCAGGGTGCGCGCGGCGGTGTCGACGACCGTTTCCTCGGACAGCCCCGCCAGGTGCTCCAGCAGGCCGGCCGAGAGCTTGAAGCCCGCGGACATCAGCGCGGCGTCGAACCGCCGCGCTGCGACGGCGCCTTGCCCGGCTGGTCCGGAAGGGGCGGGGAGGCGGTGCGTGTGACGGATGACCAGGGGCGCAAGATGGTGGGTCATCCGGGCATGATCCCAGAACCACGCGAGCCGACGCATTCGGGTTTTCGAGCGGTCAGGCGGGTCGGCCGGCGAGGAAACGGGGGAGCGGTGGACCGCTCGGCTCCGGCAGGATGGTCCGATGAGCGTTTCGATCGTGGGGCTGTGACACGTGCTGCCTTTCGTGCCAAAGGCAGCAATGTCATCGACCTGAATCAGACGTACAAGGATCTTCGCGGCGCCGGGCAGTACAGCCCGATACCCGACCAGGAGACCCAGACCGCTTGGTCGACCGCCTTGCAGCACCTTGGCTCCGGCCTGGACAGCGTCATGAGCGTCTCGCTCCTCCGCCTCGGCCCGACCATGGCTCCGGCACAGGCCAAGGAGACGGAAGCCCTGGGTTGGGAAGAGTTCGGCACGGGCGTTGCCGGTCTGAAAGACGTCGACTCACGCCTCCAGGCCTTCGGCTGTCTGCCGCACGGTAACCCTTGGGATGGGTAGCCGGCCCGGACCGCAAGACGGTCCGCCGCTTCAAGACCGTCCGAGGTGGCGAACTCCTGTATTGCGCACGTGACTTCGGACTCCGCAAGGCCAGGGTCCGGTCAGCGGATCTCCACCTGAAACAGTCACGCGAACGACGGCCACCGGCTGGCGGCCCACTCCCGCCAGCCCGCCCAGCCGGAGGGCGGGCCGGCGGCCGCGCCGCCTCCCAGCTCCGCCGCGTCGGGCTCCTCGAAGTGCGCCCGCCCGTCCAGGATGTCGGCCTCAGTCATCGGGAACGTCTCCTCGGGGGTGGTCGCCCAGCGATGGGCGATCCGGGCGCGTTGCGTCTCATCGTCCACCGGCAGGTAAACCATGCGGAAGGACGCGTCCTCGGCCTCCACCAGCCAGCGGATCGCGGACCGTTCGTCCCGGGACCAACAGCCGTAGTCCACCACGACATTGGTGCCCAGCTTGACCGCCTCCAAGGCGAGCCAGAGCATGCGCCCCTCCAGCACGTCGCGCTTCCCGTCCGACTCCGCCTCGCCGAACAGGGGAATCATCCAGTCATCGGGCGTCAGGCGCAGCGCGCCGTGCTCATCGGCGAGTTGCCGAGCCCTCGTGGTCTTTCCGGCCCCTGGCAGGCCGACCATCAGGAACAACGTGGTCACGCCCAGATCGTGTCAGCGAAGCCGGGCGGACGGCCACTGCTTTTGTCGGCCTGATTACGGCCTGAGCCACTGGCGGATCGAGGCCACGCTGACGGCGACGGAACTCAGCGGGTGGGAACCGACTCGGACGACGGCTGCCACTCCCGCCTGATCAGCCCGTACACCCACGAGTCAGAGACATCGCCGTTGACGACGCAGTCTTCCCGCAACGTCCCTTCCCGCACGAAGCCGAGCTTCTCCAGCACGCGGGCAGACGCCACGTTGCGCGTATCGGCCTCAGCCTGGACGCGATTCAGGTCCAGCGTGTCGAATGCCCACCGCAGCAGAGCGCGCGAGGCCTCGGTCGCGTAGCCGTGACCCCACGCCGCATCGCCGAAGCAGTAGCCGATCGCCGCGCTGCGGTAGTCCGGATTCCACCTGTTCAGGCTGCACCAGCCGATGAACGCCCCGTCGGAGACACGATCCACGGCGAGCCGCGCCCCGGTGCCCTCCTGCGCCATCTGCCGGCAATCCCTGATGAACTTCTCGGCGCGCGCGGGCTCGCTCCACGGCGGCGAGTCCCAGTAGCGCAGCACGTAGGCGCTGCTGTGCAGTGCGAAGAGGTCGTTCGCATCAGCGTCCTCGAAGGCACGCAGTCGAAGACGAGCGGTGTGCAACGAGGGGGTGGGCAGCGACATGCTCATGTTCCGTCCCATGATCGGTAGCCGATCCATCAGACATCCGGTGCGGGTCGCTCGCAACGGGTTTTCTCGGCGGGCTGGCAGAACGACGTGTCCGCTCATCGATCACGGGCTCGATCGGGCCCCGGCGCTTGTCGGACAGAAAGGGCGCTGGTCATTCCGCCAAAAGCTTTTGCGCGTGCTGCCGTCCGGATGATGAGCTGGCGCGGTGACCAACCATCATGAGGCGGACGCCGTCCGACCGTTGACACGGGCTTGGGTGAGCCGACAACTGGAGGTCGGCGAACGGATCGTCAGAATTGAGGCGCTGCACGGCGGCAGCACCGCCGAGATGCGGAGGCTGACCGTCGGCACCCGGGACGGAGGCACCCGTGACCTGGTGCTGCGGACCTACGTCGACCCGTACTACCTGGAGCGCGCCGAGGACTCGCTGATCAGGGAGGTCGGCGCCCTGACACTGCTGGCGGGGTCCGAGGTGCCGGCTCCTGGACTGGTCGCGGTTGATCCGACCGCCGCGCAGTGCGAGTATCCGTCGCTCCTCATGACACATCTGGCGGGCGGGACGGTCTTCGACGACGAGGGACTGGAGACGCGCGTCCCGCTGCTGGCCCGTCAACTGGTCGCGATCCACGCGTTGCGACCCGTCGAGCGGCCCCGGGAGTATGTGGCGTTGACGACCGCCGACACCGTGGTGGTTCCAGGGGGTGCCGACGCGGTGGCATGGGCCGCGGCGATCGACGTGATCCGCAGGCCCGCGCCGCCCTATGAAGGGCGATTCCTGCACCGGGACTTCCAACCCGGGAACGTGCTGTTCGACGTGCTGCCCGCAAGGTCGGCCGGTGCGCGGCTGACCGGCGTCGTCGACTGGGCGGCTACCTCCTGGGGCCCGGCGGATCTCGATGTGGCGCACTGCTCCACCAATCTGGCGTTGCTGCACGGTCCCGAGTGGGGTCAGCGGTTCGCCGAGGCGTACGAGGAGGCCGGCGGGGTGCTGGCCGCAGCGGCGAGCGAGCGGCTGTACTGGCGGGTGCGGAGCCCGCTGGCGTTCTCCGAAGAGGTGGAGCTGGTGGCGCGGGCATGGCGGGAGACCGGGAGGGCGGAGCTGACGACGCGGGTCGTGGCGGAGCGGCTGGACGCCTATGTCACCGCCCTGATGGAGGCGCTGGGCTGAGCAGCCGAGGCGGTCCGGGGCGGGGGCCCGGCGCTGACCGAACTGATTGAGGCGGTGTTTACGGCTGTGGCGATCTGGTTGCGGTCGGCTGCGGCCAGTGCACCGGCACGATAACCAGTTGTGCCACGGCAGATTCCTCGCCACGGTTCCCAGATGACCACACGAGATCTCGGTCGGGTCGAGCGTATCGGCGACACGGTGCACCGGCCGGCCGGTCCGTGGACCCCGGCGGTTCACGGCCTGCTCCGCCATCTGGAAGCCGTCGGCTATGAAACCCGCAGCCGCCCGACCGGCGTCACCGCCTCGAGGTGTTCGCCACCGCCTACGGCCTCACCGACACGGCGGGCCTGGTCGATGCCGTGCTCACCGTCCAGGAGCACGGCATTGATGCCGTCCGGCGCCTGGCCGAACAGGGCCACGAGCCCCAGGCCACCTGGGTCGCCGAAGGGCACCTGGACGAACTCCGGGCCCGCCTCGCCTGGAGCCAGGCCAACCGCCACCTGATCGACCCCATGACCGCCGCCGACCGGGCACCTGGAGGAAAGTGGTGCGGTCAACCTCTTGAGGAGTGAGACAACTCGTCAGTAACATCTGGCTCGCGGCGTGGCCGGGTAGCGGTCCCGCCGTTCGCGGAGGTGGGAGGCGGAGGGCATGCGCAAAGTGGTGCTCACGGCGGCGGCGGTGGTGCTGCTGGTCGAGTCGGTGGTGGTCGGACTCGTCGGGCTGATCCTGGGTGTCGCGGCCAGCCGGCAGCACATGTCGGTCGGTGGGCTCTCCAGTTCCAGGATGGCCATGGGCTCCTGGATCGGTCAGGGAGTTCTGGCCGTGTTCCTGCTGGTCTGCGCCGTGCTGGTGGTGCTCTCGGCCGGTCGCGAGGCGGTGCGGCCGGCAGTGCGGATCCTGCTGCTCGTCTGTGCGGTCCTCAACGGAGTACTGGCCGCCCTGGCCGTCGCGCTGTCCGGCTGGGCCGCCTTCGGCCTGCTCATCGTGCTGACGGGTGTGCTGGTGCTGGCGGTCATGCTGGCCTACGAGAGCCCCTTGCTGACGGAGAGCTCGCAGGCACAGCAGTAACCCTCATGTACGCACAGCGGTGCACGCACAGCAGTAACCCTCATGCGTGCACAGCGGTGCCCGCACAGCAGGAACCCCTACACCGCCGGCTGGCCCGCCGCCGCCGCTTGGCGACTGCTGCCGGCGACCGGCGGCCGGCCCTCGGTGCCGGGCGCCTGTCCCAGTGCCTGGAGGATCTCCTCGACGCTCTGCTTGGCGTCGCCGAACAGCATGCTGCTGTTCTCGCGGAAGAACAGCGGGTTCTGGACCCCGGCGTAGCCGGAGGCCATCGACCGCTTGAAGACGATGACCCGCTCCGACTCCCACACCCGCAGCACCGGCATGCCGGCGAGCGGGCTGGACGGGTCCTCGGTGGCGGCCGGGTTGACGGTGTCGTTGGCACCGATGACCAGGACCACGGAGGTGTCCGCGAAGTCGTCGTTGATCTCGTCCATCTCCAGCACGATGTCGTACGGCACCTTCGCCTCGGCCAGCAGCACGTTCATGTGTCCGGGCAGCCGGCCGGCGACGGGGTGGACGCCGAAGCGGACCTCGACGCCGCGCTCCCGCAGCCGGCGGGTCAGCTCCGCGACCGGGTGCTGCGCCTGGGCCACCGCCATGCCGTAGCCGGGGGTGATGACCACCGACCGGGCCTGGGCGAGCAGTTGCGCCGCCTCCTGCGCGCGGATCTCCTGGTGCTCGCCCTGCTCCTCGCCGCCGCCGGACGGGGCTTCGATGCCGAAGCCGCCGGCGATGACGGAGAGGAAGGACCGGTTCATCGCCTTGCACATGATGTAGGACAGGTAGGCGCCGGAGGAGCCGACCAGTGCCCCGGTGACGATGAGCAGGTTGTTGTCGAGCAGGAACCCGGCGGCGGCCGCGGCCCAGCCGGAGTAGCTGTTGAGCATGGAGACGACGACGGGCATGTCCCCGCCGCCGATCGAGGCGACCAGGTGCCAGCCCAGCGCGAGGGCGAGCACGGTGACCGCGACCATCAGGCCGAGGTTCGGGCTGACGGTGAACCAGACCGTCAGCGCCAGGAAGGCGCCGAGTGCGCCGAGGTTGAGCGCGTTCTTGCCCGGCAGCACCAGCGGTCGGGAGTTGATCCGGGCGGACAGCTTGAGGAAGGCGACGATGGAGCCGGTGAAGGTCACCGCGCCGATGAAGATGCCGATGAACACCTCGGCATGGTGGATGCCCAGCAGGTCCGCGGCGATCGGCGACCCGGCCGAGCCGTGCGACTCGACCTCCAGGTAGCTGTTCCAGCCGACCAGCACCGCGGCGAGGCCGACGAAGCTGTGCAGGACGGCGATGAGTTCGGGCATCTGGGTCATCTCGACCCGCCGGGCCCGCCAGAGCCCGATCACGCCGCCCAGTGCCATCGCGAGGACGATCAGTGCGACCGCGCCGGCGGTGATGCTCTGGGCCGCCACCACGACGGTGGCGACCAGGGCGAGGGCCATGCCGGCGATGCCGTAGACGACACCGGCGCGGGAGGTGCGGTGCTGGGACAGCCCGGCCAGGCTGAGGATGAAGAGCAGCGCGGCGACCAGGTCCGCGGCGTGGGCGGCCGTGGTGGAAGTCATCGGGGCTCAGCCTTTCGAGAACATGCTCAGCATGCGGCGGGTGACGGCGAAGCCGCCGAAGATGTTCACGCTGGTCAGCAGGATCGCCACGCAGGACAGCACGGTGACGACCACGCTCTCGTGCCCGATCTGCAGCAGGGCGCCGATCACCACGATCCCGGAGATCGCGTTGGTCACCGACATCAGCGGGGTGTGCAGGGCGTGGTGGACCTTGCCGATGACGTAGTAGCCGATGACCACCGCGAGCGCGAAGACCGTGAAGTTCTCGGCGAGTTGGGCCGGCGCAAAGGCGACCAGGGCGAACATCGCCAGCATGCCGAGGCCGATCACACCGAAGCGGGCCGCCGGGGTGAGCCCGGACCGCTTCGGCTCCACGACGGCGGGCACGGGCACGGGCTGTGCGGCGGGAGCGGCCGAGACGGCGACGGGCGGCGGTGGCCAGGTGGTCTCGCCCGCCCGGACCACGGTCACGGCCCGCTGGACCACGTCCTCGAAGTCGATGACCAACTGCCCGTCCTGCCCCGGTGTCAGCAGTTTCAGCAGGTTGACCAGGTTGGTGCCGAACAGCTGCGAGGCCTGGGCGGGCAGTCGGGACGCGAGGTCGGTGTAGCCGATGATGGTGACCCCGTTGTCGGTGACCACCGTGCGGCCCGGCACCGTGCCCGCGACGTTGCCGCCCTGGGCGGCGGCCATGTCGACGATGACGCTGCCGGGCTTCATCGCCGCCACGTCCTCGGCGGTGACCAGGCGCGGGGCGGGCCGGCCGGGGATCAGCGCCGTGGTGATGATGATGTCCACGTCCTCGGCCTGCTCGTGGTAGAGCTCGGCGGCGGCGCGGTCGTAGTCGGTGGAGGTCGCCTTGGCGTACCCGTCGGTGCTGGCCTCCTGGACCACGTCCACGGGCAGGTACTCGCCGCCCAAGGACTTCACCTGGTCGGCCACTTCCGGCCGCGGGTCGGTCGCCCGGACGATCGCGCCCAGGCTGGCGGCGGCGCCGATGGCGGCGAGCCCGGCCACCCCGGCGCCCGCCACCAGGACCTTCGCCGGCGGGACCTTGCCCGCAGCCGTCACTTGGCCGGTGAAGAAGCGCCCGAACACGTGCGCCGCCTCGATCACGGCCCGGTACCCGGCGATGTTGGCCATCGAGCTGAGCACGTCCATCGACTGCGCCCGCGAGATCCGCGGCACCGCGTCCAGCGCGAGCGCGGTGACCGGACGCGCGGAGAGCGCCTCCAGCAGGTCGGGGCGCTGGGCCGGGGCGAGCAGGCCGACCAGGGTCGCGCCGTCGCCCAGCAGGGCGATCTCGCCGGTCGACGGGGCGTTGACCTTCAGGACGACATCGGCGGTCCAGGCGTTGCCGATGGTCGCGCCGGCCTCGGCATAGGCCTCGTCGGTGAACCCGGAGGCCGAACCGGCCCCGGACTCGACGACGACCTGGTAGCCGAGCGCGAGCAGCCCACGAACCGTCGCCGGGGTCGCCGCGACGCGGGTCTCCCCAGCGGCCGACTCGGCGACCACGCCGATGCGCTGAGGAGGGTGGCGCATGGAGTCGTATGCGGACATCTCTCGTGTCTCTCCAGTCAGGAGGAGCTGTTGACGGGGAATCTGCGGTCAGGGCATCTGCGGTCAGGGCATCTGCGGTCGGGGTGCTGGAAGTGCTGCCCTCGGACGCAGGAACCTACACGCCCGAACCCCGCCGGCGGCACAGGCTGGAACCGTGACGCGTTTCACCGCCGCGGGTCCGACGGGGTTGGGCGGTCCGCCCCGCTACGGCAGGTTTGTGGCGTGCCGCTCACACGCGCGGAGAGCGACCTGTGCAGTCCGGTTAACTCCCCGCACCCTCGTGCCGTCACGACCCGGTAACGTGATCTTTCTAGTGTGATGATCGTGGGAATCTCCCACTGCCTGCCACGCCACGCCCCCGTGCGCGGGGCAGGGACTGCGATTCCCGGGGAGGGGCTCTCGGTGACGACGCCTGGCTCGAAGGCGGACAGCGTGCGGACGGTCTGCTCGTACTGCGGCGTCGGCTGCGGCATCGTGCTCGACGTCAGCCTGGACGCCGCCACGGGCAGACGCACCGTCAAGAAGGCTTCAGGGGACAAGAACCACCCGACGAACTTCGGGCGACTCTGCACCAAGGGCTCGACCAGCGCAGACATGATGGCCGCCACCGGGCGGGCCACCACGGCTCTGATCCGTACCGAGCGCGGCACCGCGCCCGCCGAGGTGGACGTGGGCGCGGCGGTCACGGCGGTCGCCAGGCGCCTGCGTGCGATCCTCGATGAGCACGGCCCCGACGCGCTCTCCTTCTACGTCTCCGGGCAGATGTCCCTGGAGGCGCAGTACCTGGCGAACAAGCTGGCCAAGGGCTTCGTGCGGACGAACCAGATCGAGTCCAACTCCCGCCTGTGCATGGCCAGTGCCGGCTCCGGCTACAAGCTGTCGCTGGGCGCGGACGGCCCGCCCGGTTCCTACCAGGACTTCGACAGCGCGGACGCGTTCTTCGTGATCGGCTCGAACATGGCCGACTGCCATCCGATCCTGTTCCTACGAATGATGGACCGGATCAAGTCGGCCGGGGCGAAGCTCATCGTCGTCGACCCGCGACGCAACGCCACCGCGGACAAGGCCGACCTGTTCCTGCAGATCAAGCCGGGGACGGACCTGGCCCTGCTGAACGGGCTGCTGCACCTGCTGGTGGAGAACGGACACACGGACGAAACGTTCATCGCGCAGTACACCGACGGCTGGGAGGAGATGCCCGCCTTCCTGGCGGACTACCGGCCGGCGAAGGTCGCCGAGATCACCGGCATCCCGGAGGCGGACATCCGGCAGGCCGCGCAGTGGATCGGCGAGGCGGGTGAGTGGATGAGCTGTTGGACGATGGGCCTCAACCAGTCCACGCACGGCACCTGGAACACCAACGCCCTGGTCAACCTGCACCTCGCCACCGGCGCGATCTGCCGCCCGGGCAGCGGCCCGTTCTCGCTCACCGGCCAGCCGAACGCGATGGGCGGGCGTGAGATGGGCTACATGGGACCGGGCCTGCCAGGGCAGCGGTCGGTCCTCGTGGACGCGGAGCGCGCCTTCATCGAGGAGCTCTGGGGCATCGAGGCGGGCACGCTGCGGACCGAGGTCGGGCGCGGCACGGTGGAGATGTTCGAGCGGATGGCCGCCGGCGACATCAAGGCGTGCTGGATCATCTGCACCAACCCAGTCGCCTCCGTCGCCAACCGCAGGTCCGTCATCGCGGGTCTGGAGGCCGCCGAACTGGTCATCGCCCAGGACGTGTTCACGGAGACCGAGACCAACGCCTACGCCGATGTCGTGCTGCCCGCCACGCTGTGGGCCGAGTCCGACGGCGTCATGATCAATTCGGAGCGGAGCCTCAGCCTCGTCCAAGGAGTGGTCGACCCGCCCGGGCAGGCCCTGCCCGACTGGCAGCTGATCGCCCGCGTGGCCTGCGAGATGGGCTTCGCCGACGCCTTCACCTACGCGAGCGCCGAGGACGTCTTCGAGGAGCTCAAGCGGGCCTGGAACCCGAAGACCGGCTGGGACCTGCGCGGCGTCAGCTACCAGCGGCTGCGCGAGACCCCGGTTCAGTGGCCGGCCCCGTCCATGCACGGCAGCGACCGGAACCCGATCCGCTACCTCAACGACGGGGTCAGCCAGACCCTGCTGGAGCGCGAGGACGGGACCGCGCCCCGGCTGGCGTTCCCCACGGCCACCGGCCGCGCCCAGTTCTTCGGCCGCCCGCACCTGCCTCCAGCCGAACTCCCCGACGACGACTACCCGTTCGTCCTGAACACCGGCCGTCTCCAGCACCAGTGGCACACCCTCACCAAGACCGGGAAGGTCGCCAAACTCAACAAGCTCAACCCCGGGCCGCTCGTCGAACTGCACCCGGACGACGCCGCCGCCATGGGCGCCAAGGACGGCGACCAGATCGAGGTCGCCTCGCGCCGCGGGCGCGCCGTCCTGCCGGCCGTCGTCACCGACCGGGTACGCCCCGGGAACTGCTTCGCGCCGTTCCACTGGAACGACCTGTTCGGGGAGTACCTCAGCATCAACGCCGTCACCAGCGATGCCATCGATCCGATCTCGTTCCAGCCCGAGTTCAAGGTCTGTGCCGTGGCGTTGCGCGCGGTGGCCGCCCGGGAAGCCAAGGATGCCGCCCCCGTGCCTGCTGCCGTCGGCCCCGCTGTCCCCGCTGTCCCCGGGCCCAACACCGTCGGCCCCGTTGTCCCCGCTGTCCCCGCGTTCGCCACCGTCGGCTCCGCTGTCTCCGTGCTCGCCGCACTGTTCGGCCTGATCGACCTCACCGGCCCGGCGCTGGGCGAACAGGAGCGCCGCTACCTGTCCGGATTCCTCTCCGGTGTGGCCCTGGCGCCGCCCGGCGGCGTCCCGGTGCTGCCCGCGAACGCGCCGTTCGACCCTGCGACGGCGCTGTGGGTGGACGGCCTGCTGGCCGGCATGTTCTCCCGATCCGCGGCCTCCGCCACCCCAGCCACGGCGCTTGCCGCCCGCGCCGCCCCGAGCCCCGCCGCCGGCTCGGCCCCCGAAGTCGCGCCGACCCGGGAGCTGCTCGTGCTGTGGGCCTCGCAGACCGGCAACGCGGAGGAGTTCGCCGCCATGGCCGGCAGGCGCCTGATCGAGGCCGGCCGTACCCCGACCGTGCTCGCCATGGCGGACACCACCCTCGGACAGCTCACCGCCACCACCGACCTGCTGATCGTCACCAGTACCTTCGGCGACGGCGACGCCCCCGACAACGGCGCCGAGTTCTGGCAGCGCCTCACCTCCGGCGACACAGTCCGGCTGGACGGCCTGCGGTACTCCGTCCTGGCGTTCGGCGACTCCAACTACGACGACTTCTGCGGATACGGCCGCCGTTTGGACGAGCGCCTCGCGGAGCTCGGCGCCACGCGCCTGCACCCGCGCACCGATTGCGAACCCGACTACCACGAAGCCGCCTGGCAGTGGCTCGACCAGGTCACCACCGCCCTTGCCACCGCGGCCGACCAGCAGCGGGCGCCCGTCATGACGGCCACGGCAAGCACCGCGGGACCAGTGGCCGCCCCCGCACCCGCAGCAGAGGCTTCCGCTGCCCCTGCCGAAGCCCCGCCGTCCGCACTCGCCACCTACTCCAAGGCCTCCCCGTTCGCGACCCTGCTGATCGGAAACCGGCTGCTCAGCCTGCCCGGATCACAGAAGGAGGTACGGCAGTTCGCCTTCGACACCCGCGACGGCGAACTCGCCTACGAGGCCGGAGACGCCCTCGGCGTCTGGCCGACCAACGGCTCCGAACTCGTCGCCGAATGGCTCGCCCTCACCGGCCTCGACCCCGATGAGCGCGTCGTCGTCCCCGACACCGGTGCCATACCCCTCGGAGAAGCCCTGCGGACCCGCTTCGACCTCGCCGGAATGACCCCGGATCTCCTCAGGTTCGTCGCCGCGCGCACCAGCGACCGCAATCTCCAACGGCTCCTGCGCCCTGACAACAAGGGCGAATTGGCGAAGTGGAGTTGGGGCCGGCAGGCCGCGGACGTCCTCGGTGCCTTCCCCGTCCGAGCCTCCGCTGCCGAGTGGGCAGCCGTCCTGAAACGACTCCAGCCCCGCCTCTACTCCATATCCTCCAGCCCGCTGGCGCACCCCGACGAGGTCCGCCTCACCGTGTCCGTCGTCCGCTACACCAACGACCACGGCCGGGAGCGCAAGGGCGTCTGCTCCAGCTACCTGGCGGACTGCGCCGACGACGGCCCGGTGCAGGTGTTCGTCCAACGCTCGCGCCACTTCCGCCCGCCCGTCGACTCTGCCACCCCGATGATCATGGTGGGGCCGGGTACCGGCGTCGCACCGTTCATCGGCTTCCTGGAGGACCGCCAAGCCCGCGGCCACACCGGACCCAACTGGCTGTTCTTCGGCGAGCAGCGCGAAGCCACCGACTTCTACTACCGCCAGGAACTGGAAGCATTCCGCACCTCCGGTCACCTGGACCGCCTCGACGTCGCCTTCTCGCGCGACCAGCGCAACAAGATCTACGTCCAGGACCGGATGCGCGAGCACGGCCCGCGCCTGTGGCGGTGGCTGCAGGACGGCGCCCACTTCTACGTCTGCGGCGACGCCGGCCGAATGGCCAAGGACGTCGACCGGGCCCTGCGGGAGATCGCCGTCGCACACGGCGGCATGGACGAGGAGGAAGCCGCCCTGTACGTCCGGCAGTTGGCCGGCGAGAAACGCTACGTCCGCGACGTCTACTGATCAGCCACCGGGCCGAACGCGGGGCTCCTCGGCACCAGCCGTCGGTGCACCGCTATCCCGTGCGAGCGGCGAGCGGCGAGCGCGGTACGACGTGCGGCCAGCGTCGACTGCATCCCGCCGATGCCCAGTGGTGGCGCCGCCGCCGTCACGCGGGGCCGACCTACCAGGGCAGCGGGCCCGCAGCGTCGAAGTAGCCACCGGTCGGGCCGTCCGGTCCCAGCTGGGCCGTCCGTACGATGATCTCGGCGCCCTGCGCGACGGTCTGCCTGCCCTCGTGCCGGTTCAGGTCCGTCGCGGTGTAGCCGGGCTCCACGGCGTTGATCCGCATCCCTGGGAACGCCTTGGCGAACTGCACGGTGAGCATGTTGACCGTGGCTTTGGAGGCCGGGTAGGCGACCCCCGGGTACCCCGCGCCGGCCCGGGCCAGCGAGGCCAGGCCGCTGCTGACATTGACCACGACCGGCGCGGCCGAGCGTTGCAGCAGTGGCAGGAAGGCGTGGGTCACCCGGACCAGGCCGAAGACGTTGGTCTCGAACACCTCCCGCATCACGTCGGCGGTCAGCTCCGTGGCCCCTATGATGTCGCCCTCCGGTGACCGCACCTCGACTCCGGCGTTGTTGACCAGGACGTCCAGGCCGCCGCCGGCCTCGACGGTGGCCACCGCGGCGGTCACCGACGCATCGTCGGTGACGTCGAGTTGCACGAACCGGGCGCCGAGCTCGGCAGCGGCCGCCGTGCCTCGCTCGACGCTGCGCGCTCCCAGGTAGACGGTGTGGCCCGCGGCGATCAGGCGGCGGGCGGTCTCGTGGCCGAGGCCCTTGTTGGCCCCGGTGATCAAGGTTGTCGTCATGGGGAACAGCCTCCCTCCGGGACGATGCGATCGGCCAGTGGTTTACGACCCGGTCCGCGACGCTGCTCGACCGGGCCGCCGAAGCCCATCGTGGCGATCGCTTCACTGCTGCGGCGGGCATCCCCCGCCCGCCGTCTGGTGACGGTCGGTCCCAGTCTCAGTCCCCGTCCGCACACCCGCCCGCCCCGCCTCGGGAGCTGTCGGCGCCACCTGCGATGATGACGGCCTCGACCTGGAAGGATGCGACGTGACGGACGCCGGCGAAGCCGCCCCGACGGACGATCAGCGGGAGCCGATAGCGGCCGCTGTGGGCGCAGCGGAGCCCGCTGTGCCCGCCGCCCGTGCCCCGTGGTTCCTGCGCCGCCGCCTGGCGGGCGCCCTGATTGCCGCGACGGCTGTGGTTGCCGTGACGGCGCTGGCCGTCTGGGGATTCGCCGGACAGCACACCGCCTCCCCGGCCGTCGCCCAACCGCCCACCTCGGCACCCGCCGTGTCGCCCACGCCCTCACCGACGCCGACCCCCTCCCTCTCCCCGTCGCCGTCGCTCGCTCCCACCCCCAGCCCGACCCTCACCGCCGCCACGGCCACCGCCGCCACCGCCACGGAGACTGACGCGCCGTCGCCCACCCCGACCCGCAGCCGTCCAGCCCCCTCGCGTACGGCGCACCCCGCCGGACCGACCACTGCCGCGAACACCCCGGGACCACGGCCGACCAGCAACGATCCCGGGCCCGGCTGCAACTGCACCCTCATCCACCCGGACCCCAGTCCCCAGCCCACCTGCGGGACACTCAGCAATCCCTGCTACGTCACCCCGCTCCCGAACACCGCCGTCCCCACCCCGCACTGAGCGCCCGCGCGTGTTGCGGCCTGCCCCGGTTCGAGGGCCGCACCTGGAATGGTTGCCGCTACCGGATCGCCTGCGAACCGCGGTTCCTCCTCGCGCTCCGGACCGGCGCCTGCCCCACCCGTCACCGCGGCGTACCCACGGCGATACCAACCTGACCAAGCTCTGCTACGAGTCGCTTGCCGAATGCGGCGGGTACCCGCCTACTTGAGGCCGATGGCCGAGTCGGCCGATGGCTCACGGCCCGTCGCCTCGGACGGCGTGGTCTTGATGCTGCCCGGAGCCCAGCCGAGGACTTCCTCGAAGCTTTGGGCAACGGTCGGAGTGGGCAGGTCCCCAGGGTCGCGTTCGAAGGTCCTGATGGTCGCCTCACTGAGCCAGGTGCGGCGCGCGAGTTCACGCTCCGAGATGCCTTCGGCCTCACGGAACTCGATGAGGGCTCTCGTCAGCCGCGCCGATTCCTCTCCACTCATGACCGCAGTATGTCGCAGGGTCTGGGCTGGGACAGCCCTCTGACTCGATCCCATGGCCCCAGGGCACCGGCCAAGGCAACACGCCCCCAGGCCGGACCCGAGTCGATTTGTTCGTCCTCGCCATGCAACCGGCGCTCGTCTGGCCCTGACCTGCACGCCAATCCCATGACAGAGTCAGATATCGGGCAAGACATCGCATACTGCCCTCTCAGGAGTGTCTGTCAGGGGCCGTCGATGAATTAGTGGGTTGATTTGTCCTCGCGGTCTGCGGCTGTCGCGTGCATGACGTAGTTCGCGAGGTCGCTGGGGTCGATCAGGCGGGCGGGGATCGGTTCCGGGTGGTGTCCCAGGTCTTCCAGGATGGGGCGGACCTGCTTGATCAGGGCTCTGATCTGGTTCTCCCCGACGCGGAAGAGGTAAGCGGTCAGCGAGCGGGACAGGCCGCGCTGGTCGAGGATGGCGGCCCAGATGATGTTCTCTGTGGTCATCTTGCGGTGCCGGGGCCGCTCCTTGGGCGGCAGGGCGTCCAACCGGTCGCGGACGCTGACGGTGAGTTCGTCCAGGTCATGGCGCTCGATGCCGGTCAGCAGGGGGTGGGTGGCCAGGGTCGCGCCGAAGGTGTGCGCGTGCCGGGGGTGGGATCTGGGGCCGGGCGGGTGGAGCGGGACGTCGGGGATGCCGGGCTGGGGCGGGATCGTGTAGTTCCACTCCCCGTGGAAGTCTTCCGGGCGGATCGTGAGGGCGGACGCGTGTTGTTCGCTGATCTCGATGCCGGTGGGGTAGCTGCCGGTGTCCAGGCGGGCGGTCACGGTCAGTCCGGTGCGGGTGGTGGTCGCCGAGATGAGGTTCAGGGCGGTCTCGTAGCTGGTCAGCGGGTGGGAACGCCAGTTGAGGGAGATGAAGGAGAACAGGCGGTGCTCGACCCGGTTCCACTTCGAAGTCCCCGGAGGTAGGTGGCACACGCTGATCTCCAGGCCGGTCTCGGTGGCGAGAACGGCGAGGTTGGCCTTCCACGCCTTGGCGCGGGAGCTGTTGGAGCCGCCGCCGTCCGCGGTGATCAGCAGGCGTCTTGCCTGTGGATAGGCGGGCCGCCCTTCCTCGGTCCACCAGCGGCGCAGGCTGGAGACGGCGAACGCGGCGGTGTCGTGATCGGTGCCCACCACGACGAACCCGGTATTGCGGCCCAGGTCGTAGATGCCGTAGGGGATCGCTGTGCCCGTGGCGTGGGAGGGGAAGTCGTGGTCGAGGACCTTGACCGGGGCGCCCGGCGGGGCCCACTCGCGTCCGGGCCGGGCGAAGAGTCCGATCTGCTCCTTCTTCTTGGTGTCCACGCTGATCACCGGATCACCGGCCTGGAGGAACTCGGCCACCGTGGAGTTGAGATGCTGGAACTGCGCGTCCCGGTCTGGGTGGTGGCTGCCGGCCAGCACCCGCGCGTTGCCGCGCAGGCTGAACCCGGCCCCTTTCAGCAGGGCCGCGACAGTGTCGCGGCCCACCTTCCTGCCCTGGGCGGCGAGTTCATCCGCGAGGCGGCGCAACGACTTCGTCGTCCACGTCAGGGGCTTCATCGGATCGCCCTGTGTGCTGTCCTCGACCAGCGCCAGCAAGGCCGGCACCAAACCTGGGTCCCTGTCCGCCAGGGCCGGGCGGCCCGCACCCGACCGCCGTACCCGCCCGTCCGGTCCCTCGCCCGCATCGAGTTCGGCCAGGCCACGGCTGACGCGGCCTTTCGAGACGCCCGCAGCCTGTGCCACCGCGGCAATCCCGCCGTGCCCGAACTGCCGGGCCTCCGCCGCGTACAGGATCCGGCGCTGCCGCTCGTTCAAATGCGGCGTCACCGCCTCGAACTTCGCCCGTAACGACTCCACCGATCCATCAAAGCGCCCCATGCCACATCAACGAGCCCAACTACCGTAAGCAACCCACTAATTCATCGACGGCCCCTGTGATAGGCCTTGTTGGCGATGCGCCAGCTGCCACCGGTGCGGACCAGCAGGAAGACGTCGGTGAAGGTGTCCTCTCCGTGCCAGAGCGTCATGGTTGCGGTCGCGACGATGCCGTGGACGTCAACGGCGTCGATGCGGCGCAGGCGGCTCGGCTCGTCCGGGGCTGGACGGCCTTGGAAGAGAGCGCAGTACTCGCCCAGGCGCCATGAGACGAGTGCGCCGTCCCGGATTCCCTCGATGTGGGCGCTGGGCAGGAACGCGTCACGGAAGTGGGTGGGGTCGCCGGTGGCGTGTCCGCGGATGTAGGCGCGTAGCGGTTCGAGGACGGCGCCACCCACAGCGGGGACCGTGGCGGCAATGGCGATGTCGGCCTCGGGGTCGGCCCGGGTGTTGGCCAGTTCGGCCGCGCTGTGCAGGGGCGTGTTCGACGCGGCGGCCAGCAGCGCCATGTCCTTGGCCAGTGCGCCGATGGTGAACTCCGCCGTGGCCGCGGTCCGCTCGCCGGCGAGGAAGGTTCGCTTACGGGCGACGAGCCCGCCGAGCACGCCGAGTTCGAGTACGTCCAGCACATCGGCACGGGGCAGCCGCAGGGCATCGGCTTGCCGCAGTGACTCCCGCAGCGCGAGAACGGAGCCGGCGAGGCTGCTGTTGGCGATCAGCTTGAGTGCGGCGGCACTGGCGGCGGCGTCGACGCGCCGCATCGTGCCGAGCGTTTCCAGGACCGGTTGGACCTGGTCGAGCGCGCCTTGGTCGGCTGCGGCGAGGATCCGCAGGGTGCCGGCGGCGGCAGCCGGCACGGAGCCGAGCACCGGCGCGTGGACGTAGGACGGGCCGAGCTGCCTGGCCAGCTGCGACGCCTCGGCGGGGGCGACGGTGCTGACGTTCAGCAGGATCGTGTCCGGTCGCAGCGAGTCGCGGACTCGGTCGACGACCTGCTGACAGGCCTCGCCGTCGAACAACGCCAGGAGTACGACGTCGGCCTTCGCCACGGCGTCGCTCGCCTCCCTGGTCGTCTCGACAGCGCCTGCGGTGCGCCCCGAGCGGGTCCAACCGATGACGTCCCAGTCGTGGTCGGCGAGTCGTGTCGCGATTGCGGCGCCCATGCGGCCCAGGCCGAGGACGGCGATCGTGCGCGGTGTGGTCATGTGTCACACCGTGGCGGCATCGCGATACCTGCGACAAGCGCAGATCCAGCAGGGCAGCCATGCGGGACACGCATAGAGCCCAGGCATACTTGCGGCCATGGAGCTGACTGCGTGGCGGACGTTCGTGACGGTGTGCCGACTCGGGTCGCTGTCGGCGGCGGCCGACGAGCTCGGTTACACACAGTCGGCTGTCTCCCGGCAGATCGCAGGGCTGGAGCGCCAACTCGGGGTACCGCTGGTGGAGCGGCATGCACGCGGCGTGCGTCCGACCGCCGCCGGCGAGGTGTTCCGTCACCACGCCCTTGTCACGGTCAACGAAGCCGACCGCGCCGTACGTGCCGCACGAGACGCCCGTGACGGGGCATTCGGGCGGCCGCTGGCCGTCGGCGCGACGCCGTCCCTGGCCGCCGGGATCGTGCCCACGGCGATCCGCCGCCTGCTGGACAAAGCCGGCCCACTCCAGTGGAGCCTGTTGCCGGGGCTGAGTGCACAACTGCACGGTCGCGTGACAGCCGGCGATCTCGACGTCGCCGTCGTCACCGACGCGCCACCGGGGCTGCCCCATGACCCGCGCATCGAACGACGGCTCCTGGGGATGGACGAGATGGTCGTCGTCCTGCCCGTCGACCATCCACGAGCCGGGCACGGACCGGTGCGCATTCAGGAGCTGGCCGACCAGACCTGGGTCGAGGACAACGACGGCTCGGCAGCACTGCTGCACCAGCACGCCGCCCGCGCCGGAGCCACCGCCCGCATCGACCTCACCGCGGCAGATCTCGCCGGCAAGCTGGCCCTGGTCGCGACCGGCCACGCCATCGCCCTCATACCCGGGGTGCTGACATGCGCGCTGCGGTCCGACGTCACCACGGTGTCCCTCATCGATCCCCCCACCCGCGGCATCTACACGATCACACCACGTCGCGCCCCGCACCCAGCCGCAACTCCCCTGCTCGACCAGCTCGCGGCATCCTTCGGCTCAGTTCGTCCCGCCCAAGCCGCCCAGTGGTCCACTGGAACGCATGAATCGGCATTGGCCTGAGCGCCCGCCCAACACCCGAAGAAGAACGGGACAAGAGCTCGCTTTCCGCCCTCTGAGCATGGCCGGCCCCGGGGCCGTCGATGAATTAGTGGGTTGCTTACGGTAGTTGGGCTCGTTGATGTGGCATGGGGCGCTTTGATGGATCGGTGGAGTCGTTACGGGCGAAGTTCGAGGCGGTGACGCCGCATTTGAACGAGCGGCAGCGCCGGATCCTGTACGCGGCGGAGGCCCGGCAGTTCGGGCACGGCGGGATTGCCGCGGTGGCACAGGCTGCGGGCGTCTCGAAAGGCCGCGTCAGCCGTGGCCTGGCCGAACTCGATGCGGGCGAGGGACCGGACGGGCGGGTACGGCGGTCGGGTGCGGGCCGCCCGGCCCTGGCGGACAGGGACCCAGGTTTGGTGCCGGCCTTGCTGGCGCTGGTCGAGGACAGCACACAGGGCGATCCGATGAAGCCCCTGACGTGGACGACGAAGTCGTTGCGCCGCCTCGCGGATGAACTCGCCGCCCAGGGCAGGAAGGTGGGCCGCGACACTGTCGCGGCCCTGCTGAAAGGGGCCGGGTTCAGCCTGCGCGGCAACGCGCGGGTGCTGGCCGGCAGCCACCACCCAGACCGGGACGCGCAGTTCCAGCATCTCAACTCCACGGTGGCCGAGTTCCTCCAGGCCGGTGATCCGGTGATCAGCGTGGACACCAAGAAGAAGGAGCAGATCGGACTCTTCGCCCGGCCCGGACGCGAGTGGGCCCCGCCGGGCGCCCCGGTCAAGGTCCTCGACCACGACTTCCCCTCCCACGCCACGGGCACAGCGATCCCCTACGGCATCTACGACCTGGGCCGCAATACCGGGTTCGTCGTGGTGGGCACCGATCACGACACCGCCGCGTTCGCCGTCTCCAGCCTGCGCCGCTGGTGGACCGAGGAAGGGCGGCCCGCCTATCCACAGGCAAGACGCCTGCTGATCACCGCGGACGGCGGCGGCTCCAACAGCTCCCGCGCCAAGGCGTGGAAGGCCAACCTCGCCGTTCTCGCCACCGAGACCGGCCTGGAGATCAGCGTGTGCCACCTACCTCCGGGAACTTCGAAGTGGAACCGGGTCGAGCACCGCCTGTTCTCCTTCATCTCCCTCAACTGGCGTTCCCACCCGCTGACCAGCTACGAGACCGCCCTGAACCTCATCTCGGCGACCACCACCCGCACCGGACTGACCGTGACCGCCCGCCTGGACACCGGCAGCTACCCCACCGGCATCGAGATCAGCGAACAACACGCGTCCGCCCTCACGATCCGCCCGGAAGACTTCCACGGGGAGTGGAACTACACGATCCCGCCCCAGCCCGGCATCCCCGACGTCCCGCTCCACCCGCCCGGCCCCAGATCCCACCCCCGGCACGCGCACACCTTCGGCGCGACCCTGGCCACCCACCCCCTGCTGACCGGCATCGAGCGCCATGACCTGGACGAACTCACCGTCAGCGTCCGCGACCGGTTGGACGCCCTGCCGCCCAAGGAGCGGCCCCGGCACCGCAAGATGACCACAGAGAACATCATCTGGGCCGCCATCCTCGACCAGCGCGGCCTGTCCCGCTCGCTGACCGCTTACCTCTTCCGCGTCGGGGAGAACCAGATCAGAGCCCTGATCAAGCAGGTCCGCCCCATCCTGGAAGACCTGGGACACCACCCGGAACCGATCCCCGCCCGCCTGATCGACCCCAGCGACCTCGCGAACTACGTCATGCACGCGACAGCCGCAGACCGCGAGGACAAATCAACCCACTAATTCATCGACGGCCCCGGGATGACGGCGTCTGCGCCAACGGGACGAAGCGTTGGTGTTTCGCTATGCGCCGGAGGACAGTCGGCTTGCGGCCTGGTCCCATGGCTGAGGCTCGACCAGGTCCTCTCTGTCGAAGGCGTCCTCCTCGAACCAGCCCGTCCCCGCGAGCCATGTCTCCAGCCACGTTGCGAGGCTGGCGGAGTCGAGGAACCAACACCGATCCCACGATCCGCCGCTATACGGGTTCGGCTCGAAGAGCAGGACCTGACCGTCCTCACCGAGACAATCAACGCCTGCGTACATGGCACAGCCCCAGGTCAGGATCGGTACGATGCCTTCGGGCCACTCCGGGTGCTCCACGCCAACGGACGCCTCACGTCGCGTCAGGTATTCGCCAGCGACGCTGGAGCCCGGACCAAGCAGCGGCAGCAGTCGGTAGTCAGGGCCGAAGCAGCCGTCAGCGACCTCGCGGTACAGGCGCGCAAGTAGCGATGCAGCGCGAAGCCCAGTTGCCTCTCGGCCTCCGCAATCTGGGCATCGCCGACAGGCGCGGGAAGGTCCTCTCAGCAGACGGCGAGGTACTCCACTACGTGGCGCGGGACGTCGAGCGTGGCAACATAGGTGACCTACGTGAAGCCTCTGGTTGTCGCGGACAATCTTGTGGTGAGAACCGTCCTACCAGGGGCTTCACGCTCCAGGGTGAGCGGGCCGCAGCCGAGCTCAAGGGGCGCTGGCGCGCGCTCAGGCACGTGACGCTCAGCCCCAGCCGGATCGGTGACATCGCCCGCGCCGCCCTTCTCCTCAGAAGCAATTCCCAAAGCGGATGGCACGCCTGCTGATCGAACTGTCGCGCGTGTCGATCTCGTTCGGGTGATCGGTCGCGGATCGACGTATAGGGAAAGGGCCTCCTGCACAGCTCGGTGATGTCGAGTCAACTGAGCGTGCCGGAGGCCCTGGTGCCCTACTGTGTCGTGACCGTTCGTCCCGTGTCCAACTCGGGCGTGTCGCCGTGCGATTGCCTGGCCCACCTGTTCGGCAACGCCGCCGACCGGCCGGACCGCGCCCGCCGCTACACATCCGACCTGACCGACACGGAATGGGCTCTGATCCGGCCGCTGCTGCCGGTCCCGGCTTGGCTGAACGGACGCGGCGGGCGCCCGGAAGGGTACTGCCACCGCCAGATGTTCGATGCGGTGCGCTACCTGGTCGCCGAGGGCGTGCGTTGGGCGAGCCTGCCGACCGACTTCCCCAGGTGGCGGGCCGTGTACCGGTTCTTCCGCCGCTGGCGCGACAACGACCTGATCAAGGAACTCTACGGCCGCCTGCGCGCCCGCCTGCGCGAGCTGGCCGGAAAGAAGGACGAGCCCACCGCCGCGATCATCGACTCCCAGTCGGTGAAGGGCGACGCCACCGTGCCCGCCGTCTCGCGCGGCTACGACGCCGGGAAGAGGATCAACGGCCGCAAGCGGCACATCGCCGTCGACACCCTCGGCCTGCTGCTGGTCGTGATGGTCACCGCAGCCTCGGTCAGCGACCGCGAAGCTGGCCGCGACCTGCTGCAGCGCCTGCGCGCCCGCCACCGCGCCATCACCGTGGTATGGGCCGACGGCGGCTACACCGGCTGGCTCGTCGACTTCGCCACCACTGTCCTCGCGATCGCCCTGACCATCGTCAAGCGCCCCGACGACATCTCCGGTTTCACCGTGCTACCGCGCCGCTGGGTGGTCGAACGCAGCTTCTCCCACCTGATCCGGGCCCGACGCCTGGCCCGTGACTACGAAACCCGCACCGACAGCGCCGAGGCCATGCTCTGGTGGGCCGCCAGCATCCCCGCCACCCGGCGACTGGCCCGCCAAGGCACCCCCGCACCCCGCCGCCTCAATCGGTCCGCGCCGGCCGCGGCCTGAACAACCCCGGCCCCTCCTCGCTCAACCACCCACGCTCCACCAGCCGCTTGGCACGGAACCGAGCGGCCTGCTCGCGCGCATCACTGGCCTGCCAGCCCAGATGATCGCGCATCCGCCGGGCCCGCACGCCACCCCCGCCACCGGCCGCGTCGTCCTCGACCAGCGCCACGATCGCCGCGCAGTCACCCGGCAGCACCGCAAGATCCAACCCCTGATGCCACGGCGGGACGTCGACCCTGGCCGCAACACCACCCACAACCTCCACCGCCCCGGTCTCCGGCACGCCCGGCGCGGCGGCCAGGGCCTCGACGACCTCCTCGCGGGCGACGACCGCGCGCCGCGCGGCCTCCTCGGCCTCCACCACCGCCGCCCGGACCCGTTCCAGCTCGGCGCGCAGCTCCTCCACCCGGGCCAGCGCCGCCCGTTCGCGTTCCTCCAGGAGTCCCAGCACCGACGGCATCCGCCACCTCCGCACACAACGAGCGTGAACACAGCGGATCCAGCCTGCCTACCCAGCGACGACTACATGCCTGAACAGCGAAAACTTGAAGCTATGTCCGCTTTGGGAATCGCTTCTCAGAAAACGTCAGTTGTCCGAGCTATCGTCTCGATGTCGGCTCGGATCGGCGGGCCTGGCGAGTCCAGCTGGCACTCGTTGGGTGAGACTGAGGGACGGCCTCCGAGCCACCGGCAGTCCTGACCATGACGAGGGGACGGAAGAATCGTGAGCCGCCTGACTGTGGCGATGCAGATCTCCATCGACGGCTACGTCGACAGCAGCTTGTCGGACGCCAACTGGCAGTTGTGGAATTGGGGCCCCGACTGGCCGTGGAGTGCGGACCTCCGCGCGGCCTTCAACGGCCTGCTCAGTGGCGCTTCGGGCATCCTGCTGAGTCGGCCCATGGCCGACGAGGGTTACCTTGGGCACTGGAGCCGGATGGCGGAGCAGCATCCCGGCGATCCCGACTGGGAGTTCAGCCGGGCCATCGGCGCACTCCCCAAGTTTGTTGTGAGCCGGTCGGGCAGGCCCGAACTCGACTGGCCACGGACCACGGTGCTCAACGGCGAGCTGGCCGACACCGTGGAACAGGCGAAGAAGCAGGCCGACGGGGACCTGGTCTGCTTTGGTGGCGCCGGCCTGGTCTCCTCCGTGCTGCGGGAGGACCTGGCCGACGAGCTCCGGCTGTTCACCAACCCCGGTTTCGCGGGCGAGGGGACCAGCGTCTTCGGGGCCCGGCTCGCCACGCGGAATTACCGGGCCGCCCACTCGGCCGCCTACGCCTGCGGCATCGTGGAGACCCGCTGGGTCAGGTAGACGCACCCGGGCGCACAGCCTTCACGCAGTTATCTCGATGGTGGCTCAGCCCCAGAAGGTGTGCTTCGGCGCGGTGAACGTCTCCCCGAGGACAGTGAATTGGGCGCCGAGGGCAGCACCCTGGCCTGGGGCGGACGGCCGGCGAAAGTCGCGTGACCCTACCAAGGGCAACGGCGACACTGGCGCCATGACTGGTTCTGCGTCGCCTCTGCTGCCTCGACTGCTTCGACCGCGTGCCCTGAGGCCCGGGGATCTCGTTGTCATCGCGTCGCTGTCCGGTCCGCTGCCGGTAGCTTACGAGCCCAACGTCGAGCAGACGGTGGTCGTGCTGGAGCGGATGGGCTTCCGTGTGCGTCGGGCTCCGCTACTCGAAGTAGGACGCCGGCATTGGTGGAGCGCGGCCACGCCGGCGGAGATCGCGGGGGAGCTCAATGGTCTTCTGCGCGATCCTGAGGTGCGCGCGATCGTTGCGAGTGACGGCGGGCAGACGGTGCTCGGCTACCTGGACCTGATCGATGTCGAGGCGATCAGGGCCGACCCCAAGCCGATCCTCGGCTACAGCGACATCTCGCTGCTGCATCTGGTGCTCTACGCGCGCACGGGTCTGGTCGGGTTCCATGCCGACATGGCGGTTCCCGGCTTCGGCGGGCACTGGCAGTCTGCGCCCGTGGCGCGCCAAGTGGAACTCGAGGAGCTCTACGGCAGGTTGTTGACCGGTACCGAGGCGATCGGTGCGTTGCCCGCGAGCCCGTCGTGGGAGTGCTGGCGTCCTGGTCGTGTCGAAGGTCGGCTGATCGGCGGGGTGATGAATCGCATCGTGCTGGCGCAGGCGACGCGTTTCGCGTTGCCGCTCGAACGGTTCGACGGTGCGGTGCTGTTCTGGGAGGAGATGGGCGGCCTGGCATCGCATGTGTGGAGCTATCTGCAGGTGATGCGACACTGCGGCATCCTCGATCGGATCTCCGGCATGGTCGTGGGCGTTCCGCGCGAGATCAGTGGACTCGAGCCCGGCGCGTCCCCCAGCCTGCCCGAGATCGTTCTCGACGTCCTCGGGGACCGTGACATCCCGGTCCTGGGCAACGTCGAGTTCGGGCATGCCGGCCCGAATCTGCCCATGCCGGTCGGCATCCGCGTCGGCCTCGATGCGCAGCAGCGGACTTTGTCACTGCTCGAACCGGCGGTAGGGCCGCACACGATGACGGGACCGGTTAGCTGAGCACCGCGCTCTGGTGACCGTCGCCCTGAGGTGAAAGAGGGACCCTGGCGGGTGTTCCCGGTGTCAGCCCATTCCGGGGACCAGTGCCGCGGCCACCGGGGACAGGTCGGGGAGGCTGCCGGTGCTGTTGTCCGCGTTCAGGGACAGCATCAGGTCGCCGCGGCGCACCAGGAGGTCCTCCTGGCCGAGATAGGGGCCCTGGGGTGCGGTGCTGACCAGCAGCGCCTCGTCGCCGAGGCCGCTGACCGGGGTCGCGGAGACGTTCACGGTCACGGCGCCGGCCGGGTACAGCGCGGTGAACCACGCGCACGCCGAGGTGACGCTCTGTCGGACCTCGGCGAGCGACTTGGCCGCATCGCCTGGCCCGTAGGCATGGAGGGTCAGCGCGGCGTGCGCGTTGCCGAAGTTCAGCGGCTCGGTCGCGCTGGCCACGCTGAGGCCGCCGGCCAGGTCGAGATCCTCGCCCGTCAGGTAGGAGCAGGTACCCGCGCCCACCACGGAGGGTGCCGCGGTGGCGGCGACGGCGGGCCCGCTGTCCCGCTCGTGCACGTCATTGGCCACCCACCCGGAGGGCAGCGTGGGACCCAAGCCCAGCATGGCCAGGGAGGAGCGTCTGGGCAGCAAGGTCTTGAGGTAACTGCCGATCAACTGCGCACCCGGGCCCGAGGTTGCGGGCACGCTGGTCTCCGGCGCCGGCGCTGGGGGCACCGAGGGAGCCGTGGACGCCGTCGCGGTCGGTGCGGGTGGGGTGGGCGGGGCGGTGCTGCTCGGTGAGGCGCTGCTCGGTGAGGCGCTGCTCGGGCTCGGCGGCGCGCCTGCTGCGGCTCGGGTGCCCGCTGCGCCCGAGCACCCTGCCAGGGCCACCGCCGCCACTGTCAGCACCGAGGCCCCCACCGCGAATCGCCCACCACGTCCCGGTCTCATGCGCGGCACCTGCCCCTTTCGTTCGATCCGACCCGTACCGCACTACTCCATCACACGCCCCACCATCACACGCCCCACCACCCTGGCAGGCGTTCCGCTGAACACCCGGGCCCCCGGGTGCCCCGGGCGCGAGCCCGCTGGTCGGCGGGCGGTTGGCGCCCTTCAGGGCGTACGCCGGTGTGTTCTGGGCGCGTGTGTCGTGCGCGGTGTGCGGGGGAGGGCGGCGTGCCTACCCTGGCCCGGGGCGGCCGAGTACCCGAGGGACAGGGGAGGGAATATGACACGTCGTTGGCTGGTGACCGGATGTTCGTCCGGACTCGGACTCGCGCTGGCAACCGCGGTCGTGGGTGCCGGGGACCGGCTGGTTGCCACCACCTGCAGGCCGTCCGCCCTCGACGTACTCGCCGTGAAGCATCCGGACCAGCTGGTCGTCGCCACCCTGGACCTGCGGGACGCGGAAGCTGCGCAGGCCGCTGTGCAACTGGCGGTGGACCGCCTCGGCGGTGTGGACGTCCTGGTCAACAATGCGGGAGCCGGTCTGTCCGGTACCGTCGAGGAGGTCTCGGACGAGGAGCTGCGCACCCAGTTGGAGACGCTGGTCGTGGCGCCGTGGCGCCGTGGCGGCTGGCGAGGCTGGTGTTGCCGCTGATGCGCGCTCAAGGCCGCGGGCACATCGTGAACGTCTCCTCGCTGGCGGGACGGACGGCCTTTCCGGGGCTGTCCGCCTACGTGACCGGCAAGTACGCCCTGGAGGGCATGAGTCAGGCGTTGGCAGCGGAGGCAGGCCCGCTCGGTGTGCGAGTGACGGTGCTGGAGCCGGGGGGTTTCGCCACCGGCTACGGGGACGCGCTTGCCGAGACGGCGGTACGGCTACCGGCCTACGACCAGAACACCGGGCCGGTGCGTGAGGCCCTGCGCGGCATGCGGCACAACGAGTCGCTGGGCCGTCCCGAGGAGTTCGCCGAGCTGGTCCTGCGCGTCGTCGCCACCGAGTCCGCGCCCCTGCGGTTGCCGATCGGAGCTGACGCCTACGCGTACCTGGCGGCCACCGAGCAGCTCGGGCAGCGCGAACTCGCCGCGGGCCGAGAGTTCACCCAGAACCCGGTGGTGGCCGAGGCCATCGCGGCACTGACCGAGACGCCCTGACGAACGGCGGCCGCACGCTCACCGCCTAGCCACCCGGCCACCCTAGGCACCGCAGCGTTCGCGCTGCTCCCGCAACTCCGCGACGTCCGCGCCCGGCAGGGTCAGCGCACGGTCGAAGTCGGCCAGAGCCAGGTCGAGTTGTCCTTCGGCCTGGTAGGCGATGCCGCGGTTCAGCAGGACGTCGGGGTCGTCGCCGATCAGCCCCAAGGTGGCGGTGAGGTCCTGCACGGCGGCCTGGTAGCGGTCCTGTTGGTAGTGGACGACCGCGCGGTTGATCAGTGCGGCGGGGTAGCCCGGGTCGAGGTCGAGGGCCGAACTGAGCGCTTGGTACGCCTCGGTGAGCGCACCGCGTTGGAGGGCGACGGTGCCGCGCATGCAGAGCAGCCGGGGCTCGTCGGGCCGCAGCGCCAGACCGGCCGCGACGTCGGCCTCGGCGGCGTCGAACTCCTCGCTCTCGAGCAGCATTTCGGCCCGCGCGAGCCGGGTGTCGACGTCGTCGGGCTCCATCTCCAGGACGTAGCCGAAGTCAGCCAGGGCCCCCTTGTCGTCGCCGGCCTCCGCTCGGGCCGTCCCGCGGTTGTAGTAGAGCTCGGGGAAGGGCGGGGCCAGTCGCACCGCGCGGTCGTAGTCGGCGAGGGCGGCTGCGAAGTCGCCGCGCACCCGGTGGATCCGAGCCCGCTCGGAGAGGTAGTCGGTGTAGTAGGGGTCGAGGTCGATCAGCGTCGAGTAGTCGGCGAACGCCTCGTCCAGCCGGCCGGTGGCGGTCAGCAGCCGCGCGCGGTTGTAGAGCAACTGCGAGCGGTGCAGCCGCCACTGTTCGTCCGTCAGTTTCGCGTCGAGCCGGGCCATGCAGGACTCGACCAGCTCCAGCGAGCGGGCCAGGTTGCCCCGGTGCATCTCCACCAGGGCCAGGCCGTTGTCGTGGAAGACACTGAAGGTGAGCCGCTCGGCCGGATCGGGCAGGATGCCCGCGATCGCCACGGCGTTGTTCTGCCAGCGCAGGGCGAGGTCATGGTCACGTGGCTGGAGGAAGCGGGTGTGCAGCATCGCGATCGAATAGCTGGTCATCATGTGGACCTTGGGGTCCGTGAAGCGCTGGATGACGTCGAGGTAGAGCTCCATCGACTGGACGGTCCGGCCGACCGGGATGCAGGCGGCGGCAGCCTGGTGGGTGAACTCCCAGAAGTCGTGTTGGTCGACGTTCGGATCCGTGACGAGCCGACCGCGCAGACCGAGGTCGATCACCGCTGCCGAGAAGCCGACCTCCACGCAGTAGCGCTGGGCCGCCAGCAGCGCGAGCCGGCCGGCGCCGGCGCGGTCACTGCCGTGCTCGCGGTGGTAGGCGAGGGCGCCGACCCTGACGCCCCAGCTGGGGGACGCCTGCTCCAGCTCGTCGGCGCGCAGGTCGTGCAGGCGCGCCCGTAGCTCTGGGTCCGCCTGCTGGTAGGCGAGCAGCTCGGCGGGGTCGCTGCCGGTGCCGTCACCGAGGACGTACGCCTCGGCCAACTCGACGGCGCTGCGCGGCCGGCCGCCCGGGTGCGCGCCGTCACCCCTGTCACCGCCGTCGCTCGGCCCCGCGTCGATCCGCTCGGTGTGGCGAGCCAGCACCTGTGCCAGCTCCTCGGGCAGCTCGCCGGGCGCGGCGCAGACCACCACCCGCAGCTGTGCGGGGTCGGCCCGGCGCACCAGCAGGGCGATGAACTCCTGTGTGGTGGGCTCCGCCTGGTCCACTTCGTCGAAGACCAGGTAGGCAGGCAGTTCACCGCAGGACCGCACCCGACGGGCGTAGTCGAGCAGGAAGGAGACGATTCCCTGACTCATGCAGCGGATCATGCCGGCGCCGAAGAACCTGGTGCGCTCCTTGAACGAGGACTCGCCCGCCAGGGTCCGCGGCGCAGGGCCGATCAGCTCGGCGAACTCCGGCATCCCGTAGAGGAGTTCCACCCGGTGGTGCTCCACCAGCTCCGGCCACCGACGGGCCGCCTCGGGCAGCACCGCCCGCAGCACGGTGTCGACGCCGGTGTACGGGCCGCGCAGCCGCCGATGGCAGCGGGCCACCACCGCGAGGTCACCGTCGGCGCCGGCCGGCCGCAGTCGGGCCGCCGGGCTGTCGCCCACGATCATGCGATGACCGGGCATGTCGAAACACCTTTCGTTCAGGGAGGTCTGGGGCGGGGACAGCCGGCGCCGGGCAGGGCCTAGGAGAGTGCGGGGTTCGCCGCGCGTCGCTGTTCACGGCGTTTGCGCCGGGAGAGGACGACCAGTGCGACCGTCTGGGCCGCGTTCAGGCACAGCGACAGCAGCGAGTCCCAGAAGCGGGCGTCGACGCGGCCCGACCCGATGGCATGGGCGGCGATCCGGAAGTAGCTCACGGTGACCGGGATGCTCGCGAAGATCGTGATGGCGGCCAGTACGCAGAAGCCGAGCACGATGAACGGTCCGTAGAAGGTGCCGACCCTGCGGTCCTGTTCGGTCCACTGTCCCTCGTCGACCTGTCGCTCCGGGCGGCGCAGCAGGCGCCAGATCCGGTTCTTCAGCAGCGCCTTGCTCGCGTCGTGCAGGTCGTAGCAGCGCAGCGCGGTGGCGAAGACGTAGTAGAGGTCGGTCCGCAGGTACAGCTGGAACTGCCAGAGGATCCGCATGACCACGGTGAAGGCCAGTGCCAGGCAGAGTCGGCCGGTCAGCGAGAAGCTGCCGTCGCCGTGCCGGTCGGCCGCGGCGATCAGCCCGAGGGTCCCCAGCACCACGCCGTCGCAGACCATCCCCGCCAGGAAGGGCAGATAGCGCTTGCGGCGGTCCACGCTCATCAGGCCGTTGGTCTGCGTCTCCGCCACGATGTAGGTGAGCCGGTTGCTCAGTCGCAGCTTGGTGGGCAGGCCCAGCCGCCGCCCGGCCAGGATGTGGAAGCCCTCGTGGGCCAGCAGCAACGGGACCTGACCGAAGGTGATCACCAACTGGACCACCAGCAGCGACCTGACGAAGAAGATCTGCGAGGGCGCCGGCCGTAGTTCGCGGTGGATCGCGACGGCCGTCAGCCAGGCCACCAGCACCGCCAGGTAGCACGCCCAGGCCACCGGTGAGAACGCTGCTCGTCCCAGCCCGCGCAGGCGGACCGGTGCGGCGGGTGTGAGCGGTGCGCCGTCGGACTCCCGGACGAATCCCAACTCGTGGAGCGTGGCGACGAAGTCCTCGACATCAACCGGCTCGTCGAAGGTCTCCTCGTACCAGGCGGCCGCCTCGTCCAACGGCATTCCCTCGGTGAGCCGCTTGAGCAGTTCCGCACCGTCGGAGGGAAAGACGGCATAGGAACCGGTGTCCAGCCGGCCGACCACGACCTCGTCACCCTCGGAGACAAAACTCAACTCGTGTACCGCAAGGGTTGATTCGCTCACAGCGCTCCCAAAGATCCGTTGGCCGAATGCGGTCGGCGCCCGGCGCTGTCCGGGTGCGCCGGGACTCGGCACACCCGGGCAGCGAGCTAGCGCGTCACCGTCAGGCGGAGGCGCTGTACGGGCACTGACACGCGGCCGAGGTCAGACGCACGTCGCCGGTGCGGCGAACGGTGATCTTCTTCGTGGGCTTCTTCATCGCGACGGTCGACTTCAAGGGGACCTCCCTGTTCGATGTCCGGCTCGGCCGGCGGCCGAGCCGGACCCAACGTCCCCTCGTGGCGTGAGTGCGTCAAGAGCTCCGGCATTGGCTCGAATGAGCGGAGAAGATCGAGATATCCTTCTCCATCCATCTGAGCTGGTGCATTTCGCCGGCGAACTCTCGCCGAAAATCATCGCGTCCGAGCACTGGTTCAGACCGCGCCGAACGGCGTGGCGAAAGTGGCCGAGAAACGGCCTGACGGAATCGGAAAATCTGCCGTATGGACCCGAAACGGTGAGTTCGATGCGGAGTTCGGCGCGCCCCGCGCCTCGCGCCCGAATCGCCGCACTGCCCCGCAGACGCCAATGAGGGGCTTCACCGCTAATGCAGGCCGGCCCGCAGCGTGGTGACCCGGTCGGCAGCGGCGCGGAACGCGGACAGATCGAGCTGCCCGCTGTTCAGCGCGCTCGCCAGTGCGCCCGCCGCGCTCTCGCCCTGACCCACGTCCTGAGCGGAGCAGAGCAGCAGGTCCATGCCGGAGCCCGCGGCGGCGACGGCGCGCTGGCCTGTGGTGCCGAAGGCGTCGAGCGCCTTGGCCTCCAGGGCGTCGGTGATGGTGACCCCGGTGAAGCCCAGGCGGCCGCGCAGCTCCTGCTGGACGACCGGGGCGGACAGGCCGGCCGGGTGTGCCGGGTCCAGCGCCGGATAGGTCGCCCAGCTCACCATGATCAGCTTCACGCCGGCGGAGATCGCCGCGGGATATGGAGCCTCGTCGACATTGCGCAGGGTGGTCAGCCGCTCGTTCAGCGTGACCGGGCCGAGGTCGGTGTTCTGGTTGGCGGCCGCCGCGCCCAGCCCGGGAAAGTGCTTGGCCGTGGCCGCGACCCCGCCGTGCTGCTGGGCCGTGATGAACGCCCGGCCCATGGCTGTGACCACGGACGGGTTGTCACTGAAGGAGCGCTGGGTCTGGTCGATGAAGTCGCCGGCGCCGTGCAGGACGTCGAGAACCGGTGCCAGGTTGACGTTCATGCCGACACCGGCCAGGTTCTGCGCTGCGGCGCTGCCCGCCGAGGCGGCGGCCGACGGGTCGCCGGTCTGGCCGATCTGCTTGGCCGACAGCGCGGGCGCCCCGGGCAGGCGGCGGACCTGGCCGCCCTCCTGGTCGGTCATCAGCAGCAGCGGCTCGTGCACCGGGCTGTCCGCCTGCGCCTGGCGCAGTTCGGCGATCGCCGAGCCGAGCTGGGCCGGGCTGGAGATGTTCTGGCCGAAGAAGATGACGCCGGCGGCTTCCCCCGCGCGGATGTGCTGGAGCAGGGCGGCGGGCGGCGTCAGGCCGGGGTAGGAGTAGACGATCCGCTGTCCGACGAGCTGCTGCTGGGTCAGCGTCGCGGTCCGGCCGAGTGTCGGCGTCGGCGTCGGCGAGGGCGAAGGCGAGGGCGTGGGCTTGGCGGCCGAGGACGGAGGCGTGGCGGGGGCGGGCGACCCGGCGGTGGGGGACTCCGGCCCGGTCGGTCGGGGCGAAGCCGGTGCCGAGGTGGCTGCGGGGGAGCGGGAGGGGGCTACCGTCGGCGCCGGCGAGGACGAACAGGCCGCCACGACACCACCGATCAGCAGCACCCCCAGCACCTGGAGGCGCAACCTGCCGACGGATCGGTTCATCCCGGGAGAGGAGCGCATCGGTGGCCTCCTGTGCAGCTCCGCACGGCTCGGTCTGGGCTGGTGCCGCCTACCCACGAGCATGCGCGACCTCGGCCCGGTCCGCGAGGGATCCGGCACGAGCGTCAGAGCAGGGTGGCCGCGAAGACCCACAGGTGCGGCGGCTCGCCGACGGGCACGATGGCATAGTGCACGATCACGTCGGGCAGCCTGATGACCCGCACCGTGTCGTCGCTGTCGTACCGGTCGGCCTGCGGCCAGGACCGGGGGTCGTCTCGGCCCGTTCCAGCGCCGCGCGCAACTCCTTGCGGACCTCGGCGGGCATCGCCTTGATGATCTGGCCGACCTCGGCGCCGATCCGCGCCGGGTGACGATCCGTCACTCGAAGACCTCGTCCAGGGTCATCGCGCCCGCCTCGCTGCACCCACCGGTGACCCACTGCTGATAGGCGGCGGCCGCGAGCGTGCCGGCCCGCTCGATCCGCTCCTCGCGGCTGCCGCGAGCGGCGGCCTGATCGGCCGTCAGCACCCTGGCCACGTACTCCTGCACGCTCAGCCCCGCCCGGGCGGCAGCCTCGGCCACAGGCTGCTCCAGGTGTGTCGGGAGCTCCACCAGCGTCGTCATGCTCCCACGGTAGCGCCGCACACCAGGCCTGCGCACCGGTGCCGCGTGGGGCGGCGGGCGGGGCGGCGCGTGGGGCGGCCGCAGGCCCGCCTCCAGGCGGCCTCGCCGTCGAGCGGGCATGGAAGAAGGCCGGGGTCGGCGCACTCGGTGCGCCGACCCCGGCCTTCTCAGTAGCGGGGACAGGATTTGAACCTGCGACCTCTGGGTTATGAGCCCAGCGAGCTACCGAGCTGCTCCACCCCGCGTCGGAGAAGCCGACTGTACGGCATGGACGGCCCGGCCGGGTAATCCATTTCCAGCCCCGGCCCGGCGAAGCAGTGCACGGCCGGGCGCCCCGCGCGGGCGGGGACCCCGGGGGAGTCCCGGCCCGCGGCTGCTGCTCGCGCTACTTGCCGTCCAGCGCCGCCACCAGCTGCGGCAGGTCGCCGCCGGCCACGGCGAGGGCCAGGTGGTCGTGGAAGTCCCGGCTGCTGACGATCAGGCCGTCGCGGACCTGCAGCACCTGGATGTTGGCCACCTCGAAGTCCCGCCCGGTCACCCGGTGGTGCACCTGGTAGTTCCACTCGGTGACCACCACCTCAGGGTCGTCGGTCTCCCGGATCACCACATTCGTCGCGGTCAGCTGCACGGGCAGATTCGCGGCGATCTCCGCGAACCGCTCCTTGAGTGCCGCCCGGCCCTCGAACCGGCGTGGCCCGACCGGCGCGAAGACGGTCTCCACCACGGCGTCCTCGGCGTAGAGCTCGGCCAGCTCCGCGAACCGCCGCTCGGTGATGCCGTCGAGCAGCTTCTGGAAGACCGCGCGCGGTGACAGCGTTTCAGACATGATCAACCCCCAGGCGGATTCGTCACTAGAATCGGACTAGTGACTCCGGTTCTCAACGATACGGACTGGCGACTCCGGTTGTCCAGGGTGGCTCTGCCATCGGCAGGGGAAGGTGGAAGGGATGAGCGGCGCTCAGGAACGCCCGCTGCGGGCGGACGCAGCCCGTAACCGGGCCAGACTGCTGGACGTCGCCACGGAGGTGTTCACCACCCGCGGCGTCGGCGTGCCGACCGAGGAGATCGCCCGGGCCGCCGGAGTCGGGGTCGGCACGCTCTTCCGGCACTTCCCGACCAAGGAAGCACTGCTGGAGGCGGTGATGGTGCGCAGGCTGGAGTCGATCGCCGCCCAGAGCGCGCAGCTGACCGCCGACTCCGAGCCCGCTGAGGCCTTCTTCGCCTGCTTCCGCCTGGTGGTCGACCAGTCCGCGGGCAAGAACGAGTTCGCCCAGGCGCTCGCCGCAGCCGGGGTGGACGCGCAGGCGGCCCTGCAGGAACCCAGCAAGGCGATCCGGGCACAGCTGGCCGGGCTACTGGTCGGGGCGCAACGGGCCGCGGCGGTCCGCCCGGAGCTCGGCCTGTCGGAGCTTATCGCCCTGCTGGTCGGCACCACCACGATGATGGAGCAGCTCGGAGCCGACCCGGCGGCCCGACAGCGGATGTTCGAGGTGATCTTCGACGGGCTGCGGCCACGCTGAACAGGCGCCGTGTCGGCATCCCCGAGCCGAGCCCTGGCAACGCAGATTCCCTGGTGGCCATGGCCCAGGACCGGTGCGCGCTGCTGACTGCGCTGGTCAGGCCTGGCCCTGGGCCAACGGCAGTTGCGGCGGCGAGACGGGCTGCAGCCGGGCGTGCAGGAGGCAGAATTCGTTGCCCTCCGGGTCGGCCAGGACGTGCCAGCTCTCGGCGCCGGTCTGGCCGACGTCGACGGGCCTGGCGCCGAGAGCGAGCAGTCGCTCCAACTCGGCGTCCTGGTCGCGGTCGGTGGCGTTGACGTCGATGTGCAGTCGCAGCTTCCCGGGCCGAGGGTCGCTGCTGGGGCCGAAAACGAGGGTGGGCTGCGGGCCGCCGAAGCCGGTGTCGGGTGGCCCGATCTCGATGCTTCCGTCGTCCTCCTGGCCGAGCTCGACGTAGCCGAGGACCTCGCTCCAGAACGCGGCGAGCAGTTCCGGGTCGGCGCAGTCGATGACCAACTCGCTGATGCGGCATGCCATGCCCGTCAGTGTACGTGGACAACCCGAGAGGCGACCGTCGGCCCGTGCCGGCGGACGCTGGCCTACGCGATCGCGTTGTGCCGGATCTGACCGCTCGTCACTTTCACCGTGGCTGCTCTCAGGCCGGGCTCGGCGCCGGCTCGGGCTCCGGCTCCGGCTCGGGATCGGGATCGGGCTCGGGATCGGAGAGATTCGCTGCCGGGCGGCGGGGGAGCAGCAGCGGGGTCGCCAGCAGGAGCACGCCGGCCAGGCCGATGGCCGTACGCGGGCCGAGTAGGGCGCCCAGTCCGCCCCAGACGGCCGTCAGGAGCGCGGTCGAGGCCTTGGTCGTCACCGCCCAGGCGGACAGCGTGCGGGCGAGCTGGTCGGTCGCGGTGCGCTCGAGGCGGTAGGTGGCGTTGACGGGGTTGAAGACCCCGCAGCAGAAGATGAGCCCGAGCTCGACGCCGATCACCAGCAGCAGCCCGCCGGTCCCCGGCTGCAGGAAGACCAGGCCGACGGGCCAGATCGCGCGCAGCGTCCCGGTCGCGACCAGGACCTGGTGCTGGCCGAACCGGGTGACGAGCGGACGGGCGAGTCGCGAACCGATCAGCCCGCCGATCGAGGGCGCGGCGAAGGCGAGGCCGTACTGCCACGGTGCGAATCCGAGTCGGCCGAGCATCAGGACGGCCAGCAGCGGCTCGGCGGCCATCACCAGGCCGTTGAACAGGGCGGTGTTGAAGAACAGCGGACGCAGTGTCGAGTCAGCCAGGATGTACCGCCAACCGTCGAGCAGGTCCCCGGCCCGCAGGCGTGCGCCCTCCCGGCGCTCGGGCCGTGGCTCGGGCCCGCCGGTCGCGCGGATGCCCAGGGCCGAGAGCAGGTAGCTGACCGCGTCGGCCAGCACCGTCGCCACCGGACCGAGGAGCGCGATCGCGGCGCCGCCCAGCGGCGGTCCGATGATCGTGGTCGTCCAGGCCGTGGACTCGAACCGGGCGTTGGCGACGAGCAGGTCCTCGGCGGGCAGCAGCGTCTTGAGGTACGCGCCGGAGCCGGCGCGGAAGGTGATGTCGGCCGCCGCGACGACCACCGAGACCAGCAGGAGCTGAAGGAAGGTGAGCGCGCCGAGCGCGAACGCCGTGGGGATCGTCAACAGCGCCGCGAACCGCACCAGGTCCATCGCGATCAGCACCGGCCGCTTGCGGCGGAACTCCACCCAGGGGCCGAGCGGCACCGCCACGGCCGCGCCCACCGCAGCCCCGGTGGACGAGAGCGCGGCGACCTCGGCCGGTCCGGCGTGCAGCACGCGGACGGCGATCAGCGGGAACGCGCCGAAGGCGAGCCAGGTGCCGAGCGCACTGGTCCCGTACGCTCCCCAGAGCCACCCGAACCGCCGCCCCAGCCGGTGTCCGCTCCTCATGCCCGACGTCCCTCCCCACTCACCCGCACAACCGATCCGCGATCGGAAGCATCAAAGCGAGCGCCATATCCCGGGGTCAAACAACCGCAGAGCCATCGGCCACAACCAACAGTTGTACCCATAAGGTGTTGGCATGGACCTCGACACCGTCCGGACCTTCGTCGCCGCCGCCGATGCGCGCCAGTTCCAGGAGGCCGCCGCCGAGCTGGCGGTCACCCAGCAGGCCGTCTCCAAGCGCATCGCCGCGCTGGAGCGCAACCTCGGGGTGCGACTGTTCACCCGCACCCCGCGCGGCGCCGAACTCACCATCGACGGGCAGGCGTTCCTGCCCCATGCACGCGAGCTGCTGCGCGTCGCCGAGCGCGCGGTCGCGTCCGTGCACACCGGCCGCCGCCCGCTGCGCGTCGACGTGATCGCCTCACGCAGCGCGCAGTCGGGCCTGATGCGCGGTTTCCACCGCGCGCACCCCGAGATCGAGCTCGACGTGGTGATGCTGTTCGACGTCGAGGCGGCCGTCGCCGCCATCCGGTCCGGCGCGATCGACGCGTCCTTCCGCGCCGTCGCCGCGCCCGGCCGACCCCTTCCCGAGGACATCGAGTCCGTCCGGGTGCTCGACGAGCCGCTCCAACTCCTCACCGGCCCCGCCCACGCGCTGGCGGGCGCCCGGTCGGTGACCATCGCTCAGCTCGTCGGGCACCGGATCTGGATGCCCGGCCTCATCGTCCCCGGCACCGAGTGGGCCGCCTACTACGACGACCTCGTCGCCGAGTTCGGCCTCACCATCGAGGCGACCGGCCCCAACTTCGGCTCCGACGCCCTCCTCGACACCATCGCCGACACCCCGGCCCTGGCCACCTTCATGGGCGAGCAGACTCGCCTTGTCTGGCCCGCCGGCCACGGCCTGCGCCGCATCCCGGTGACCGACCCGACGCCCGTCTACCCGCACTCGCTCCTGTGGCACCGCGACAACCCGCACCCAGCACTGGCCACCCTGCGGGCCCACCTCGCCGCCACGTCGGCCGCCCCCGACGCCGCCGGGACCTGGGTGCCGGACTGGGTGATCTAGCGGGCCGCTGCGGTCACCCGTCGACCGGCCGTCACGACGAGTGGGGGACGGCCGAAGCGGCCGTCCCCCGGTGGAGCCGGTGGGTGTCAGCTCACGTGTCAGCTCACGGTCACGTCGTCGAACCCGGTGTAGGTCGAGTCGCCGGCGTAGTTGTCGTCGTGGGACGTCAGCGTGAGGGTGTAGGAGTGTCCCGCGGTCAGGGCACTGCTGACCTGGGTCCAGCCGGAGCTGGCGACGCAGGTCTTGGCCAGGACCGTGGCGGTGGTGTTGGCGGTGTTGTCCTTCAGTGTCGCCGTGGCCCAGTCGTAGGTGACCGTGTCCGGGCAGGTGACGTTGTACCAGAACGACAGGGTGCCGCCGCCGGTGGCGGTGAACGTCTGCGAGGCGGAGGAGTCACCGTTGGTCGGGGCGGAGCCGCCGAGCTGGGCGGCGTAGGTGCCCGAGTGCGCACCGGAGTTCGCGGCCGTCGCGGTGCCGGCGGTGGTCCAGCCGGAGAGCGAGCCGGTCTCGAAGGTGCCGTTGGTGATCGGGTTCGTGGGCGGCGGGGTCGAGGAGCTCAGTGCGACGTCGTCGTACAGCGTGTACGTCGGATCGCCGCTGTAGTTGTCGTCGTGCGAGGTGAGGGTCAGGGTGTAGCTGTGACCCGCGGTGACCGGCGCGGACGCCTGCTTCCAGCCCGAGTTCGCCACACAGGTCTTGGCCAGGACCGTGGTGCTGGTGCCGGCGGTGTTGTCGGCGAGGGTGGCGGTGGCCCAGTCGTAGCTCACGGTGTCCGGGCAGGTGACGTTGTACCAGAAGGACAGCGTGCCCGTGCCGGAGGGCGCGGTGAAGGTCTGCGCGGCGTTGGCGTCGCCGTTGGTCGCGGCGGTCGAACCGAGTCGGGCCGCGTAGGTTCCGGAGTGCGCGCCGCTGTTGACGACGGTCGCGGAGGCGCCGGAGGTCGTCCAGCCGCTGAGGTTCCCGCTCTCGAACCCGCCGTTGCTGATTCCGGATCCGCCGGTGCCGTTGACCGTCAACGAGAAGGTGGTCGTGTGGGTCGTCGAGGCCCCGGCGCCGGTGACGGTCACCGTGTAGGTGCCGGCCGGTGTCGAGGTGGCGGTGCCGATGGTCAGCTGGGAGGTGCCGCCGGCCGAGACGGATGCCGGGTTGAACGACGCGGTGGCGCCGGTGGGCAGGCCGGAGGCCGACAGGTTCACCGTCTGCGTCGAACCGTTGGTGAGCGTGGTGGCCACGGTGGTGGTCAACGAGCTACCCGGGTTGACCGCACCCGAGCCCGGGGACACCGCGATGGAGAAGTCGTTGCCGACGGTGCAGGTCGGGTCGCCGGACTGGGCGGGGACGCTGACGGCGTCCCAGGCGGCCTTGACCGTGTTGAACTGGGCGCAGGACGGGTCGAGGGTCTTGGCCGCCCGCAACGTCCAGGTGCGGTACATCAGGTACGAGCTGGCGGAGGTCTTCATCAGCTGGGCGTTGTACAGGATCTTGAGGGCGTTCTGCACCCCGATGCCGGTGACGGTGGAACTGTTGCAGGTGGGGCTGGTCGGGCCACCGGCGGGGTTGGAGCCCTGCGCGAGCAGGTAGAACCAGTGGTTGCCGGGGCCGGCCGCGGAGTGCACCTCGGCGTTCGGAATGCTGCTGGAGTAGCAGTTCGGGTCGTTGTTGATCAGCGACGGGTTGTACATGTTGCGGATCGGGCCGGTGCCCACCAGGTTGACCTGGTCGCCGACCAGGAAGTCGGGGACGGCGTACGGGGACGGCTCGTTGATGAAGAACTCGGTCGAGGCGCCGTAGACGTCCGCGACGAATTCCTGGGTGCCGTTGCCGGAGATGCCGCCGGGGGTGTGGTCGTCGATGCCGTGGCCCATCTCGTGGGCGAGGACGTCGACGGCGCTGATCCACTGGTTGGCGTCGTTGTGTCCGACCTGGACCTGGGAGCCGTCGTAGTAGGCGTTGACATCGGCCAGGCCCACCCGGATCGGCCAGGCCCCGCCGCTGCCGTCCATGCCGTTGCGGCCCAGCCACTGCGAGAGCATCCGGAACTCGCCCTGCGCCACGTACTCGGCGTCGACGCAGCCGGTCTCCTTGTTGGTGGCGTCGCCGTTGCCCCAGGTGTCGGTGGACTTGGTGAACGTCGTGTTGGTCGCGGCGTCCTGACACGGCATGTTGGTGATGTTGGTGGGGCTCATCGAGAACGTGCCGCCGGAGGACGTGGTGTTGATGGTGAGCGGCGCGGGGCCGTTCCACGCCCCGGTGCCACTGCCGTGCATCACGTGCTCCTGGGTGTGCAGCACGGCGCCGGTGCGCGCGTCGACGTCCACGCTCAGGCGGCTGTAGCCGTCGTCGCCGGTGCCGTCCACCGTGGACTCCCAGGCCAGGGCGGCCGGCGCCGCGCCCAGCGCGTACACCACCAGTCGGGTGCCCTCCACCTTGGACACCGACTTCAGCTGCGCCGACGCCACCGATTCGGCCTTGGCGCTGCTCAGAGTGGGACTGACCGACAAGGTGCCGATCGAGTGCTCCTGGGCGACGGAGTTGGACAGCACCTGGCCGGCGCTGTTGGTGACGATCACGAAGTCGCCGCCGACCACCGGAACGCCCGAGTAGGTGCGCTCGTAGGGCACGTACTGCGTACCACCCGACGAGGCGACCTGACGGTGGGTGAACTGCTCGTTCGCGCCGGCGTGCAGGAACGCCGGACGGCTGGCCACCAACGCGTCGGCATTCTGGACGGCCAGTGCCTGGGGCGACTCGGGCGCGGGCGGCGGCACTGCCGCCGAGGTCCCGGCGGCGGCCAGGCCGGCGATCAGGAGTCCGGCGGCGGCGAGCGCCGCTGTGCCTGATCGGCTTGGGCGGCGTCGGGAGTTTCTGGCATGGGTGTGCAACTGGCGGCCCTCCCTGGGGGCAGGGGACGGCACGCCGGAACGGCCTCGTGAGTCGCCCTGGAACTGGTGCCGGCCCGGGAAATGGGGGATTTCGCGCACGTGCAGACCGGTCCGTGGCAGAGATTGCCTGCGCCTGGACGCCACCGGATCACGGTGGACGGACGCAGTGCGGTGGGGGTGCCACAGCCGTGAGGTGCGGGCGGTAGGAGCGGCCCAGCCCCAGAACGGTAGCGAAGGAGACTCGGAGTCAACAGCTACTGCTCCAGGCGGGAACATGCCAATGGCTGATCTCCGCCAATTGCCTTGACAGTCCGGCGAGTTCGGCCGGGCCAAAACTCCTCACCGCAGGTCAGAATCCACACGCCAAGGGCGAGCCGGCACCGTGAATCGATCGGGGAGGTGCCATGCTCGAGCGCGCACGCTGCGAATCGTCGAGGATGAAGTGAAAGAGCGGGGACGGCACGCCGCGGCTGATCGTCTTCGGAGGAAGAGGGAGAAACCAGCATGGCGATTCAGCGGATGGACAACGTCGGCATCGTCGTCGAGGACATGGACGCCGCCATCGCGTTCTTCGTGGAACTCGGTATGGAGCTGGAGGGCAGGGCGGAGGTCGGGGGCCCCTTCGCCGACCAGTGCACCGGACTCGACGGCGTCCGCTGCGACATCGCGATGGTCCGGACCCCGGACGGTCAGAGCCGGCTCGAGCTGGCGAAGTACCGCAGCCCCGCGGCGATCAGCGCCGGGCCGCGCAACCGGCCGCACAACATCGTGGGCACGCACCGCGTCATGTTCACCGTCGACGACATCGAGGACACCGTTGCCCGCCTGCGCCCGTGCGGCGCCGAACTCGTCGGCCAGATCGCCCGGTTCGAGGACAGCTATCTGCTCTGCTACGTCCGCGGCCCGGAGGGCGTCATCGTCGGACTGGCCGAGCAACTGCGCTGAGAAGGACCGCCTGGCGGCCGCCACCCGCTGTGCTGGGCGCCCGGGCGCAGCGCGCCCACGGGCCCGGAGGGCGATCCGGGTGCAGGCGGTCGGAGCCGGGCGGCCGGGACCATGGCTGAGGTGCTAGAAATCCCTCGTGGACGATCACCCCGAGCCCTCGACCCTGCGCGTCTTCGTGGCGCTGGCCCCGCCCGACGACGCCAAGGACGAGCTGGCTCGGGCCCTGCAACCCGCCTACGCCGCGTACCCGCACCTGCGGTGGAACCGGATCGAGGACTGGCACATCACCCTGGCCTTCCTCGGTGAACTCCCCTCCACAACAGTGCCGTTTCTGCAGTCGGTGCTCGCCGACAGGGCCGCTTTGCAGCCCGCCCTGCAGCTGGGCCTGCGCGGTGGCGGTCACTTCGACGAGCGACTGCTGTGGAGCGGGATCGACGGGGACCTGAAGGGACTGCACCTGCTCGCCGCCGACATCCGCGACCTGATCAGGTCCTGCGGGATCGAGTTCAGGGACCGTCCGCTGCACCCCCATCTGACTCTGGCACGCTCCCGCCGCGACGATCACACCAGCGTGCCGCATGTCGCGGCCGGGCTCGCCGAGTTCGTGGGCCGACCGTGGCGGACCGAGCGCCTCCACCTGGTCGGCAGCAACATCGGCCGTGGCCCCGGGCCGATCCATTACCGCGACATCGAGGCATGGCGATTCGGCACCGCGATCCAGGCCCAGGGCAACAGCGTTCCCGCCGAGCCGTAGCCGACACGCGAGCGCCGATCGCAACGGTGCTCATGGCGACTGCGACAACTGCTCCTCGGACCGCGCTTCCGCGGACCGTGCTTCCTCGGGCGGCGCCGCCTCGGCCGGTTACCGGATCAGTGTCCCGATGCCGGCGCAGAGCAGGTCCAGGCTGCGGGTGAACTTCTCGTCCGGCCCGTGCGCGGTCGCGGCGGCCACCGTCCGGGGGAAGCTCCGGTGGAGGGCGGCGCCGTCCTCGGCGGTGACCGGCACGGCAGGTGGATCGCTCTGTTCCTGGAGCACGTAGCCGGTGACGTGGCTGAGCACGGTGTCGGCGGCGGTGCCGCAGTGCTCCGGCGGCACGCCGGCCTCGGCGAGGGTGGCGAGCAGCCGTTCCATCAGCGAGAGCGCGCCGGGGCTGAGGGTCTTCGGGCTGCCGGCGAGCATGATCGCCCCGCCGGGGTGCTGCCGGATGCTCTGCCGCAGGGCGACGGCCTGCGCCGTGACCCGCGCCGGCCAGCCTGCCTGCGCGGGCAGTGCGGCCAGGGCGGCGGTGCCGGCCTCGTACGCCTGCCGGACCACCCGGTCGGCCATCAGCTGGAGCAGTGCGGCCTTGCTGGGCACGTGGTAGTAGAGGCTGCCGGCGTGCACGTCGAGCCGCTCCGCGACCTGGCGCACGGAGAAGCCGTGGTAGCCGGTCTGGGCGAACACCGTCATCCCCGCGTCGATGATCCGGTCTGCGGTCAGCTTCACGGCCGCAGTCTAGCGAGCCGCGCCAGCTTTCAAACACTGTTTGAAAATCCTCCGGGCCGCGCTACTGTCATGATCGGCAAAATCGCACACGGCTCGGAGGGGGGTGGTGACGATGGACATCCTGCTGTTCAACGTGACCACGGCGGCACTGATGGTGTTGATGTTCAAAGGCGGTCTGGCCCTGGTCGGCCAGAGCACACTGGGCCGGCGGCGGATCCCCTGGGCGGCCGTCGGTCTGACCGGGCTCGCGCTCGCCGGAGTGGCCCTCCAGCTCTGCTGGTCTGGTGCGATGGGCGCGCTCGACTCGGACCCGGCGAAGTCCGGCTGGTGGCGCGTGGTCACCTCGGTCTTCATGCAGAACGGCGGCTTCGGCGGGGCGGCCTGGAACCTCGCCACCCTTGCCGCCGTCGCGGCCTTCGCAGACTGGTTCTGGGGTGCGCCGCTGACACTCGGCCTGTTCGCCGCGGGCATCCTGCTGCCGGAGCAGATCGACAAGCTGTGGGGCCAGACCTCCCACAGCACCGACCCCCGCAACTTCGCCGGCAGCTCCGGCGCCACCTACTTCCTGGGCGCGACGCTGGCCGCGGCCCTGCTGCTGCGCGGCGGCGCCGAGGAGAACTCCGCAAGGGGCGCCGGGCAGGGTTTTGACGACGAGGGCGCGAGCCGCGCCAAGGCCGTCCGCACGAACCGGCTGCTCGCGCTCGGGGTGCCGGTGCTCGGGCTGGCGATGTGGTTCGCGCAGCAGAACGGACACGGGCTGGTCTCCGCCTACGGCTTCGCCCTCGGCACACTTGCCTGGGCCGCCTTCCGCACCGTCCTGCACCCGGACCGCGACCTCCGGCAGCCGCCGCGCACCACCGTCGCCTCGCTGACCGGCCTCCTCGGTCGGCGGACCCGCAGCGCCGGCTAGCGGGAAGGCCCCCGCCCCGCCCGCGCCGTTCCACCGTGACCACGAGGGAGACAGCATGTCGCAAAACCTTCGCCGGGAAGTGTCGAAGCTCGTCCCCCAGGAGATGGCCGAGCTCCTGGCACAGACCGACCGCGACGTGGCCGGTACGGTCAACCGTGCGCTCGGCGCGGGCGACGGCGCCCCGGGGTTCGACAGCGCCCGTTTGCAGGCCCGCCTGGGCGAGCTCGGCTCCTGGGACGTGGCGGCCGAGGACGGCTCAATCCAGCGGTACGGGACGATGTGCACGCTGATGCGCAAGGACCTGGCATGACGCTGGATTTCGCGGCATTCGTGGCCGATGCGACGGCCGACCCGGCCGTCGTCGGGCTCGTCCTCAAGGGCTCCCGGGCCCACGACGGCATGACCACCCGTCACTCCGACCACGACCTCTACGTCATCCTCGCCGACGACGCGGCGAGCGAGCTGACCGCGCTCGACGGCTACCGCTCCGCGCGCCTCGACCTGGTCGTCACCACCCTCGAACGGTTCCGCCACCCCGCCGACTGGGAGCGGTACGCCATCGCCCGCTCCCGGGTACTGTTCGACCGCCGCGACGGGGAGGTCACCCGGATCGTCGCCGCCATGGGACGACTCGACGCCGAGGAGGCCTTCCGGTCCGGCGCCGACCTGCTGGACGCCTACGCCAACTCGCTCTACCGCTCGGTCAAGAACCACCGCGACGGCAACCCGCTCGCCGGCCACCTCGACGCGGCCGCCAGCATCGGATTCCTGCTCGACCTGCTCTTCGCCCTGGACCGCCGACCGCGCCCCTACAACAAGTACCTGGCCTGGGAACTCGACCGGTTCCCACTGCCCGGCTGGGAGAGCGCCGCGCTGCTCGACACCCTCGCCCGGATCACCGCGACCGGCGAAGTGGCGCCGCAGCAGCAGCTCTTCGCCCAAGTCGAGGCGGCTGCCCGGGCCGCCGGCCACGCGGCGGTGCTGGACGCCTGGGGTGAGGACCTGCTGTTGATGCGGCCCCACCCGGACTCCCCGGCCCACTAGGGCCGCACAGTGGTGGGCAAGCCGGCACCGCCGGGCCGTAGCATCAGCTCCAATCAGCCGAAGGGGGACGGATGATGAGCCGGATCGGTGTCTACCTGGCGCACCCGCGACCGGGGAGCTTCAACCACGCACTGCACGAGGCCGTGGTCGACGAACTGCGCGGGCGCGGCTGTGAGGTCCGGGCCCACGACCTCTACGCGGAGGGTTTCGCGCCGTTGCTCACCGCCGGGGAGACCGGCACGGTGGCCGAGGCCGAGACGTCGACTGACCCTCAACTGGCGCTGCACCGGGCCGAGGTGGCCACCCTGGACGCGCTTGTACTGATCCACCCCAACTGGTGGGGCATGCCTCCCGCCGTGCTTGTGGGCTGGGTGCAGCGGGTGCTGGCCCCCGGTGTCGCCTACAAGCTCGGCACGGCCGACGGCGAACCGACCGGGCTGCTGCGCGCCGGGCGGGCTCTGGTGCTCAACACTTCTGACACGCCGCAGGAGCGCGAGCAGAGCGAGTTCGGCGACCCACTGGAGCGGATCTGGGCGGACTGCGTGCTGCCGTATGTCGGCGTCACCGACGTGCGCCGGACGGTGTTCCGCACCGTGACCGACTCCGCCGCCGAGACCCGCGCCGAGTGGCTCCGGCAGGCCCGCGCCCAAGCAGCTGCACTGATCAGCTGAACCCCGGTCACCCGCCGACTGCGGGCCGGTTTCCGGAGCCGGCCGCACGGGGCCGTCAGGTCCGATCGAGGAGGCGTGCTGATGGCCGCAATGAGCTTCCACCAGCTCGGCCGCGAACTCGCGGCACGCCAGCGCGCGAGGTGACGCCCGGTCAGGCCGTTCGGTTGCCCGACGAGGACGAGCCGCTCAAGCCTCAGGCGGACACTGTCGATGGTGCTAGGCGCGATTTCCGGGAGCCCCGGGCGTCCGCCGTCTCAGGTCTGCGGGGCGAGATGCCGGCCGAGGGCGAGCACGACGGTCGCACAACTGCTGCCCAGCACTGCCCCGGCGACGATGTCGCCGGGATAGTGCACGCCCGTGTGGATCCGGGAGTAGCCGACGGCGCAGGCCAGCAACCCGAGCGGTGCCGTGGCGACAGGCAGTACGGTGCCGACGGCGGTGGCCAGCGCGAAGGCGGAGGCGGTGTGCCCGGAGGGGAACGACGGCGAGGTCGGCATCGGCACATGCCGGTTCACGGGCACCCGCGAGGCCTCCCGGTCCGGGCGCGGACGGCGGGCCAGCCGCTTGCCGACCAGGTTCGCGGTGAACGAGGCGAGGCCGACCGAGGCCGCGCCCACCAACCCAGCGCGCCGGCACGGTCCCGGGATCAGCATCAGCGCCGCCGTGACCGAGAGGTTGATCTTCGAGTGATCGGCGGCGGCGGAGAGCAGCCGCAGGCTCCTGTCGAGCGCAGGGGTTTCTGTCGCGGCGACAGCAGCGTAGAGAGCACCGTCGAGAGCGGCCAGGTCATGCAGGACGGCGTCGTTCACGCGCGTTACTCCCTTCGGTGCGGGCGTGCTCGGCGGAACTCGGTCGCGTGCCGGGCTGCGCGCCGCCGCCCAAGCGCGAAGGGAGCGCGAGGCCGACCACGTCCCGCCAGTCCAGGGGCCGAGTGCGGTCCTGCTTCAGCGGGTCCGCGCCGGGGCGGTCGCGGGGCACGCGGACGCGGAGTGCTCGGGCCGCGAGGGAGCACTGGACCGGGGTCGGCAGGCTCAGCGCCTCGCCGTCGACCGCCACCGGGATCTCGGGCGCGGCGGCGTTGACGGTGACCTGGCGGGCCGTCAGCGTCGAGATCCCGCCCGCCCGCGCGCGGCGCAGCGCCAGCTCGGCGGCCTGCGCGGGACCTTCGACGCGCACGCCGAGGACACCGAGGACGCCCTTGTCCAGCCGGGGGCGGTGGCCGAGGCTGAGCGGATCCGGCGCGGCGTAGGGGTTGTTGCTGACCAGCAGTGCCTGCGGAGCGTCGAGGCGGTGTTCCCCCGCTTCGACGGTCAGCCGCGGGCCGCCTTCGCCGAGCAGCAGCTCGGGCAGTTGGTCCAGGACGGTGGTCGCCTTGGCATCGCGATACTGCGGGCTCTGGACGATCTGCGCGTAGGCCCCGAAGGAGACGGTGTTGACGAAGGGCCGGCCCGCCACCCGGCCGAGGTCGACGCGCAGTTCGACGCCGTCGCGCAGCGCGTCCAGACAGGTCGAAGGGTCGGTGCGGTCCAGGCCGAGGTCCAGGGCGAAGTGGTTGCGCGTCCCGGCGGAGATCACCAGGAACGGCAGGCCGTGCTCGGCCGCGACCTGCGCCACCAACGCCTGCGTGCCGTCGCCACCGGCGACGCCGAGCAGGTCGGCGCCTTCGGCGACCGCCTGGCGGGCGAGCGCGGCGACGTCCTGCTGTACGGACGTGTCCAGCAGCACCACGCGCGCGCCCAACTCCTCGGCGCGCCGGACCAGCTCGAAGCGCTGGACCTTCCCACCGCCGGACTTCGGGTTCATGATCAGCACGGGTCGGCGTGGCGCCGGCGCCTCTCGGGTCGGCATCGGCTTCGGTGGCCGGGCCGCCCGCAGCGCGGACCGGGCGCAGGTCAAGCCGCCGAGCCACAGCGCCAACGCCAGCAGCACGATCAGCAGCACGTGGTGCGCGACCGCCAGCACGATCACGCCCACCGGTGCGGCCACGGCCAGGACCGCGCCGACGACGCGCGGCAGTCCATGGTGAGCCAACGCCCACCAGCCGCCGACCGCCATCACCGCCAGCCCGGCCAGGCCGGCCAGCAGCACCACCAGCCCGTGCGGCCCGGTGAGCAACACCGTGACCACGGCAGCGGCCGCGCACAGCAGGGCGATCCTTGCCAGCACGCGGGCCCGCCGTTCCGCTGCCGCCACCGTCCCGCCCGACATCGGCTCACCTGTCCTTGTCCCTGTACCTGTCCGCTCGGCCCGCTGAAGGACCGCTCGGCCCATCCACGCGCTCGGCCCATCCACGCGCTCCGGTTCGGTCACCGTAACCGGCACGGCACCTGACGGCGCGCCAAGTGGCCCGCGCACGACGCGGCGCGCACCGGCCCCACCCGATCGGCGGAGCCCGCTCGCAGCCCGGGGCCGGAGTATGGACTGAACGCCCGGTGGATGGGCGCGCCGCTTCAGCCGAGTTGTCCTTGGCGCTTGCGCCGGTCGAGGCCCGCATTGACGGCGCCGATGAGGACGTGGGCGGCGAAACCGACCAGCACCAGGTTTCCGAGCATCTGCAGCACCACCGTGAGTCTTGCCGGCTCTGTTTTGGGCGCGATGTCACCGAAGCCCACGGTGGAGAACACCGTGACCGTGAAGTAGACGGCATCTGTTCGGGTCAGGGGCTCGGTGAAGGAAGCGGATTGGCTTCCCGCCATGAGGAAGTAGGTTGTCGCGAACAGGAGGATGAACAACGGGAAGGTGACCGCCAGCGCCTCGGCGGCCTTCAGTCGCGGGTACTGGGACTGGGCGATCGAGCGCGTCTGCCAGGCGAAGAGTACGGCCACCGCGAGCAGGCCGAGGACCAGCTTGACCGCCGTACCGACGCTGAAGGCGTTGTCCAACGGCAGCACGTAGTACGCGGTTACGAGGGCGGTGGCGGTCAGGGTCGGTCTCAGCAGTGCGCGCAGCACAAGACGGCGCCTCTTGCGGGTCGGAAGGTCGTCAAGCTCTGGCAGCCGATTCATCCCGGTGTCTCCAACCTCCAGTCCGTGTGACAGATGGTCAACCCCCGAAACAGCCGACAGGCGGCGCACCGGCGGTTGAAGCGCTGTCCCGGTCAGTCTGGCTGCCGGGGCGGTCCGGAAAAGTCCACGCCACGAGAGTAGAGGCTCAAGCGCCGCCGGACAGGGAGCCTGCGAGGCGCGTTGACCTGGCGTCATCTGACGCTGCAGTAGCGTCGCTGCGCTTGATGTCGAGATCTTCGCAGCTGAGTGTGTAGCGCCGCCGGTCGTGGGGCGGTGTCGCCGGTGCGGGGTAGCGTGGCCACGGTCACGCACCTGCCCGGGAGGTTGACGATGCACTCGACGGTCCGTACGTTCCGCACACCCGAAGGCATCACGCTCGGGGTCGAGCACTTCGGCGATGCGGCCTCGCCCCTCGTGCTGCTCGCGGGCGGCACGACCATGCTGTCGTGGCCCGACGCGCTCTGCGAGTCGCTCGCGCGCGGCGGACGTCACGTCGTGCGCTACGACCTGCGCGACTGCGGCGCTTCGACCACCGTCGACCCCGAGGCGCCCGCGTACACGCTCCGGGATCTCGCCGCCGACGCGGCCGCGCTCGCCCGCGGACTGGCCGACCGGCCGGCGCACCTGGCGGGCATCGGCGTCGGCGGGATGGTCGCCCAGGTCGCCGCGCTCGACCATCCGGACGTGTTCTCGGCGCTCACCCTCGCCGGGACGCGGCCCGTCGCCCCCGGCCCGGTCGACGACGATCTGCCCGACCACGACAAGGCGGCCATGGAGCGACGGTTCGCGCTCCCGATGCCCGACTGGTCCGATCGCGCCGCCGTCGCGGAGTTCGCCGCCGCCAGAGCGGAGATCCTCGGCGACGATCCCACTACGGCACGCGCCACCGCCGAGCGCGTCTTCGACCGCACGCCGAGCACGGATCCCGCGCTCCAACTGGCCAACCAGATGGGCATGGTGTTCGCCAAACTCGACTGCACGCCGCGCTGGCGTGAGCGCCTGCCCGAGCTCGCACTGCCGACGCTCGTGCTGCACGGCCGTCACAACCGGTTCTTCCCGGTCGGCAACGGCGAGGCGCTCGCGCGCGAGATCCCCGGTGCACGACTGCTGGTGCTCGAACAGGCCGCGACCGCGATCCCCGACGCGGCCGCCGAGGAGGTCGCCGCAGCGATGCTCGCGCTCTAGAGGTCCCCGCTGTCGATCGACTGGTGCCCGGTCCGCCTCAGTGGTGCGGTACGACCGCGACCGGGCAGCCCACGTGGTGGATCACCGCGTGCGCCACTGGTCCGAGGTGTGCCCCCACGGGGCTGCGACGGTGGCGGGCGCCGATCACCAGCAGTTCGGCCGTCGCCGCGGCGTCAACCAGGGTGAGTCCGGCGTGGCCGCGCAGCAACGCGGTCTCCGTTGGCAGGTCGGGGTAGCGCTCCAGCCAGGGCATCACCGCCTCCTCCAGTGCCTGCCGTTCGGGCTCGGCCAGTTCGTCCTCGAGGCCGCCGATCGCGCCGAAGTGCATGTACTCGGTCCCGGCGGGCGGACCCCACGCGTGCACCACGGTCAGCGAAACTCCACGCCGGGCGGCTATTTCGAAGGCGAAGGCCAGGACCTCCTGGCACGGGTGCGCGAGGTCCAGGCCCACGACCAGGCCCTGCTCCGCGCTGCCGTCCGAACTCGGCCCGTCCGTCAGGTCGGACGGCGCACGCACCAGGACGACCGGGCAGGTGGCGTGGCCGAGGACCTGTTGGCTCACCGAACCGACCAGGAAGCCGCGCAGTGCGCTGAGCCTGCGCGAGCCGAGCACCAGGATCGCGGCTCGGTCGGAGGCGGCCTTCAGCACCGCGACCGCGTCGTCCGGCACGTGTGTCGCGCGCACCTCCAGTCCGGGGAAGCGGGACCGGATCGTGTCCGCCTGCGCGGCCAGTTGCTCACGCCCCCAGCGCTCGGCCTGCCCGGTGCCCAGCGGCCTGCTCGGCCCCCAGGGCCATGCCTGGAGAACCTCCAGCGGAAGCTCGAGCCGGGATGCCTCCCGCGCGGCCCACTCGACGGCCGCTCGGCTCGGGTCCGATCCATCGAATCCGGTGATCACACGTTCGCCCACTGCGCGCCTCCATGCCGGGTCGCTGCTCAGAGCGATGGGTCCGGGCTTCTATCGTGCTCACGAGGTAGCGAGCCGCGCACGCCGATCATCATGCTTCGGCGGCCACCGGCCTGGCACGAGTGTCGGGAGCACTCGCGACGCCCGCCGCGAGGTGGTCCCGGTCGGCGGGCGAGGGCGGCGGCTGTGTCCAGTGCCTGCTCGCCGCGCCGCAGCAGTGCCCGGTGACGGGTCGTTTCGTGGATGCCGAGCGCCTCACCGGTTACCGGCGGTACCGCGTGGACGAGACGAAGAGGCAGGCGGCGGCGCGGCGGAATGCTCCCAGCTGCGATCCGTTCAACGTGTCGTCCGCAACCTGTCGGTGATCGCGGGGACCGTGCGGAGATCCTCGGCGATCCGCTCGGTGAGGGGTTCCACGGCGGCTGCGACGGCTGCCGACAGTCCGGTCCCGAGGCTGCTGTCCGTTCCCTCGATGGCGTAGACGACGAGCCGCCTTGGCAGGCGGTCCAGCGCGCGGGCCAGTTCGACGGCTTCACCGAGTCCGAGGCCGTGGGAACTCGTCGGGCCGCCGGAGGTGGGCAGTTGTCTGCCATCCAGGTCCAGGCGGTGCACCCGGCCGGGATGCCCGGGGTGTGCGTGTGCCGCGTCAACCACGATGGCGAGGTCGGTGGCCTCCCACAGGGTGATCAGTCGGGCAGGGTCACCGTCGCACACCCGTAGGACGGTCCCGAGGGGGAGCGGTCGCTGCTCGGCGCGTTCCGCGAGCCGGGCCACCACGGCCCAGCCCACCCCGTCGTCGTGGCGGTACTCGTTGCCGACACCGATGACGACGCTCCGCGCGGTGAGTTTCATGCGGGTCGCCCTCCCCTTCCGTGGTGCTCGTCAGTCGCCGGTGGGGCCCGGCGTGGTCCGTACGGGGCAACGGCGCGGCCACCTGGAGCACATCGGCACTGCCGTCCCAGGTCCGGTGGCAGGCCGGTGTCCATACTGGGCGGGGCGGCAGCATCGGCGCGGGAGGTGGACGGTGGCGGACGGCTCGGCGGTCATCGACAAGGACGGGCTGGACGCGCTGATTGCGGTTCTCGTGGGCCGGGGCCGCACGGTCGTGGGACCGACGGTCCGCGACGGTGCGATCGTCCTCGCCGAGATCTCCGGTGGCGACGAACTCCCGTACGGCTGGGGCGTCGAGCTGGAGGCCGGCCTGTACCGGCTGCGGGCGCGCGAGGACGGCGCCGCGTTCGCGCACAGCGCGGGCCCGCAGTCCTGGAAGACCTTCCTGCACCCGCCGCGCGAGCGGCAGTGGACGGCCGACCGAGGGGCTGACGGTCAGCTGACGGTGACGCAGGACCGGACACCGCAGCCGTCGTACGCGTTCCTCGGAGTGCGCCCCTGCGACCTGCGGGCCATCGCGATCCAGGACCGGGTGCTGACCGGCGGGACGTACACCGACCCGGCCTACCGGGGGCGCCGCGAGCGGGCCTTCCTGGTGGCGGTGGAGTGCACCGAACCGGGCGCCACCTGCTTCTGCACGTCGATGGGGACCGGTCCGGCCGTGGGGCCCGGCTACGACCTGGCGCTGACCGAGGTGCTCGACGCCGAAGGCCACCGCTTCCTTGTCCGGGCCGGGAGCGAGCAGGGGGAGTCGGTCCTGGCGGAGCTGCCGCGCCGCGCCGCCGACACCGCCACCCGGACCGCCGCGCGTGAGCGGGTCGCCGAGGCGGCGGACCGGATGGGCCGCAGCATGCCGCTGGTGGACCTGCAGCTCCTGATGCGTGAGACCCTCACGGCCGAGCGCTGGGACGACGTGGCGGCCCGCTGCCTGACCTGCGGAAACTGCACGATGGTGTGCCCGACCTGCTTCTGCACCAGCACCGAGGACGTCACCGACCTGACGGGTGACCACGCCGAGCGCTGGCGGCACTGGGAGTCCTGCTTCGACCTGGACTTCTCGCACCTCCAGGCGGGCCCGGTCCGGGACAGCTCGCGCAGCCGCTACCGGCAGTGGGCCACCCACAAACTCGGCACCTGGTTCGACCAGTTCGGCAGCTCCGGATGTGTCGGCTGCGGGCGTTGCATCGTCTGGTGCCCCGTCGGTATCGACATCACCGAGGAGGCCCACGCGCTGAACCGGGAACGGGACGGGGCGCCATGACCGTCGTGCGACACGGCTTCCTCGGCGCGCTCCCGCCCGCCCACCGCGACCGGCTGGCCGGATTCGCCCGTGACGTCTCCTTCCCCGCAGGCACCCGCGTCTTCGAGGAGGACGGCGTCGCCGACCGGTTCTGGATCATCCGCTCCGGGGTCGTCGCCCTCGACGTGCACGTTCCGGGGCGGCGCGCAGCCGTCGTGGAGACGCTCGGCGAGGGAGATCTGCTGGGCTGGTCCTGGCTGTTCGAGCCATACCGCTGGCACCTCGGCGCACAGACCCGCGCGGCCGTAGTGGCGTCCGAGTTCGACGCGGGGCGGGTGCGCGCCGCGTGCGAGGAGGATCCCGCCTTCGGCCTGGCGGTGACCAACTGCGTCGCACAGGTGATCGCCCGGCGGCTGAAGTCCACTCGCACGCGCCTGCTCGACCTGTACGGGCCTCCCCGATGACCGTTCCCGTACCGTACCGGGTGGTGGAGTGCGAGGCCGCGACGCCCGACACCGCCACGATCGTCCTCGAACCGGTCGAGGCGGCCCTGCAACCGTTCACGCCAGGGCAGTTCGCGATGGTGTACGCCTTCGGCGTCGGCGACATCCCGCTGTCGGTCAGCGCGATCGACGGACACCGGCTGACCCACACCGTCCGCGCGGTCGGCGCGATCTCCGGCGCGCTGCACGCACTGCGGCCCGGTGGGATCGTCGGGGTGCGCGGCCCGTTCGGCACCGGCTGGGAGCTGTCCGCCGCCTCCGGGCTCGATCTGCTGGTGGTGGCCGGCGGCATCGGTCTGGCGCCGCTGCGCCCGCTCGTGCGCGAGGTGCTCGCCACACCCGGGCGGTACGGGCGGTTGAGCGTCCTGATCGGCGCCCGCGAGCCCCGCGAGCTGCTCTACACCGAGGAAGTCCGTAGCTGGCAGGGATCGCTGACCACCGTGGACCGGCCCGACGAGCGGTGGCAGGGTGAGGTCGGCGTCGTGACGACCCTGCTGGACCGGGCCGCCTTCGATCCGTCGTCGGCGGCCGCGTTCATCTGCGGCCCCGAGCCGATGATCCGGGCCACCGCCGGCGAGCTGGTGCACCGAGGCCTCGAACCGGACCGGATCCGGGTCTCGCTGGAGCGGAACATGCACTGCGCGACCGGCCACTGCGGGCACTGCCAGCTCGGCCCGCTGCTGCTCTGTCGCGACGGGCCGGTCGTCACCTGGAGACTCGCCCAGCCCCTGCTCATGGTCCGGGAGTTGTGACATGACCGCCAGCAGCCGCCCGAAGCTCGCCGTGTGGAAGTTCGCCTCCTGCGACGGCTGCCAGCTCACCCTGCTCGACTGCGAGGACGAACTCCTCGGCATCGCCGACAAGGTGGAGATCTCGCACTTCCTGGAAGCCTCCAGCGCGACCGGTCCCGGCCCGTACGACCTGTCGCTGGTCGAGGGCTCGGTGACCACGCCACAGGACGTCGACCGGATCCAGCACATCCGTGCCGTCTCCCGGCGGCTGGTGACCATCGGCGCCTGCGCGACCGCCGGCGGCGTCCAGGCGCTGCGCAACTACGCGGACGTCGCCGAGTTCCAAGCCGTCGTCTACGCCAGACCGGACTACATCGAGACGCTCGCCACCTCCACGCCGATCAGCGCCCACGTCCCCGTCGACTTCGAACTGCGCGGCTGCCCCATCGACCGAGGCCAACTCGTGGAGGTCATCACCGCCCACCTCGCGGGGCGCAAGCCGGACGTACCCGCGCACAGCGTCTGCTTCGAGTGCAAGCAGCGCGGCACGGTCTGCGTGACGGTGGCCCACGGCACGCCCTGCCTCGGTCCGGTCACCCACGCGGGGTGCGGCGCGCTCTGTCCCGCGTACGGGCGCGGCTGCTACGGGTGCTTCGGCCCGTCCGACTCGACCAACTTCCCCTCCTTCATCCCCCTGCTGCGCCGCGACGGGATGGACACCCTGGACATCGTGCGGGTGCTGCGCACCTTCAACACCGCGGCCCCCGAGTTCGACGCGGTCTCCCGCGAGGAGCTGGACCAGTGACCCACCGCGGTTCCAGGGTGCTGCACGTCGGATCGCTCGCCCGCGTCGAGGGCGAGACCGCACTGTACCTGCGGATGGACGGCGACCGGGTCGCCGAGGCCCGGCTGGCGATCTACGAACCTCCGCGCTTCTTCGAGGCGTTCCTGCGCGGACGTTCCCACACCGAGCCGCCCGACATCACCTCCCGGGTCTGCGGGATCTGCCCGGTCGCCTACCAGCTGAGCGCCTGCCGGGCCGTCGAGGACGCCTGCGGCGTCGTGGTGGACGGGCAACTGGGCGCCCTGCGGAGACTGTTGTACTGCGGAGAGTGGATCGAGAGCCAGACGCTGCACATCCACCTCCTGCACGCGCCGGACTTCCTCGGCTGCGACAGCGCGATCGACCTGGCCCGCACCCGGCGCGCCGACGTCGAACGCGGCCTCAGACTCAAGCAGGCCGGCAACGCGATCATGGAGCTGCTCGGCGGCCGGGCGATCCACCCGATCAACGTCCGCCTCGGCGGCTTCCACCGCGTCCCCACCACGGCCGAACTTCGCCCACTGGCCGAGCGGCTGCGCCGGGCCCGCGACGACGCACAGGAGACGGTGCGCTGGGTGGCCGAGTTCGAGTTTCCCGACGCCGGCTGCGACAACGACCTGCTCGCCCTGGCCGAACCCGGCAGCTACGCCATCGAGTCCGGCACCCCGACCGTCATGCCTGCGCCGAGCACCGCAGGCCTTCCCCCCGGATCCGCTCGCTCGCTGCCCACCCGGACTTTCGGGGTGCGCGAGTTCGGCGGCCACGTCGTCGAGAGCCAGGTGCCTCACTCCACCGCCCTGCACTCCCTGCTGGACGGCCGCCGCCACCTGACCGGCTCGCTCGCCCGCTACGCCATCAGCGGCCGCTGGCTCTCCCCGATCGCCCTGCAGGCCGCCCAGGACGCCGGGCTCGGCGACCCCCGGCAGGGCACCGTCTGCCGAAATCCCTTCCGTAGCATCGTCGTTCGAGCGGTCGAGGTGCTCCACGCGGTCGACGAGGCACTGCGCATCATCGAGGCCTACGAACCCCCGCCCCGTCCGTACCTGGAGGTGCCCGCGCGAGCCGGGACCGGTCACGGCGCCACCGAGGCGCCGCGCGGTCTGCTGTACCACCGCTACACCCTCGACGCCGACGGGACCATCACCGACGCCGGCCTGGTCCCGCCGACCGCGCAGAACCAGGGCGCGATCGAGGAGGACCTGCGCCGCCTCGTGCAGCAACGCCTGGCGGACGGCGACCCCACCGATGCCGAGCTGACCACCCTGTGTGAACGGGCGATCCGCAACCACGACCCCTGCATCTCGTGCTCGGCCCACTTCCTCGACCTCACCGTCGAGTGGACCGGGAACGGGTGGTGACCCCGAAGCAGCTGACCTCCGCGCCGATGAGGCGGCCGAGGCCCTTCAGCGCTGTGGCTCAGCGCCGCCCAGGTCCAGCCGGAACGGCGGATACTCGTCCGACATCAGGGCGGCGTACACCGCCACCCGGACCACCCACCGGTTGAGGCCCATGACGAACTCGAAGATCCCGCCGGGGTACTCGCCGGTGAACGCCAAGGCGATGACGGCGATCAGCACCAGCACACCGATCAGATTGCCCGAGGACCATGTGCCGCCCAGGAAGAAGCCGACCACGAGGTAGTGGGGGATGGCCAGGAGCCACCACTTCACCAGCGCCAGGCCGCGCGAGAGCTGTTCGGGGTAGGCCACCGTCAGGCGGGTCGGATAGTCCGGCACGTCGGCCAGGGTGAACGGGGGGTACCGGTCGGTGCCCAGCGCGCTGTACGAGTAGTAGGCGACGCGCCAGTTCCAGCGCAGGACGCCCACGTTGAAGTCGAAGATCGCCCGTGGATAGCGGCCGGTGAACAGGATCGCGAAGAACGCCACCACGGTCAGCACCAGGAACGCCAACCACAGGAACACCAGGATGACGTAGTGGGGGATGGCGAGCAGCCACTTCACGAGCCAGAGCCAGCGTGACAGCGGGGCGTCGAGCACCGCCTCCAGCCGGACGGCCTGGACCGTTGCCGATGACATGTCGATCATCCCTCCTGGCGGACCGCCGACCGACGCGAGTCCGGCCGCCGGGTGCGGGCGCGTGGCGAAAACCCCGATCCGAATCGACTTACGGGCGGGGCGGTGGTCCGCCGAGCACGAACGGCCGGCCGGAGGGCCGCGACGACGGAACGCGCCCGAACTCGGGCCGGTTCTCGCTCACGTCTCCAGCGTCTCGCCGTCGGCGGTGGCACCACTGGTACCAGATCGCCCTTCTCGCGCCCGTCGGTTCGCCTGGCCACCACCCGGCACGACCACGAGCCGGGGCAGCTCGCGACGGCCCGAACGACCGCTCAGTCCCGCCACCGGCAGCACGGACGCATGCCGGACGGCTCGGCACCCGCCCCCGGGTGCGGTGAGACTGGAGGAGTACGACGAAGGCGGCGGAGCCGGCCCGCAGCGAGAGGGAGTCGACGGATGTCTGGGAACGAACAGGACGCGCACGGTCGGCTGTCCGGCGAACTGGCCGATCTGGTCCGGCTCGCGAGCACGGCGCTGAGTGAGGTCGCGGACGGGCTGACCGCTCCCCGGCCTCCCGCCGGGGAGACCCCCATGGCCACCTTGGAGGGTGCTGCGATGGCTGCCGAGAAGGCCTTGTCCGAGCTGCGCGAGCGGATCGAGGAGGATGCGGCCGGAGTGTTGCGCGGCGGGTCACCGAAGGTGTCGGATCGGCATGCCATCGTCGTGGGCGTCCACGTGGGCAGCGAGGTGGAGTGTCTGGCAGACCTCGTCGAGCAGCTGCTGCGACTTGCCTGGTCGCGCCAGTCGACGGCGCCGTGGCCGGACCGGCTGCGCGTTCCGCTGCACGGGATGGGCGCGGTCGCGCTGGCGATGCTCGCCAAGGCCGCCGACCTGCTGGAGTCCGAGGACGCCGAAGCCGGTGCGGATCTTCTAACGACCTCTCACGAGGTCGGCCAGCGTCAGCGGTTGCTGTACGAACTGCTGCTGTCCGGGGCCGAACCGGTCGCGGCCGGCGACATCGCCGACGCGACCCTGCTGGCCTGCCACTACCAGCGCTGCGCAGGCCACGCCGTGTCGATCGCGCGCCACGCGGCCCTGTTCACGGCAACCGCGTAGGGGCCGGGCCGAGCTCAGGGCGCCAGCGAGAAGTAGCTCTCCTCCTCCTGGGCGAAATGCAGCCGAAGCACGGTGTGCAGCCCGTAGAGGCAGGCGCGCAGATCGTCGAGCTGTTCCGGACGCAGCTCGCCGGCCGCGTCGGCGAGGGCGAGGTGGGTGGCCAGCCGGTGGGCGAGCCGGGCGATCTCGGTGTGCGCCCTGCTCATCGTGGTGGTCGCCTCGGGGCCGCCGAGTGAGGCGGCGAGGGCGGGGTAGAGCTCATGCTCCTCGGCGTCCTCGTGCGGCAGCAGCCGCTCGGTCAGCAGCCGGTGGACCGCCCGGACGGCCTCCAGAGCCTGCGGCCCGATGCCGTCGGCCAGCAGATCAGCGGTGTCGCGGACCGCGTCCAGGACGTCGCGCAGGTCGTCGTGCTCGGCGGCGAAGCGGTGGATGAGGTCCTCGGTGGCGGGTTCGAGGTCCGGTGGCCCGGTGCGGTCCGGGCGCAGTGCGCGCAGCGCGTTGAGGATGACAGTGACGTCGATGGCCTCCTGGAGCAGGGCGCCGGGGGCCGGCGGCAGGAGCCCGAAGGCCGCGGCCGCCATCGCGATCAGCGAGAGCGCCATGCCGCCCAGCGCGCTCTGCACCGCGATCCGCCGGGAGCGGATCGCGATCGTCAGGGCGTCGGCGAGGCGGTCCACCCGGTCGGTGGTGAGCACCACGTCGGCGGCCTCGGAGGAGGCGCTGGAGCCGTGCGCGCCCATCGCCACACCGACATCGGCGGCGGCCAGGGCGGGGGCGTCGTTGACACCGTCGCCGACCATCACCGTCACCGCCCGCTCGCGTTCGGCTCGCACAGCGGCGACCTTGTCGGCCGGGGTCTGCTGGGCCCGCACCGTGTCCAGGCCCAGCACAGCCGCCACCTCCTGGGCGGGCTCGACCCGGTCGCCGGTGAGCATCAGCAGCCGCTGGATGCCGGCCGCGCGCAGCCGCCGCATCGCTCGGGGGGCGTCGCGGCGCGGCGGGTCGCGCAGCAGGACGGCGCCGGCGAGGACGCCGTCCACGGTCAGCCAGACGAGGGCTGCGCCGTCCAGCACGGCCCGGTTGTCGACCGCTCGCGCCCAGGCGGGCCCCGCTTCCGCCGACCCGAACCGGCCCACGCTGAGCTGCTGGCCGTCGACGTTCCCGGTGGCGCCCCGCCCGGGCTGCTCGGCCACGTCCTCGGGCATGCTCAGCGGCAGACCGCGCGCTGCGGCCTCGTCCACCAGCGCCCTGGCCAGGACATGCGGGGAGAGCTGGTCGAGCGAGGCCGCCAGCCGGAGCACCTCGCCAGGCCGCCGGCCCGGCGCTGCCGCCACCTCGATCACGCGCGGGCGGCCGGCGGTGAGCGTGCCGGTCTTGTCCAGCACCACCGTGCGGGCCCGGCCCAGGTTCTCCAGCGCGCCGCCGTCGCGCACCACCACGCCGAGGCGGGCGGCCCGGGAGAGTCCGGAGACGATCGCCACCGGGGCGGCCAGCAGCAGCGGGCAGGGTGTGGCCACCACCAGGACCGCGACCGCTCGCACCGCCGAGCCACTGACCAACCAGGCCAGACCGGCCACCGCGAGCGACAACGGCAGGAACCAGGCCGCGTAACGGTCGGCGAGCCGCACCACCGGGGCGCTCTGCGCGCCGGCCTCGCGGGCCAGCCGGACGATCTCGGCGTAGGTGCTCTGCTGCTCCGTCGCCTCCGCCCGCAGCTCGAAGGCCGTTCCCGCGTTGACCGCGCCACTGCGCACCCGTTCACCGGGCGGCCGTTCGACCTGCTGCGACTCGCCGGTGAGGACCGACTCGTCCAGTACGGCCGGGGAGGCACCCTCGATGCGCCCGTCGACCGGGACCACCTCGCCCGGGCCGACCACCAGCAGGTCACCCACCGCCACCTCGGCCAGCGCCACCGTGCGCACCTGCTGCCCCGTGCGGCGGCGGGCCGAGCGGGGGGCGTGCTCCAGCAACGCGCGCAGTTCGTGGGAGGCGCGCCGCTGGGCAGCCGCCTCCAGCGTCCGACCGGTGGCCAGCATCAGCGCGATCAGGGCACCGGCCAGGTACTCGTGCACCAGCAGGGTGCCGATCAGGGCCAGCACCGCGATCAGGTCGACTCCGGCGCGGCCGCGCCGCAGGGCGGCCACCACCCAGGCCAGGGCCGGTGGTACGGCCGCCACCGTGCCGAGAGCCCAGCAGGCGTCCGCCACGGCCGGAGCCCCGGCGAGCCGGGCCAGCCCGCCGGCCACCAGCGCCGCCGTGGTGACCGCGAGCAGCGCGACCTCGCCGCCGTGTCCGGTGACTACGAGGGAATGCCGCCCGTGCTTCCTGCTCGCCATGCTCGAATCCCAGGTCAGGGGGTGCCGGCGGCGGCGGTGGCGTCGATGATCAGCTGCCAGGTGGCCGGGTGGAGGACGCTGCCGCGGTGGGTCACCAGCACGGCGGCCTGCAGCGGGTCGGTCGGATCGATCGTCAGCGGGCCGCCGCCACGGGTCAGGTGGTGGAGCAGTGCGGTGACGTTGTGCGCGTAGGCGATCGAGGCGGTGGTGGGAACCTGCGCGGGGAGGTTGCCCGCGCCCATCACCGTCACTCCGTCGCCGACCAGCGTCCTGGTGTCCGCCTCGGCGCACTCGACGTTGCCGCCCAGAGGTCCGACAGCAAGGTCGACCACGACCGAGCCCGGTTGCATCGCCCGGACCGCCTCGGTGGTGAGCAGCATCGGTGGCCGCCGGTCGGCCGGCTCGACGGCTGTGAGGACCAGGTCGAAGCGCGGGAGCACCTCGGCCAGCCCCCGACGCAGCTCGTCCTGCTCGGTGTCCAGCGCCCGGGCCAGCCCGCCGGCGCCGACCACGGGAGGTAGGTACGGCAGGTCGAGCAGAGCGGCGCCCAGCGCGACGACCTCCGCGCGTTGCTGCCGCCGCAGCTCGTGGGCGTGCACGAGCGCGCCGAGGCGGCGTGCGGTGTCGATCGCCTGCAGGCCCGCCGGGTCGGCGCCGATGACGAGGACCCGGACGGGCTCGAACGCCGTGTCGGCAGAGCCCCAGGGCTGCAGGCAGCGGCTCAGGTGCTCGGCCCCGGTCAGGACCGCCCGGTAGCCGGCGACCCGGGCCTGGGAGGCTCGGGCGTCCACCGGCCGAGCAGCTGAGGTGCCGACGGCGCTCATCCCCTGTGGCACCAGGTCGAGCCCGATCGCCGTGAGGCGCTGGTCGGCCCACTGGCGGACCAGAAAGGGGATCAGGGTGGGCCGCAGCAGCCCGATCAGTAGCTGGCCGGGGCGGAAGCGGTGGGTGGGGCCGAGGTTCGGGGCCTGCACACCGAGCAGCACGTCGGCGCGGCGCAGCAGTTCGGCGTGCGGGACGAGACCGGCTCCGGCCGCGGCGTAGGCCTCGTCGGGGAACCAGGCCCGGGTGCCGGCGCCGGGCTCCACCAGGACGGTCAGGCCCAGTGCGCCGACCACGCGGACCAGTTCGGGGACGAGCGCCACCCGCCGTTCGCCGGGTGCCGTCTCGCGCAGGACCCCCACCGCCATCGCCGTCATAGCCCGGTCACCGCCTTCGGAGCAGACCGACATGCCCAGTATGTCGCGTTTGCGACGGCTGATCGCCCGGCCGGATACTCGGCCACAGGGCCAGGCCTGCTCGGAGGCGTACGGGCGACCGGGCCGGGCGGACCAGCGTCGGGCGGACCAGCGGAGGGAGCCGGAGGTGGCAGGCAGGGGCTGGCAGTTCTGGGTGGACCGGGGCGGCACCTTCACCGACGTGGTCGCGCTCAGTCCGGACGGGCGGGTACTGACCCACAAGCTGCTCTCGTACGACCCGGCCAGGTACCGGGACCCCGCTGTCGCCGGGATCCACGCCCTGCTGGCACCGGCGCTGGCCGCCGGCGAGGAGGCCACGATCAGCAGCGTGCGGATGGGCACGACCGTGGCGACCAACGCTCTGCTGGAGCGCACCGGCGAGCCGACCGCCCTGGTGATCACCCGGGGCTTCGCCGACGCGCTGCGGATCGGCTACCAGAACCGGCCGCACATCTTCGACCGCGAGATCAAGCTGCCTGAGCCGCTCTACGAGCGGGTGATCGAGGTGGACGAGCGGATCACCGCCGAGGGCACGGTGCTGCGCGCACCCGACCTCGACGGGCTCGCGCGCGACCTGCGCCGCTGCCACCGCGAGGGCATCCGCGCGGTCGCGGTGGTCTGCCTGCACAGCTACCTGCACCCCGCGCACGAGCGGGCGATCGGCCGGCTCGCCGAGGAGATCGGCTTCCCGCAGGTCTCGCTCTCCAGCGAGGCCAGCCCGCTGATGAAGCTGGTGCCGCGTGGCGACACCGCGGTGGTCGACGCGTACCTCTCGCCGGGGCTGCGCCACTACGTCCGTCAGGTGGCCGAGGAACTGCGGGGCGTGCGGCTGATGTTCATGCAGTCCAACGGCGGCCTCGCCGAGGCCGGCCACTTCCGGGGCAAGGACGCGGTCCTCTCCGGCCCGGCGGGCGGCATCGTCGGCATGGTGCGGATGTCCCGGCTGGCGGGCTTCGGCCGGGTGATCGGCTTCGACATGGGCGGCACCTCCACCGACGTGTCGCACTACGCCGGCGAGTACGAGCGGGTGCTCACCACCCAGGTGGCCGGCGTGCGGCTGCGCGCGCCGATGCTGGCCATCCACACCGTCGCCGCCGGCGGCGGCTCGGTGCTGCGCTTCGACGGCAGCCGGCTGCGGGTCGGCCCCGACTCGGCGGGCGCCCGGCCGGGCCCGGCCTGCTACCGAGGCGGCGGCCCGCTGACCGTCACCGACGCCAACCTGATGCTCGGGAGGATCCAGGCCGAGCACTTCCCGCAGGTCTTCGGACCGGACGGGGACCAGCCGCTCGACCTGGCCCTGGTGCGGCGTCAGTTCGCGGGGCTCGCCGAGGAGATCAGTGACCGCACCCGGAACCGGAGCTCGCCCGAGCAGGTCGCCGAGGGGTTCCTGCGGATCGCGGTGGGCAACATCGCCAACGCCGTCAAGCGGATCTCCGTCCAGCAGGGGCGCGACGTCACCCGGTACGCGCTGACCACCTTCGGCGGCGCGGGCGGGCAGCACGCCTGCGCGGTGGCCGACGCGCTCGGCATCCGCACGGTGCTGGTGCCGCCCATGGCCGGGGTGCTCTCGGCGCTGGGCATCGGGCTCGCCGACACCACGGTGCTGCGCGAACGGGCCGTGGAGCGTCCGCTCGAACCGGCGTCGATGAGGGCGGTCGGCGAGGTCGCCGCCGAGTTGGCGAAGGCGGCCCGCGCCGAGCTGCTCGACCAGGAGATCGCGCCGGAGCGAATCCGGGTGGCCCACCGCGCGCGGCTTCGCTACGACGGCACCGACACCACGCTCGGGGTCGCGCTGGGCGAACCGACCGAGATGGCTGCTGCCTTCGAGAAGTTGCACCGCGCCACCTATTCGTTCCTGATGGACCGTCCGATCGTCGTCGAGGCCCTGGAGGTGGAGGCCACCGGTCTCACTGAACAGCCGGACCTCGACACCCCGGCCGGCACGACCGGCGAGCCCGCCCCGGCGCGAACGGTACGGCTCTACAGCAGAGGCGCCTGGCGCCTGGCGCCGCTGCTGGAGCGCGAGCGGATGCGGCCCGGGGAGACGGTGACCGGCCCGGCGGTCGTCGCCGAGGCCAACGCCACCACCGTGGTCGACGAGGGCTGGCGCGCGGCGGCGACGCCGACCGGGCACCTGCTGGTGGAGCGGGTCGCGGCCCGCGCCGAGCCGGGCGTCGGCACCACGGCCGACCCGGTGCTGCTGGAGATCTTCAACAACCTCTTCATGGCCATCGCCCAGCAGATGGGCGCACGGCTGGAGTCGACCGCGCAGTCGGTCAACATCAAGGAACGGCTGGACTTCTCCTGCGCGCTCTTCGACCCGGCGGGCAACCTGGTCGCCAACGCCCCGCACATCCCGGTACACCTCGGCTCGATGGGCACCACGGTGAAGGAGGTGATCCGCCGCCGGGCCGGCGCCATGAACCCGGGTGAGGCCTACGCGGTCAACGACCCGTACCACGGTGGCACCCACCTGCCCGACATCACCGTGGTGACGCCGGTCTTCGACTCCACGGGCGCCGAGATCCTGTTCCACGTCGCCTCCCGAGGACACCACGCGGAGATCGGCGGCCTCACGCCCGGCTCGATGCCGGCCAACAGCCGGACGATCCACGAGGAAGGCGTGCTCTTCGACAACTGGCTGCTCGTGGCGGACGGCCGGCTGCGCGAGGCCGAAACACGGAAGCTGCTCACCGAGGCGCCCTACCCCTCCCGCAACCCCGACACCAACCTCGCCGACCTGCGCGCGCAGGTCGCCGCCAACCAGAAGGGCGTGGACGAAGTGGCCGCGATGATCGACCACTTCGGGCTTGACGTGGTGCAGGCCTACATGCGGCACGTGCAGGACAACGCCGAGGAGGCGGTCCGCCGGGTCATCGACTCCCTCCAGGACGGCGAGTTCCGCTACGCGACGGACTCCGGCGCGGTGATCGCGGTACGGGTCGCGGTCCATCGCGAACGGCGCAGCGCCACGGTCGACTTCACCGGCACCTCGGCCCAGCTGGACTCCAACCTCAACGCGCCCTCCGCCGTGGTCACCGCCGCCGTGCTCTACGTCTTCCGCACCCTGGTCGCCGATGACATCCCGCTCAACGACGGCTGCCTGCGCCCGCTGCGCATCCTCGTCCCGCCCGGCTCGATGCTCGCCCCCGTCTACCCGGCCGCCGTGGTCGCCGGGAACGTCGAGACCTCGCAGGCGATCACCGGCGCGCTCTACGCGGCGCTGGGTGTCCAGGCGGAGGGCTCGGGAACGATGAACAACCTCAGCTTCGGCAACGAGCACCACCAGTACTACGAGACGGTCGCCTCCGGCTCCGGCGCGGGCGACGGCTTCCACGGCGCCGACGTGGTGCAGACGCACATGACCAACTCCCGCCTGACCGACCCCGAGGTCCTGGAATGGCGCCTGCCCGTCCTGCTGGAGGAGTTCGCCGTCCGGGACGGCAGCGGGGGCGCGGGGCACTGGCGCGGTGGCGCCGGGGCGCTGCGCCGGATCCGGTTCCGCGAGCCGATGACGGTGAGCATCCTCTCCGGGCACCGGCGGGTGCCGCCCTACGGGATGGCAGGCGGCTCCCCGGGCGCCCTGGGAGCCAACCGGGTGCTGCGCAGTGACGGCAGCACGCTGCGCCTGGCCGGCTGCGACCGTGCCGACCTCGCGACCGGGGACGTTCTGGAGGTCGAGACACCCGGCGGCGGAGGCTACGGGCCGGCCTGACGCGCTGCGCGGTCCGCGAAGGCGTGCGGGGCCCGACCGACGGCTTCTGCTGGCGGGGCGGACGGAACGGGCGCAGCGTGGAAAGAGTGGAAGCTCCGGCAAGGCTGGCGAGGTGAAGTGGTATGGCCGGGAACGAGTCGGCTCGCCGGGTCGTGGTCGGTGTCGACGGTTCGCCGTCGTCGCACGCGGCCTTGCGGTGGGCGATCGGCTACGCGCAGTTGATCGGGGGGAGGGTGGACGCCGTCGGGGCGTGGGAGGTCCCGATGATGTACGGCTGGTCCGCGCCCCCGGTGGACACGGCCCTCGACGAGGACGTCAGCCGCCGCAAGTTCCAGCAGGAACTCGACCAGGTGCTGGGAGATGGGCAACCCGTCGAAGTGCGGCGGGAGTTGATCCTCGGCAATCCCGCCGACGTGTTGATCGAAGCGTCGCGCGGCGCCGAGATCCTGGTGGTCGGGAGCAGGGGCCACGGCACCTTCGCGCGGGCGTTGCTGGGCTCGGTGAGCCAGCACTGCGCGGCGCACGCCTCCTGCCCGGTCGTGATCGTCCGGCCGGACTGACCGGGCCGGGTCAGCGCGGGCCGCCCGCTGTGAGCGAGCGGTGGATGCAGTCGGCCCAGTCGTCGATCTCCGCGGTGAGTGCTGACGGCGACCGGCGGGCCTCAGAGCGGGCTTCAGAGCGAGAAGGTGCGGATCTCGCCCGGGCCGATGGCCGTCGTCGAGCCTCGGACGGCGACCCGGATCGGCGGCTGGCGGCTCTCGCGCAGGCTGACCGTGGCGGTGTGCCGGTCGACGGCGATCCGCACGCCCCAGTGGCCCCGGTAGCGCAGGTCGAGTTCGAGGCGGCCGAGGGAGGAGGGCAGGCGTGGGGCCAGCCACAGGGTGTCCTCGCGGATCTCCAGGCCGGTGTAGCAGCGCTGCAGCAGGTCGACGGCGCCAGCCATCGCGCCGAGGTGGACGCCCTCGGCGGTGGTGCCGTGTTGGAGGTCGAGGAGGTCGCTGTTGAGCGCGTCCCGGAAGAACCGCCAGGACCTGCGGCGGTCGGTGCGGGTGAGCACCCAGGCGTGCACCACCGCGCTGAGCGTCGATCCGTGGACGGTGCGGTGCAGGTAGTAGTCGGTGGTGCGGCGCAGCAGTTCGGGTCCGGCCGGGTAGCCGAGTCGGCGCAGCAGGCCGCGCAGTTCGCGCGAGGAGAAGAGGTAGCAGAGCATCAGGACGTCGGCCTGCTTGGACGCCTTGTAACGGTTGACGCTGTCGCCCTCCGCCTCCAGGATCCGGTCCAGGCGCCGCAGATCCGGGTAGCGGCCTCGGTAGGCCGCCCAGTCGAGTTCGGCGAGCCGCTCGTAGCCGGCGAACTGGCTGATCACGCCGTCGTGGAACGGCACGTGCAGGTGGCGGCCGACCTCCTGCCAGCGGTCCAGTTCGGTGCGGTCGATCGCCAGGCGCTCCAGCAGTTCGTCGCGGCGGTACTCGGGCAGCAGGTCGACGGTGTCGAGCGCGCGGGCGAGCACCCAGGAGGCGAGCACGTTGGTGTAGGCGTTGTCGTCCAGGCCGGGACCCTCGGCCCAGGGGTAGGCGTCGTGGTACTCGTCGGGCCCCAGGACACCACGGATCGAGTACCGCGAGCGTTCTGGGTCGTAGGCGGCCAGGGAGGACCAGAAGCGGGCGATCTCCAGCAGCATCTCGGCGCCGCTGGTGGCCAGGAAGTCGAGGTCGCCGGTGGCCTGGAAATGCTGCCAGACGTTGTAGGCGACGGCCGAGCCGACGTGGCGCTGCAGATGGCTGCGGTCGGGCCGCCACCGGCCGGAGAGCGGGTTGAGGTGCAGCTGCTGGGACTCCTCGCGGCCGTCGCTCGCGCTCTGCCACGGGTACATCGCCCCGCACAGGCCCGCCTCGCGGGCGGCCTGCCGGGCGGCGTCCAGGCGTCGGCGGCGGTGGTCGAGAACGGCGCGGGCCAGTTCGGGGAAGCGCAGGTTGAGCAGGCGCAGTACGAAGAGCTCGTCCCAGAAGACGTGTCCTCGGTAGCCCTCACCGTGCAGACCCCGGGCGGGGATGCCGACGTCGAGGTCCACCGAGTGCTCGGAGTAGGTCTGCAGCAGGTGGAACAGGTTGAGGTGGAGTGCGAGTTCGCTGTCGAAGTCGGCCTCGATCCGGCAGCGCCGCCACAACTCGGCCCAGCGCATGGCGTGCTCGCGGAGCAGGTGCTCGAAGTCGGGTGCTTGGGCCGTCAGGCGCCGTGCGGCAGGCAGGGGTGCTTCGATGGCGGGATCGCGCGAGGTGTACACGGCCACGGTCTTCTCGACGGTGACCGGCCGGCCCTCGGTGAGGTCCAGGGTGAGCAGCTCGGCTGCCCAGCCGTCCCGCACCTCACTGGCACGGTGCACCTCTGTCGGTGCCGCCCGGGTCCGGGCGGCGAGCGCGATGTGCAGCGGCGTGCCCACGGTGGCGACCTCCAGCCACAGCGCGCCGTCCTCGTCCACGCCCTGCCCGGTGGGGACGAGGTGACGGCTGGTCAGGCCCAGGTAGCGGGCGACACCGGTGTTTTCCACGGTGCCGTCCAGAGCGGAGCGAACCTCCAGGAGACCGGACCAATTCTCCGCCAGCAGCTCGGTCTCCAACGCCACCAGGTGCGGCTGGGCCTGGCTGGCGATCCGGCGCTGCACCAGCCTGGTCCGACGGCCGTCCGCGTCCACCACCAGCCCGTGCCGGGTCAGCACGCCCCGGCGCAGGTCGAGGTCGAGCCGCTGCTCGGCGGGCGGCCCGGTGAACCATTCGCCGTCGGGGTGGCGGAAGCTGAAGGACTGCCAGTTCGGGCAGTTGACCAGGTCCTCGTTCTCGACCCTCCGGCCGCCGACCACCGACCTCGCGCGGTCGTAGACGCCGGCCAGGTAGGTGCCCGGGTAGTGCACGCCGTCCGCGCACGACTCGGGGGCGGCGGCCCGGCTGACCAGGCGGCCGTTGCCGATCGCGCAGAGCACTTCGCGCACGCCCTCCTCGGCCGGGTCGAAACCTTCGAAGCGGAGATGCCACGCATCGCTCGGCGGGCGCTGTGCGGTCATGCTGTGGGCTCCGGCTCGCGGTTGCCGTTGGCGTTCATCGATGTCTCCGCCGTCTCCTCGCCGAGTCTGGCGCGCAGCGTCGCCTGACGTCGATCTCGGTCAGGACACCGAAGCCCTCCGCGGCCAGCGCGGCCCGCACACGCTCGACTGCGTGGCCGAACGGGAGATCGAGCCCGACGCTGATTCCGTGGTCCATGGTCGTCTCCGAGGCTGGTGGGCTGTCTTTCCATGGTGAGCCAGCGCGGACCTGCTGTCGTGGGCGGGCCGGTCCTCGTGCGGGGACCGAACGGCCCTGGGACGGCCGCCAGGATGGGCGCAGAGTGGTGGTAGGGAAGCCGAGCTGTGAGGAGTGAGGACCATGCAGCACCGCAACGTCCAGGACGTGATGACCCACGAGGTGGTCACCGCGCGGCCCGACACGCCGTTCAAGGAGGTCGCGGGGCTGTTCCACCGCAACGACATCACCGCGCTTCCGGTCGTCGACGACCAGGGCCGCCCGCTCGGCATGGTCTCCGAGGCCGATCTGATTCGCAAGGAAGCGGTCCTGCCCGACCCCGAGGGCCGCACCCCCGGCCGCTGGCTGGACGCGCATGACCGCGCTCGCGCCGAGGCGGAGACCGCAGGCGGCCTGATGACCAGCCCGGCCGTCACCGCCCGCGCCACCTGGACCATCGCGGAGGCCGCCCGGGCCATGGACAAGCACAAGGTCAAGCGACTGCCGGTGGTGGACGAGGTCGGCCGACTGGTCGGCATCGTCAGCCGCCGCGACCTGCTCCAGGTCTTCCTGCGGCACGATGCGGCGATCCGCGAGGAGATCAACCACGACGTGCTCGGCCAGACCCTCTGGCTGCCCCCCGGAGACGTCGAGGTCGCCGTGCAGGACGGTGTGGTCACCCTGACCGGCCGGGTGCCGCGCAGGAGTCTGATCCCGATCACGGAGCAGCTGTGCCGGGCGGTGGACGGCGTGGTGGCGGTCCACCAGACGCTGACCTGGACCGAGGACGACACTCAGCTCCAGGTGGAGCATCCGCACGCCTACGGCACCGGTCGGTCCTGATCGCAGTCCCACCTCGGCCGCCGCGACCTGCTGACTGACGGCGGCTTGACGGCGGCCGAACTGCCGTTCGGGTGTTGGCTCCCCGGCCCCGGTCGGGGGCGTTGGGGACGTCACGCGCGATATGTTTTGGTAACCCAGCGTCAACTTCGCTGTGATGTGGGAGCAGGCCATGGCGGGCAGGTACGGTCGCGCCGCATCGTCGCCGGTCGTGCGGACGGGCCGGACACCTCCAGGTGTCCGGCCCGGTGTGCTGCGCAGGAGGATGGTCAGCGGGTTGCCGACGCGTGGTGTCCTCCTCGGTCGCCTGGGGCTACTGGCGACGGCCCGAGGCCGCCACGTCAACCGGAAGCCTGGGGGCCGGCCAGTCCGACGTCGTCGATCTCCCAGCGCAGGTCGTCCGCGACGCTGACGACGCCCTCGACGGCTCGCACCCGCTCGCCCAGCCGGTCGGCCTGACTGTGGTGGACGGTGCGGGCGTCCAGCGTCACTCGGCCCTGCTCGCAGCTGATCCGCAGGGTCGAGGCCACCGTGCCAAGGTCCGGGGCAAGGGCGACCGCCTCGACGTCCGCGAGAATGGCCGCGTCGTCGCGGCGCAGCACGTCCAGTAGGTCGCACAGGCAGACGACCCCGGTCAGCCGTCGCTGCCCGTCGACCACCGGCAGATGGTGCACGCGGCGCCGCGCCGCGAGCAGGGCGGCCTGCTCCACGCTGGTCTGCTCGTGGACGGTCACCGCCGGGCTGGTCATCAGCTCACAGGCCTCCACGGCCTTCGACTTGCTCCGAACGGCCCGCACCTGCCGGGACTCCCACAGCATGGACCGGGGTGGCAGCTTCTGGACGGCGAGTTTGGCGAGCAGGTCGGACGCACAGACCGTGCCCATCACCCGTCGTTCCCCGTCGACCACGGGCAGCATGTCGTGGTGGTGTTCCCGCAGGGCCGCGAGGACGACGGCGAAGCCGGCCCGTGGATCGATCGCGACGATCTGGCGGCTCATCACCTCTGCGACCCGGGTCCGGCACGGGAACGTACCGGGGACCCCGGTGGCGGCACCCTCGGGCGTCGGCCGGCCTCCGGTCACGTCGATCCCCCGACCCCGCGTCCCTCCCGCGCTCCCGGCCTTCTCCGGGGAGCTGGTCCGCCTGTGCATGAGCGACATCGTGTTCGCCTCCCGTCCTTCTCGCGGCCCCGGTAACGCCTGCGCCGGGGCCCCTCTACTACCGAGCCTGCACGCCCGGGCGCGCCGGGGCCAGAGCCGACCGGTGTCCGCGACGGCCCGAACACCCTGACCGGCACGCTGTCGGACCCGTCGGCGCTGCCCGTGCTGGAGCGGCTCGTGCGGGCCGTCCCCGGTGTGGTGGACGTCGAGGTCAGGCCGGTCACCACAGCCTGAGATGCACCGGGTGATCTCCTTGCCTCCACCGTGCCGGACGAGCCGCGCGGTGGGAATGGGTCAGCCGGCCCCGTCGCCGGGGTCACGTGGGCCGGCCGAGACCGAACCGCCGCACTCCGCGCGGTCCACTGAGCCCGTCCGGCCCACCGGGGGGAGCCGATCGGCCCAAGCGGGAGCGGTGACCGCGGGCGCACAGTAGGCAGTGAGGGAACAGGCCCACTGCCCTTGGCACATCGGTTAAGGAGCGCCGCGATGATGTTCTGGGACGACCACGGCATGAGCGGCTGGGGCTTCGGCCTGATGACCGCAGGCATGCTGATCTTCTGGGTGCTGATCGTTCTCGGTGGCGTCATGCTGTTCCGGCAGCTGGGCCGTGTCCCGCACCACGGCGGCGCCGAAGCCGAGGACCGCTCGCCCGAGGACCGCTCGCCCGAGCGGCTGCTCGCGGAGCGCTTCGCCCGCGGCGAGATCGACACCGACGAGTACCGGCGCCGGCTGGACATGTTGCGCTCCGGCTCTGGGCCGGACGACAGCTGACGCCACGTCAGTCAGGGAGCCCGTCATGCGTACCATCACTCTCGACGCCGCCGTACTGGAGAAGCTGGTCTCGGCCGCGGTCGCGGCGCCGTCGCTGCACAACAGCCAGCCGTGGCACTTCCGGCTGCGGCCCGAGATCTCCACTCTGGAGGTCCGTGCCGCTCGCGAGCGCGCGGTGCCTGCCACTGACCCGCAGGGTCGGGCCCTGCACATCTCGGTGGGCGCAGCCGTCCTCAACCTGCGCACCGCCGCCCGGCATCTGGGCTGGGCTCCCGAGGTGCGGCTGCTGCCCGATCCCGGCGATCCGGACCTGCTGGCAGCCGTCGAACTCGACCAGCCCTCGTCGGTGCACCTGGCTCCGACGAGCGCGCTCTACGGGGCGATCTGGCACCGGCACACGATCCGCACGCCGTTCAGCGGGGACGCGATCCCGGCCAGTGTCCGGGAGGAGTTGGCCGAGGCCGCCCGGATCGAGGAGGCGCTTCTCGTCTTCCCCGACCACGCGGAGCGCGAACGGCTGCTGCGGCTGACCGCCGAGGCCGAGCGCCGCAGCACCACCGACCCCGAGCGCAGCGCCGAGAGCCGCGCCTGGATTCATGGGCCCGGTGCCCCGCCCTATGGCATCCCGGCAGCAGCCCTCGGCCCCCAGGACGCCACCGGCCACCTGCCGATGCGGGACTTCTCCGCCATCCGCCCGGCCGAGCACCTGCCGCCCGCCGGGTTCGAGGCCGAGCCGTGCCTCGCCGTCCTTGCCACCGAGTACGACCGGCCGGCGGACTGGCTGCGCGCCGGGATGGCCCTGGAGCACGTGCTGCTGCTGGCGACGGTGCACGAGGTGCGGGCCTCGCTGCTGCACCAGGCGCTGGAGTGGCCCGGACTTCGCTGGGAGGTGCGTGACCCCGAACTCCGGCCGGGCTTCGTGCAGATGCTGCTGCGACTCGGCTACGGGCGGGAGGGTGCGCCGACCCCGCGCCTGGCGGTCTCGGACGTCCTGGACGCCGAGGAGTCAGCCGACTGGTAGCGGAACGCGCCGGCGCAGCTGCCGCCGATGCGTCGGGACCGTGCGGCCCATGTGGCCGGCTGCGGTCCGGGCGGAGGCTGGAGAGGACAGCCAATGGAGTGCGGGCCAGGAAGGCGCTGCTGAAGGGTCGCCCTCTTCCGTACGTACCTCTGCCGAGGAGCCACCGTGAACCTGCATCCAGCCACCTCACCTACCAGGAGCTGATCGAAGGACGGCGCGACCCGGCCCCCGGCCAGAGCGGAGCGCCCTCCCGGCCGGCCCTGGTCCGCCTCACCACGCCGGAGTGCTGGGACAAGCTCGGCACCCACGGAGTGGGCCGCGTCGTCCTGCCCATCCTGCCTGCTCCACTGGTCTTCCCCGTCAACTACACGGTGGACGCCGAGACCGTGGCCTACCGCACCACCCCGCACGGCGCCGCTGCTGCCGAGCCGGGTACGGCCGTGTCCTTCCAGGTCGACCACATCGACGACCACCTGAGCCGCTCGATCACCTGCATCCGGAGGGTGAAAACAGGGGCCGATCCGTCCATGGACTGAGGGGCGAGTGGCCCTGTTCCGCCGCGGTCATTGGAGCCAGGCTGGGGGTAGCGGCCGGCCGATCGGGCCGACCCGCAGCCGCCGCACGCGGGAGGTGTGCGATGAGGAAGCAGAGAGTTCTGGTGGCCTACGGCAGCAAGCACGGTGCCACAGCCGGTATCGCCGACCAGATCGGTCACACGCTGCAGGAGGACGGTTTCGAGGCGCAGGTCGTCCCCGCTCGGGAGGTACGCGATGTCGAGGAGTTCGACGCGGTGGTGCTCGGCGGCTCGCTCTACGCGGGTCACTGGCACCGGGACGCCGTGCGCTGCGCCCACCGCAACGAAGAGGCGCTGACGCACCGGCCGGTGTGGCTGTTCAGCAGCGGCCCGGTGGACAGCTCGGCCGAGCAGCACGAGATCCCGCCGGTGCCCTCGGCCGCCAAGGAGATGCGTCGCCTGCACGCGAAGGGGCATGTCACCTTCGGCGGCAGCATCACCGCGCAGACGCCCGGGTTCATCGCCCGGACGATGGTCAAGCACGAGAAGGCCGGTGACTACCGCAACCCGGAGCAGATCCGGCGCTGGGCCCACCAGGTGGGCGAGGAACTACGCGCGGGCGAGGAGAAGTAGTCCGGTGGTGGACCGGGGTGCCGGCGGACGAGGCCTGGTCGGTCACGGCAGCAGGTCGACGGTGCGGATCAGGCGTCCGGTGATGCTCTGCGGGTTGATCCGCACCCAGGTCTCCCGGGTGCCGCCGACCCATGGACCGGGATCGGCGTGTTCGGTCAGCCACTCGAGCTCCTCGGGATCGGTGAGGCGCTCGGCGATGCCTGCGACCACCACGCTCCAGCCGCTGCTGAGCGCGTCGTCCAACTGGTCCACCTCGAAGGCGACCTTCCCCCAGCCTTCGGCCGGGGGGACCCCCATCCCGACGGCGCTGGCGGGCAGGCCGTGCGCGGCGGTGCGGTAGAGGATCACGTTGTCGAGGACGCGGTAGTTGACGGGAGCCACCCTCGGCCCGTCGGGTGTCGACACCACGATCCGGCCCACACCGCCCGGCGCGATCTTCGCCCAGCACTGCTCCGGCGCCAGTTCCTCCAGCGCGGGCCCGGCGGCCGGTCGGGACCGGCCGGGCGGCAGGTCGGAGCCCAGCAGGTACCCCAGCGAGGTGCCGAGCGCGCCGGCCAGCGTGGTGACCGTCTCCAGCTCGACCACATCGGGCTGCGACTCCAGGTACTTCAGGTAGCTGACGGCGATTCCGGCCCTTTCCGCCACCTCCTCGCGGCTGAGGCCCAGTTGCCGGCGGCGGTGGGCGACCCTGCGGCCGATGTCGCCCGGATGCGCGGGGCGGGCCTGGGAGCTGTGCGGGCCTGCGGTGCTCATGAGGATCTCCGCCTCCTCCTGCTCAGGGCCGTGGCGGTGTCGGACCACCGCGACCGTCCCTTCCCATGATCGGCCGAAGCGGCGGGCGCGGCGAGGGCCGGTCGGGCCCTTCCACAGGTCTTCCCGGCCCTGGCCTGTCGCGCGGCTCTGGAGGAACGTGGAGCTGAGGGCTGCCGCCCATGGCCGGACCAGGGAGTCGAGATGCCTACCGTCCAGTACCCGCCGCATGCCGTCGAAGCACTGCTCGCCGACGGCACCACCGCCACGATCCGCCCGATCGGTCCGGCCGACCATGCCGCCGTGCTCGACCTGCACGCCGAGCGGATGTCCGAGGGCAGCCGTCGGCTGCGGTTCTTCGGCGCCAGCCGCCGAGCACCGCAGATGACCGCCGACCGGCTGTGCGGGCCGCAGCGGTCCGAGCTGCTGGTGCTGGGGGCCTGGGTGGACGGTGAGCTGGTCGGGGAGGCGGACTGCGAACCGGTCGAGGGCCGTCCTGAAGCCGCTGAACTCGCACTGGCGGTCGCGGACGCCTGGCAGCACCGGGGAGTCGGAACCCTGCTGATCGAGCACCTGGTTCACGCAGCCCGCAAACGCGGGGTCCAGCGGTTCGAGGCGGACACGCTGGCCGACAACCTTGCGGTGCACCGGCTCTTCACCGACCTCGGCCTGCCCGTCCACCGGCGCTACGAACAGGGCGAGATCCGGGTGGTGGTGCCGCTGGACGAGGACGAGGAGCACTATCAGGAGGCCGTCGACCAGCGCGGCCGGGCCGCCGACGTCGCGAGTCTCTCGGCGCTGCTACGGCCGCGTTCGGTCGCGGTGGTCGGCGCCTCCCGCAGGCCCGGCTCGGTCGGGCAGGCGGTGCTGCGGAAGATCCGGCAGAACGGGTTCAGCGGCAAGCTGTGGGCGGTCAACCCCTACGCTCAGCGGGTGGCCGGAGAGGCCGCCTACCCGTCGCTCGCCTCCCTGCCCGGTACCCCGGACCTCGCCGTGCTGGCGGTGCCGGCCGAGGTGGTGGCAGGAGCAGCCGAGGAGTGCGGCGCCGCCGGGGTGCGTGCGCTGGTGGTGCTCACCGCGGGACTGGACGCCGACCAGGCCCGGCTGCTGATGCACGCCTGCCGACGGCACAGCATCCGGCTGGTCGGCCCGAACAGCCTGGGAATCGCGCAACTGGACCCGGCGGTGCGCCTGGACGCCGAGTTCGGTGGGGCCGCCGCCCTGCCCGGCACGGCCGGGGTCGCGGTGCAGTCCGGCGGCGTCGGCATCGCCCTGCTCGGGCAGTTGGCCCGCCTCGGCATCGGGGTCTCCAGCTTCGTCTCGCTCGGCGACAAGTACGACGTCAGCGGCAACGACCTGCTGCAGTGGTGGGAGGGCGACGGCCGCACCGACCTGGCGCTGCTGCACCTGGAGTCCTTCGGCAACCCGCGCGGCTTCTCTCGCACCGCCCGCCGGGTCACCCGCACCCTACCGGTGCTCACCGTGGACGCCGGACGCTCGGCGGCCGGCCGACGGGGCGCCGCCTCGCACACCGCCGCCGCAGCGACCCCGACGGTGACCCGCGAGGCGCTCTTCCGCCAGGCCGGCATCACCGCCACCCGCAGCATCGCCGAACTCGTCGAGACGGCCGCCCTGTTGCACGCCCAACCGCTGCCCGGCGCGCGGGGAGCGGTCGCCGTGGTCTCCAACGCGGGCGGGATCGGCATCCTGGCCGCCGACGCCTGCGCCGAGGCAGGGTTGAGCCTTCCCGTACTGCCAGCCGCGACGGCGGCCGAGCTGGCCGGTCTGCTGCCGGACGGCGCCGGGACGAGCAATCCGGTGGACACCACGGCGGCTGTCGGATCGAGAGAACTCGCCCAGTGCATTGACGGGCTGACGAAGCGTCGGGAGATCGACGCGCTACTGGTGGCGATCGTGCCGACCGCGCTGGGAACCGGGCCGGGACCCCTCCAGGCCCTGCTCGACCACCCCGCCCGGCGGGGCGTTCCGGTCGTCGCCGTACTGCCCGACCAGGAGGCGCCCGTGCGATACCTGACCTGCGCGGACGGCGGCCGGCTCCCCGCCTACGCCGACCCGGCGGCAGCCGCTCGCGCCCTCGCCCATGCCCGCGACCGCGCCCGCCGGCTGGCCGAGCCGCCCTCGCCCGACGCCGTCCCTGACACCGCCGACAGCGCCGTGGCCCAACACCTGGCTGCCGCCTTCCTCGCCGATCATCCGCAGGGTGGCTGGCTCGATCCGAAGGAGACGGCCGACCTGCTGGACTGCTACGACCTGCCGCTCACCACGTCGATCTGGGCACGGGGCGAGCACGACGTGCTGCTCGCCGTCCGGACGCTGGGTCAACTCGGCCACGACGGCAAGGTCGTGCTCAAGGCGTACTGGCCCGAGCAGGTCCACAAGAGCGCGGCGGACGCCGTCCGCACCGGCCTGCGCGGCGCCGACGAGGTCCGCGCCGCGTACCGCGACTTCGAGGAGCGCTTCGGCGACTCCATGGCCGGTGTCGTGGTGCAGCCGATGGCCGCCCCCGGGCTCGAACTGCTCGCCGGAGTGGTCCAGGACCAGGTGTTCGGCCCGCTGGTCATGCTCGGCCTGGGCGGCACCGCCACCGACCTGCTGGACGACCGCACGGCCCGGCTCGCCCCGCTCACCGAGCGCGACCTGACCACGATGATCAGCGAACTGCGCGCTGCCCCACTGCTGCTGGGCCGACCCGGCACCCCGCCGGTCGACCTGGCGGCGCTGCGGCGGGTGCTCGCCGGCCTCTCCCGCCTCGCCACCGACCTGCCGCAGCTCGCCGAGGCCGACCTCAACCCGCTGATCGCCCGGCCCGGCGGCCTGCTCTGCGTCGACGCCCGGGTCCGCCTGGAACCCCGGCCGGCCTTCGACCCCTACCTGCGCCGACTGCGCCGACCGGCCGCCACCGCTCAGGAGTGACTGCCATGAACCACAGCGTCCTTGACGACACGCCGACCGACTCCTCGCGGGTACCTGCTGGACGCGCTGCGCCGCGACGACGAGGCGATCCGCGACGAAGCACTGGCCCTGGCCCTCATCCCGGGCTCGGGAGAGGCCGCCGGTGTGCTGCACGTCAGGTGCGAGCGGGGCCACATCAAGCTCGCCGGGCGCACCCGCACCCGCAGCGACGCCGCCGCGCTCCCGACTAGGCACCGCGCGTGTCCGGAGGTGGCGCCGCAGGTCAGGTGGGGACGACGGCGACGGGACAGTTCGCGTGCAGGACGGTGGCCTGGCTCGTGGAGCCCAGGCGGCCGAGCGGGCCGTGCGGCTCGCCGTGGCGGCCCACGACGAGCAGCTGGTTCTCGCGCGAGCGGGCGACCAACTCCCCGGCCGGCTGGGCGCGCACGGCCGTCGCGGTGACGTCGACCTGCGGGTACCGCTCGCGCCAGCCGGTCAGGACCTCGGCGATCAGCCGGTCCCGCTCGGCGGCGATGTGGCTCTCCTCGAAGACCGGCGGGCTGGCGTGGCCGGGCATGGTGATCAGCGGGTAGGACCAGGCGTGCACGGCGAGCAGCGGCAGGTCCCGCCGCTGGGCGAAGTCGAAGGCGAACGCCAGTACTTCCGCGTCACCGTGGTCGCCGTGGACGCCCGCGACCACCCCGCCGCGGCCAGGACCGGGGTCAACGGGTCGGACCACAACCAGCGGGCAGGCCGCGCGCGCGGCGACGAAGAGGCTGGTGGAACCGACCAGCAGCCCGGGGAACCCGCCCGAGCCGCGCGCGCCCAGGACCAGCAGGTCCGCGCCGTGCGCCGCCTCGGTCATCGCGTCGCGCAGCAGGCCGTCCAGCAGCTCGATCGTGACCTCCATGTCCGGGTACTGGCGCAGGGTCCGCGCGAGGGCCTCGTCGAGCAGCGCCTCGCCGGCCTCCCTGGTGGGCGGCGACTCCCCGCCGTCGGGGGCTTTCACGGTCTCCTCCCCCCAGATGTGCCGGACGCTCAGCGGCTCGCCGCGCAGCGACGCCTCGCCGGCCGCCCAGTCGAGCGCGTCCCTGCTCGCCCGGGAGGAGTCCACTCCCACGATGACGGGCTTGCCCATCGTCAATTCCCTTCGGTTCCGTAGGACGAGCGCGGCCCCGCCCGATTCCCTGGTCCGGGCTTCGGCCCAGGCCGAGTCGACCGAGTCACGGCGGTGGCTCGGTCCCCTGTGGCGCGCCGACTCGTGCACGCAGAGTGCGGAACTGGCGGGTCTGCATGATCAGGTGGGCGGGCTCGCCGAACAGCAGGTCGAGGGGCCGGGTCAGCGGGCGCGGGCGGCTGCGGGAGCGCGAACGGACCACCAGACGGGTGTGGCCGCCGGGGACGGGCGCGAGGTGGAAGCCCCAGAGCGAATCGACGAACGCCCTCGGCGGGGCCCCGCTCCGCGCCTCGAAGGGGCGGCCGGAGGGCAGTTCGAGCTGTGCCCGCAGCACCAGGGTCCGCCCGGGCACGAGCAGCGCGACCGTGAACCAGGAGCGGCCGCTGGGTACGGAGTCCAGCCGCTGGCCGACCTCCAGCTGCTGCCACTTCGGCACGATCCGATCCGCGCTGGGCCTTCCGCCGTTGTCCAAGCGGTTCCAGCTGTACCAGCCGGCACGGTTGCAGCCCATCTGCACCAGCCAGGGCCAGACCTCCTCGGGTGGCGCGGGCAGGGTCGTGGCCATCGTCGACGAGCTGCCGGCAGCGGGGATGAGCTCGTCACCGGGAAAGCGGCGAGCGGCTTCGTCGTCGGTCGCACCCCAGGTCAGCAGCCGTGGCCGGACGAACACGCGGTAGCCGGCCAGCGCGGCGGCCGCCGCGCCGACAGCATGTGGCACCACCCCGGGTCGGCGCTCCCTCATGTCTCCAGCGTCCCGTCTGCGACCCGAGGACACCACTGGGCAGCGGTATCGACGCGGTCGGCGAGGCCGCCACCGGTGCCCGGGCGCCGCCCGGATCCCGGAGCTGCGGCCCCAGGTGGCCGTCCTGGACGTTCGGCTGCCGGACGAGCCGCTCCGCCCGCACCGACCCGTCCCGGCCGAGCAGCAGCACTTCGCTGCCCGCGGCGATCCGCAGCTGTTCAACCGCTACCTGACCAACTTCGAGGAGCCGAACGGAGAGGGTGAGCAGGTCCTCCTGCAGTCCTCGACCTGAGGACCTCAAGCGCTTCGGGGGAGGGGACAGCCGCCCCGGCGGAGGCCGTGGGCATGACGTGGCCGTAGGTCGACACCTGGCGGTAACGGACCAGCAGCAGCCCGGACAATTCAGCCGCCTAAGCTGCCAGAACACCCCCTTGAAGGAGGATCGTGCGCAGAGCGACACGCCGACCCGAGCCGCCCCGCTGGCTGGTCCACCCACTGCGCTGGCAGCGCCTGCCGGTGCCGTGGGCGGCGATGGCCCGCGGAGTGCTGGGCATGGGTCCGGTGCTGGCGCTCGCGGTCGCCACCGGACACCGGCAGGCCGGCGTGCTGGCCGGACTCGGCGCGATGTTCGCCGGGATCAACGACCGGCCCGGCACCCGGCGCACCGGCCTGCGGCAGATCGGCGTACCGGCACTGGCCGGGGCGCTCGGCCTGCTGCTCGGCCGGCCGGGCGGCTGGTGGGTGCTGCCGCTGCTCTTCGCGGTCGGGCTGGTCTCCGGGGCGATCAGCGTCGCCGGGCCGGTCAGTTCGGCGGCCGCCATCCAACTGCTGGTGCTCACCATCGTCGCCAGCGGCATGCCGTTGGCGCTGCCCGGCTGGGCCCGGGCCGGCTGGTTCCTGGTCGGCGCGCTCTGGCTCCTGCTGCTGAGCCTGCTGCTGCACCCCGCGCGCGCGGTGAGCGGCCGGCACGCGGGTGAACGACTGGCGGTGGCCGCCGTCTTCGACGCGCTGGCCGATGCGCTGGACGCGGTCGGCACCCCCGGGGCCGAGCCGGCCCGCCGCCGGCTGACGGTCGCGTTGGACAAGGCCGACGAAGCGCTGCGCCTGCACCAGCTGCTGCGCCGGCCGGGTCCGCTCCGGGCGGGGGAGCAGCGGCTCACCGAACGGTTCGCCGCCGCCGCGGCGCTCTGCGAGGCGAGCGTGGCGCTGCTCTGGGAGGGCGAGCGGCTGCCGCCCCGGCTGTCCTCGGGCCCCAGGCGGCTGGCCGAGGCCGTCCGCGCCGACGCCAACCCCGGCCGGCTGCCGGCCCCGGTGCCGGACAGTGCGGCCCGCAGCGCCTTCGACCGGGCCGTGCTGCAGGCCTGCCTCGCCTTCGGCTCGGCGGGCAGCACCGTGCAGCCGCCGCCTGGCAACACGTTCGTACGTCGCCGCCGCGGGGTCCACCCGCTCGGCCCGGCCGGGCGTGAGTACGGCCTGCGGGTCGCGGTCTGCGTCACCGCGAGCGCCGCCGTCGCGCTGCTGCTGCGCGCCGACCACGCGTACTGGCTGCCTGCCACCGCCGCGTTTCTGGTCAAGCCCGACTACGGTCCGCTCTTCTCACGGGTGGTCAACCGCTTCGTCGGCACCGGCGCCGCCGTGCTGCTGTTCGCCCTGGTCGCCGGGGTGCTCGGTGGCCCGTGGTGGCCGGTCGCCCTCGTCGCCGGCTGCGGGGCGCTGATCCCGCCGGCGGCGCGTCACTTCGCGCTGCAGACGGCCGTGGTCACACTCACCGTGCTCGGCTTCGTCAGCGTCGGCGGCGACACCCAGGCGGCCGGTGCCCGGCTGGCCGACACCGCGATCGCCTGCGCCATCGTGCTGCTGGTCGGCCACCTGCCGGGACTGGCCGACACCCGGGTCCGGGTCGGGCACCGCACCGCGCACGCCCTGCGGCACACCCTGGACTACCTCGACCACGTGCTGACCGACGGACAGGACGAGCAGCAGCACCCCGAGCGCCGCGCGGACCTGCGCCGCGCCGCCTACCACTCGCTGGCCGAGGCCCGCGCGGCAGCCGAGAGCGCCGCCGCCGAGCTGGCCGCCGGCGCCCAGCACGACTGGCTGGGCATGGCCGCGGGCGCCGAACGGATCGCCGACGCCGCTACCGCCTGCGCCGTGCGGATGGAGCACGGCGCGCCCCGGCCCGCCGAGCCGACGGTCCGTCAGGTCACCGAGGCGCTGGCCGCCGTCGCCGACGCGCTGGACGGCCGCGGCCCGACCACTCCCGAACTCGGCCCGGCCGCCCCCGACTGCCGCACCCTGGACGACATCCTCACCGAACTGCACCGGATCCAAGCCCTGGCGCTCACGCCGGCTTAGCACTGCGACGGTGCTCACCGTGACCGGTCGGTGGGTTCGCGCGCTGGGCCGTTCACGGGTGGGGGACACCCCACCACTACGGGGAGGCGGCGCGCCAGTGGCTCACTGGTCTGACGGTCGTGGAGGTGCAGCGAGGCTCCCGGGGGGCATTCTGATGGGTCACCCGTGAACGGAGCCGGGGGTCTCGGCCTGCTTCCGCCGACCCGGATCTACCTGCCGGAGTCGAACAGGGTCTGCTCCCAGGAAGACAGTTCTCCCCTCAGTCTCCTGCTGGCCTCCCAGGTCTCCCCCCGGACGTCGATTGACAGCCAGGCCCACTTCATGAGCTTTCCGGTGACCTTGACCCGCACCCGAAGTTCCAGGATCTCACGAACAAAGTCAACCAGGGAGCCCGCTGGAATTGAATCGAAAGTGTATTCCTTGACGAGCACTCGAAACTCGTCGGAGAAATCCAGTGGGAGCACTGAGATTTTCGGCCCTGCCGGGGCCTGCACGGTGACTTGCAGGAGCTCTGGGTCCACCCCCACCAGCTCGACCGTGACTCCCGTTTCTTTGTAGTCCGCCTCGATCAGTCGAGACATATCCGCGAAAGTGTCAGTCAGATCCATTTTCTACCTTATGGGGCGAGGGTGGCCCGGGCCTGTCGTAGGCCCGGGCCACCCTACCGGATGCCTCCGAGTAGTGCAGTCCGGAGCGATGAGCCGCGTACTGCCTTACTGCGGAGAACTCTTCATCGAGGTGTCACCACTGGTGCTTGAATTCGTGGCGTCCTCTCCGGGGCCCGTGGATGATGTCGATCTTGTATCCGGCGACCTTTGCCCGGAACACGACTCGGGTCGTCCCGTTCCTGTTGTGGGCGCTCCAGCCGATCGCCCACTTGGTGTTCCGGTTTCCCTTGTTCAGGATGCCGGACTTGCCCGGCTCTCGGCCGGCCTTCAGTTCGCCCTTGCGCAGGGCGGTGGCTCCGACATCACCGAACAGCTTCGACCGTCCTCCCACCCGGCCGTTCAGGTAGGCCTTTTCCCCGAGCCTGACCTTGCCCTTGGCAATCGCCCAGTTCGCCTTCTGTCCGACTCGACGCGCGGCGCCGGGCAGGTGCTTGCCGAGCTTGCCGAGGACCACGCCGGTGGCGACGTCCTTGAACGCCTGCTTGTAGTGGCCGGCGCGCACGTCGCTGTACACGTGGTAGGCGTAGATGGAGCCGTTGATCGCCCGGGCGCCCCGGCCGACCTGGCCGGCGATTCGGGCGCCCTTCATGGCGAGCGAGGCACCGCGCAGGGCGATGGCGCCTTCGCCGACCACCGGGATGTACGAGGCGACCGCGAGGGCCGCCTGGCCGCAGCTGCTCCAGCCCGGGTGGGTGGCGCAGTTGACCACGTCGGCCGCGCCGGAGACCTGGTAGACGAAGTTGGCGCCGGTCGCCAGCGCGCTCATCGGGTGGTTGACCACCTCGGAGGCCCCGCTGGAGATCGCGTGGCCGACCGACTTGACCCACTTCGGCAGGCCCCAGTGGCCGTCAGGGTCGGTGAACGCGAGCGGGTCGCCGTCGGCGTAGGCGTAACGGTCCTGGGCGATGCTCGGGTTCGGGTCCGACCACCACGGGTCCATGCCGTCGACCGCGTAGCGGTCGGGCAGGTCCGAGACGACGTGGTCGGGGTTGTAGGTGTCGCGGGAGATGAAGTTGCTGGTCGACGGGTCGTACCAGCGGGACAGCATGTTCACCTTGCCCGTGGTCGCGTCCGTGAAGTCGGACTGGAACCCGAGCAGGTGCTTGGTGCCCACCGTGGCGATGGTGTTGCCGAGCGGGTCGTACGCCGCCGAGTCGGCCAGCGCGGTGCCTGCCGCGGCGAAGTCGCCGACCAGGTCGTCGTGCTGGTCCGTCAGGGCGATGCTGTGGACGCCGCCCTGCGAGATGCCGGTGATCAGACCACCGGGGTCGCGCGCGTAGCCGGCGGCGCCGTCCGAGGCGACGTAGTCACCGGTGCCGGAGTAGGCCAGCGTGCTCGACCCCGAGGTCAGCAGCCGGTCCAGCGTGTCGTAGGAGTAGGTCTGCGCCCCGTCCGCCTTGAGGCGGTCGAACGCGTCGAACTGCATGACCTCGGTGGTCTGCGATCCGTTCGGGGTCTTGCCGGACATCGTGCCGCGCGCCGTGTACGTGTAGCTCGCGGTGCCGTCCGAGATCAGCCGGTTGCGGGCGTCGTACGTCTGCGCCCGGGAGCCGATCTGGGTGCGGTTGCCGGAGGCGTCGTAGGCGTAGGCGGTGTTCGTGGTCCCGTTGTTCCACGAGGTCAGGCGCCCGGACTGGTCGTAGGAGTAGGTGTTGTTGGTCGCTCCCGCGTAGCCCGTGGTGGTCTTGGCGGTCAGCTGGTCGTCGAGGTTGTAGGAGTAGGCGACCGAGGCGACGGTTGCTCCACCGGGGGTGGTCACCGTGTCGTTGGTGATCCGGTGCAGCGCGTCGAAGCCGTAGGTCCGGCTGTTGTTGCCGGTCCCGTAGCCGACGGTGACGGGCTGGGAGTCCCGGTCGTAGCCGTAGGTGGCGGTCGTCGCGGAGGCCGGGTCGGCCATGGTGGCCAGTCGCCCGGCCTGGTCGTAGGTGTAGGACGAGGTGCCCGAGGCGTCGGTGCGGGAGGACATCTTCCCTTCGCCGTCGTAGGCGAAGGAGGAGGAGCCCGACGGCCCGGCCGCGGACAGCAGTTGACCGCGGTCGTTGTAGGCGAACGTGTCGTTGCCGCCGGGAGCGCCGGCCGAGGTGATCCGGCCCATCAGGTCGTAGCCGAAGGTGTGGTCACTGGTGGCGCTCTCGGCGCCGGTGCCGGTCTCCTTGGTCAGCCGTCCGAGCTGGTCGTAGGTGCGGGTGCGGGTGACGCCGCCCGGCTCCGCCAGGCCGGCGGCCTGTCCGGCCGCGTCGTAGCTGGTGGTGTAGGTGCGGTCGGCCGCGTTCGGGTAGGCCGTGGTGGCGGGTTCGACCTGGGATTCGGGCAGGTTCCAACTGTTGTAGGTGGTCAGGAAGTTGTTGCCGCGACCGTCGGTGTAGCGGGTGCGGTTGCCGGCCGCGTCGTAGCCGAAGGAGGTGGTGATGGCCACGCCGGTGGCGGGGGTCTCCGTCTCGGTCAGCTGCTGGTGGTCGCTGTCGTAGGTGTAGGACACCGTCGAGCCGAGCGCCGAGGTCGCCGACAGGACGTTGCCGCCGGCGTCGTAGGTCAGGCTGTGGGTGCGCAGGGTCGTCCCGGTGGTGTCGAAGTCGCTCACCGAGGTGATCCGGCCGGCCGGGTCGTAGACCGTGCGCTGTCCGGTGCCGGACGGATCGGTGGTCTTGACCTCCCGCCCGAGCAGGTCGTAGTCGAAGCGGGTGGTGTTGCCGAAGGCGTCCGACTGGCTGGTCTTCTGGTGGGCCAGGTCGTAGCCGTAGTTGGTGACCACGCCGGTCGGCGAGGTCTCCGACACCAGGTCGTCGGTGTTGTTGTACGCCAGCGTGGTGGTGTACGCGGCGGCCACGGGGGACCGCTCCACCTGGGTCTCCGTCAGCTTGCGGCCGAGGAAGTCGTAGGTGGCCTGCTGGACGGAGCCGGTCGGATCGGTCTGCGAGAGCCGCTCACCCACGGCGTCGTAGCTGTAGTGCCACACGCCGCCGGTGGTCGCCCCGCCGACAGCCGGCTCGGTCTTGGTGACGTCACGGCCGAGCTGGTCGTAGACCGAGGTGGTGGTGTTGCCCAGCTGGTCGGTGTGCGCGACCAACTGGTCGAGCTGGTCGTAGCTGTTGCTGGTGGTCGCGGTGATCGGGGTCGTGGTACCGGGAGCCGTGTAGTTCGGCTCGATGGTGCCGGTCTCCTTGCCCACCGCGTCGTAGCTGGTGTAGGTGACGTTGCCGCGCTCGTCCGAGTGCGAGGTCTGGTCGCCGAAGGTGTCGTAGCCGAAGGTGACGTACGGCGAGGCCATCACGGCCGTGCCGCCCACCGCCTCGACCGAGCGGTACGGCTCGGAGGTGTAGCTGTGGTTGCCGACCTCGTCGTACTCGTAGTCGGTCTCGTCCCCGTTGGGGTCGACCAGCATCGTCACCAGACCGCGCTGGTCGCGGGTCCACCTGGTGACCAGGTTGCTCGCACCGTTGTGGACGGTCTCGGTGAGCTCCCGGCCCATCGCGTCGTAGGTGTGGTCGGTCTGCTCGGTCAGCGCGCCGGTCGAGTCGGTCTTGCTGACCGAGGTCTCGCGGTCGTCCGCGTCGTACGTGGTCGACGTGGTGCGCCAGATCGGCTGGCTGTTCGGATCCAGGCCGACCTTGACGGCCTCGGAGGTGACCCGGTGGGCGGCGTCGACCGTGTAGTTGGTCAGCGTCTCGCCGTCGGCCAGGTCGCTGAGCCGGTCTCCCGCTCCGTCGTAGGTGAAGGCGTGCAGCTGGATCGAGGCACCGGTGGTGCTGTCGGTGCGCTGCTCGGTCTTGGTCTGGTTGTCGTCGAAGTAGGTGTAGGAGTTGGTCCGGCCCATCGCGTCGGTGTCCGAGGCGAGGCGGCCGGAGGGGTCGTAGGCCTTCGAGTCCAGCACCAGGTCGGTGGCCGGGGAAGGCGCGGTCGGGTCGCCCGTGAAGCCCTTGAGCGTGCTGCTCAGCAGCTCGCCGCGGGGCGAGTAGGCGTAGGCGATGGTGGTGCCGTTGGCGTCGGTCTTGGAGGACCGGTTGCCGTAGACGTCGTAGCCGAAGCTCTCGCCGTGGCCGGCGGCGTCGGTGGTGCTGGCCACCTGGCCGAGGGAGTTGTAGGTGAAGCTCTCGGTCCGGGCGGCGTCACCGCCGGTCAGGTCGGTCTTGGCCTCGGTGAGGACGTGCTCGTCCGCATCGTAGGTGAAGCTGGTCTTCTCCGTGTGCACCGCACCGGTGACCCGGTCGGTGACGGCCGGCTCGGTCTGGGTGAGGAACTTCCCGTCTCCGTCGTAGGTCGCCGAACTGGTCAGGCCGTTCGGGTAGCTGACGGAGTCGTAGACCGTGTGGCTGGTCATCCGGCCCAACTGGTCGTACTGGTACTTGGTGACCAGGCCGACCGGGTCGGTGACCTGCGCGAGGTCGCCGTTGTGGAAGTAGCTGTAGGTCGCCTTCGCACCGCTCGCGGTGGTCTTGACGGCCAGCAGCCCCGGCGGGACGGTGCCGGAGTCGGCGGCCGCCTCGGTGCCGGTGGTGTACGTGGTGGTCGCCACCCGGCCGGTGCCGTTGACGTACGGCGGGGTCGTGGTGGAGACCAGGCGCCCGGCGGCGTCCAGCTCGTTGTGGGTCCAGTAGGTGTTGTCGGTCGCCGAGGCCGAGCGGCCGTCCCGGGTGTCGGTCACCGCGTCGTTGCGGGGGTCGACCGGGTTGGCGGTGTTCAGGTAGTAGCTGTGATAGGCGGTCGAGCAGACCTGGTGGGCCTGGTCCTGGCAGGTGGTCTCGCTGACCACGTTGCCCCGGGCGTCATGCCCCTCGGTCTTGGTGTTGCCGTTCGGGTCGGTGATCGTGGACGGGAAGCCGCCGGTGTCGTACCCGTACTTCGTGGTGGCGCCCTGCGCGTCGGTGGAGGAGACCATCCGGCCGCTGTTGTTCGGGTCGTAGGAGGACGAGACGGTCTTGCCGGTCGGGTCCGTCACACTCGCCGTGGTGGTCAGCGCCGACTGGGCGGCGGCGTAGGCCTGGAAGTGCTTGGTGACGTCGGCCGAGCTCAGCTGGTGGTTGTAGAAGGCGAACTCACTGATGCTGCCCTTGAAGTGCCCGGCCTGGTCGGTCGGGCTGTCGGGCCAGTTGCCGTTGATCAGACCCGCGCCGAGGTAGACGTTGGTCATCCCCCAGCCGGTCTGGCTGACGGTGTTCGACTTGGCGCCGATCTGGTTGCCGTCCAGGTAGAGCGCCTGGCCGGCGCCGGTGGCGTCGGTGCTCATCACCACGTGGTGCCACTTGCCGTCGGCCACCGAGCCGGTGGACGCCATCGCGGTGGCGTTGCCGTCCCAGAACTCGCCCTGCAGCTTGCCGTCCTTACCCACGTAGAGCGCGGGGGTGTAGAACCAGAGCGGGCCGTTGGGGTCGGTCACCAGCTGGGAGGAGTAGGAGAAGAGCACCCCGCCCGGCGTGGTCGTGTTGAACCACATCTCCAGCGCGGACGGCCCGTGGTCCGGCACCAGCCCGGAGGGCAGTGCCGTCCAGGAGGACGTGCCGTTGAACGAGGCTGCCGTGACGTCACCCGAGGAGTACGGACCGGGGGCGCCGAGGGTGGTCTGCTCGTAGTTGCCGTAGCCGGTGCCGAACACGTTGGCCGCGTCGGCGCCGGCGGTGTCGGACAGCCGCCAGTAGCCCTGCGGGTTGGAGGCCTGGACCGCCGAGCGGTACACGCCGGAGGAGCCGGTCACCGCGGGGGTGTTCAGCTTCCAGGCGCCGCCGTTCTGGTCGGTGACCTGGGTGACCCGGTCGGCCGCGGTGTCGTAGGAGACCTGGGCCTGCACGGCGCCGGAGGGCAGCGTGACCTTGGTCAGCAGCGCGCCGGCCTGGGTGCGGCCGCTCTGGTTGTGGGCCGACGCGGTGGCCGCGCCCACGGGGTGGTTGAAGAAGGCGACGTCGGAGATCTGACCGTTGAAGTACCGGTCGCCGTACCCCTGGCCCGAACCGAGCCAGTCCCCGCTGGAGAAGCCCGCGCCGATGTAGGCGATGGGCTGCTTGGAGTTGGCGATGGTGCCGGCCAGGGTGCCGACCTGCGCGCCGTCCAGGTACAGGGTCTGGGTGTTCTGCGCGCCGGAGAGCACCGCGTGGTGCCAGTTGCCGTCGTTGACCGGGCTCGCCGAGGTGATCGGGGTCGCCGCGCCCTGCCAGAACTCACCGCGCAGCTTGCCGTCCATGCCCAGGTAGAGCGCCGGGGTCCAGTTGGCGGCGGTGCTGCCCAGGGTGACGTCCTGGTACGACAGCAGGGGTCCACCCGCCGTCGTGGTCTTGAACCACAGTTCCACCGCGAGGTTCGAGGTGGAGGAGAGCAGGTTGTCCGGCAGCCGCACCGAGGAGTTGGTGCCGTTGAACGAAGCGGCGGTCGCCGGCGATCCTGCGATGGGACCGGCCTGACCCAGCGTCACATTGCTGAACGTGGCGTTGTCGTTGCCCTCGTTGAGGGCCACGCTGCTGGCCGCGGTGCCGGCACCGGCGGACTCGTTCAGGCGCCAGTAGGACTGCGGGCCGGCGTCCAGCACCGCGGTCTTGTAGTGCGACCCGGCCGTGTAGTTGTACGTGGTGCAGGCCGTGGTGGAGGTCGGCGGGCAGACCGAGGTCAGCTTGTCGCCGGTGTAGTTGTACAGGTACGTCAGGTCGGTGTTCTGGTCCGTGCCCGAGACCGGGTCGGTGAACACCCGGGCGACGTGCGGGCTGGTCGCGCCGGTCGGTGTGCTCCAGCCGAAGTGCAGCGCGCGACCGCTGGTGCCGCTGGTGACGCTCTGCAGCAGCCCGGAGCCGTCGTACGCCAGGGTGTTGACCCGGCCGTCGGAGTCCTTGGTCTGCGTCAGCGGGAAGGTCGAGGTGCTACCGGCGGCCGCGGTGAAGGTGCTGCTGGTGCCGGTCTTCTCGGTCAGGGTGAAGGAGGCGATCGAGGAGCCGCTGCCGGCCTGGGCGATCAGCGTGGCGAACATGCCCTGCGGCGGCTGGTAGGACGCGCACGGCGGTCCGGTGCTGCCGGTGGCCGGGTTGCAGCCGAAGCGGATCTGCCGGCCGTCGGTGTCGGTGATCACGACGTTGTTGGAACCGTCGTCGTCGATGACCGCCCGCATGTCCAGCGGGGAGATCCAGCCGGCACCGAACATGCCGTTGGTCCGCGGGTCCAGGCTGTTGTAGGTGCGGTGCACCGTCAGTGCCGGGCCCGCGGTGGCCACCGTGGAGTCGGTCGCTTCGGCGGTGTAGTTGCCGCTCTGCGGGTCGAAGCCGCGCGCGGCCGGGTTCTCGGTCAGGTGCGAGGTGATCTGCGGCTGGCCGACGGCGGTGTTGAAGTAGCCCTGGACGAACGGGCCGACGCTCGTGTTGCCGTCGGATGTCCAGACCTGCCAGAAGTAGGACTGGCCCCAGGTCAGCTTGCCGGTCGGGACCTGCCAGGTGGAGGCCGCGAAGCCGCCGGAGTCGAAGCAGTTGACCGGAGCGGCCTGGGTGCCGGAGCAGACGCCGAACTTGTAGCTCAGCCCGGTGCCCGGCCAGTTGTCCGGGTCGTGCCCGGTGGCGAACAGCGTCGGGGTCAAGGTCGGCTCGGAGGCGTTGTTCGGCGGGTACGAACTGTCCACCTCCGGCGCTATGTTGGTGATGGTGTACGACCAGCAGGCGTTGTGGCCGCCGACGTCGCTGAACGCGTAGTAGCCGCGCTTCTCCATCTCCCAGCAGAGCGTGTAGGTGCCGGGGGAGAGCGCGGGGCTGATCGCCTCCAGCTTCACCGACTGGTTCGGGCCCACGTTGTTCGGCAGCGAGACGCTCGAACCCCAGCCGACCAGCGAGCCGTCGGTGCGGTAAGTGCGCGAGCCCAGCGCGTAGGAGCCGTTGCCGGTTCCGGACGCCCAGGTGTTGGAGGACGTGTTGGTCACCGTGACGGCGATCTGGCCCTGCTGGATGTGCGAGGGCGCGAAGTCCCAGCTGCTCGCGAAGTTGAAGCTCGCGTCGTCCGGGGCGTAGGTGATGTCCAGGTACGGCAGGTTGGAGCCGGAGGCCGCCGAGTTGAACCGCTTCCAGTGGTACACGTCGTTGCTGGACCCGTACAGCAGGAAGCCGTTGTTGGCCGAACCGTGGGTCCAGGAGGTCACCTGGCCGACACCGGTGGAGTTGAGCGGGATCCGCTCGTACTGGGCGCCGCCGCAGCCGCTGCCGGTGCCGCCGGTGAACGAGGCCGCGCCGGAGGTGGGCCACGGGTAGCCGACGCCCGGCCAGCCCTGGACGGTGCCCAGGCTCCAACCACCGGTGATCAGCTTGGCGTCGACCTCCTCGGCCGCGCCGCAGTAGCCGGACCAGGTGGTATAGACGTTGATGCCGCCGCTGATCACCGAGGCGTTCGGGATCGAGGTCTGCACCGGGAAGCGGACGTAGCCGGCCGAGGCGTGCGAGCCGTCGTAGTCGCCGACCTTGAGGTCGGGGTTGCTCGAGCTGCTGGCGATGTTGGTCTGGCCGGCGATGAAGTTGTTCTCGAAGAAGGCCGAGGTGTCGGTCGTGGTGTTCGCCGAGGACGGGTCGACCTTGACCGGGAAGACCCGGGACGGGTCGTGCAGCCAGGCCGAGTCGACGGTGACCTGCAGCGCCTTGGCGCCCCGGTCGTCGACCACCGCGTACCTGACGCCGTTGGAGAAGGTGCCCTCGCCCGAGCGCGGGTCGATCTTCGCGTCGGTCATGGTGCCCGCCGGGACGGTGACCTTGACGGCGCCCGAGGCGTCGACGAAGACGGCGTCGCCGTTGGCGGCGATCTTCGGGGTCAGGCCCGGGGAGCTGATCGGGAAGGTCCAGACGGTCGGCGCGTCCGGGCCGTTGAGGACGATGGTCTCCTTGAAGCCCTCGTTGACGGACTTCAGATCGAGGTCGGCGGACGGGCGCGCGTTCGGGTAGCGCACCTCGTTGCCGTTGACCTGGCCCGCGACCGCCGCGGCGTCGTCCAGGCCGAAGGAGACCCGGTTCGCGCCGTCCCCGCTGATCGACATCAGCGCGGGGTCGGTGGCACTGGTGGCGAACTCCACGTCCTGGGAGTCGGCCTTCTTCTTCAGCTTGGCGCTGCCGCCGGTGGTGGCGGCGCCGTCGTTGCCGCCCGCCGTCATGGCGGCGGCCCGCGAGGTGGCGGCGGGGACCAGGGTCGGGTCGATGTCCGACCACGTGCCGTCCGGGTTGGGGTAGGAGACCCGGCCGGAGAAGGTCCGGACGGTCTGGGTGCCGTCCGGGTTCTTGAAGACCTTCTCGTGGTCGTTGCGCTTGGCGGTGTCCTCGGTGCTCTTACCGGCGTCGAAGCCGGTGGGCGCCGGCTTGTCGGGGCCGGCGGTCGGCGAGGTCTGCACGTTGCCCGAGCGGTCCACCAGGAACGGGTCGATCACCCGGTTGTTCGGCTGGAACGGCGCGAGCTCGCCCGGCGCCTTGCCGGGGCTGCGGCCGGCGACCGGGCCGGTGCCGGCACCGCGGGTGTCGGCAGTGGACGCCTGGTGCGACTTGTTCGCAGCCGAACCGGAGCCCTGCCGGGGGGTGTTCACCTTCGAGGTGTCCACCCGCTTCTTGGCGGTCGCGGCAACGGCCTTCGCCGGCAGCGGGACGGCATCGGCGGCGTCGGTCACGACGCCGAGCGCGAGGACGAGCGTGGTCAGCGACGAGGTCCAGCGCAGCATGCGCCGTCGTCTGCCGAACGGTGATGGTGACCCTGAATGCGGGCGCACGTATCCCCTCCAGTGTAAAGATCATATAAGGGCTCCGAGTTCTATCAGTGGGCGGGTTGGCATGTCCAAAAACTCCATGCTTCCTGGTGGTTCAATGGGTGGAATTGCGATGGATGACGGATCGACAGTATGCGTACCGCATGTGCGAAGGCGGGGCCCGTCAGTCCGTCGTATGCAAACGGTGCTTATTACCCATAGATCGTATGCATGCCGAAATATCACCGAAACCCCACGAATCCTGCGTGCCAACTAAACTGAACGGCCATCAGGTTCGGCGAATTCTGGATGTGCCTCGCGGTGCTCCGCATGCCTTATGCTCAGCCCCGATCAACGAGCACAAGGGAGCAACAGCAGTGCGACCGCAGATGTCCAAACGAGCCACTGGCGCCCTTGCCCTCACCCTGCTGACCGGGGGCCCGGCGCTGACCGGGTGTTCGGCCCACGCGGCCCCCAAGCCGGCGCCGACCCAGCCGTTCATCGCCTTCAACACCTGTCTGGTCACCGACCCCGCGGGCCTCACGCCCGGCACGCCCGGTGCCCGGGCCTGGGCCGGCGCCCAGGCCGCGACCGCCCCGCTGCACGCCCGCGCCAGCTACGTCACGGCGACGTCCGCCCAGGCCGCCGGCGCGATCGGCGGCCTGATCCTGAAGAACTGCACCCTGATCGTCGCCGCCTCCTCCGACGGCCAGTTCGCGCCGACTGTCGAAGCGGCCGCCAAGGCCCACCCCGAGCAGCACTTCCTGCTCGTCGGCCCGGCCACCACCACGGCCAATGTGCGCAGCCTCCCGCCGGGCGACGACCTTCAGGAGCGGGTGCGGCAGGCCGTGACCGACAGCGCGCAGGCGCACTGATCAGGACCCAGGCCGGCGGGTGCCGCTGACGCGCGCTCAGCGGCCCCGGCGGAACCAGCCGCGACGGGCGCTCGCTGCCGGTGCGGGCGGCATCATGCCTGACATCATCGCGGCCGCCCTTCCCGCCTCCCGCGCCGGGGCGCCCGGCGTCGAGTTTGCGGCATTCGGCCGCTGTTCAGCGCCGCGTGACCACGTGGATGACCTGCGACAAGGTTCGGTTCCTAGCGTCTGGGGACACCCCACTCCTTGGAGCGATCATGCACGAATTCCATCCGTCCGACGCGTGCGCCTGCCCCCGCACCGCGGACCTCGACGGGCACGGGACGGCGGCGGCGAGCCGTCGGCGGTTCCTGCGCGGGGCCGGGCTGTTGGGGGCCGGGGTCGGCGCGGCGGGACTCGGAGTCTTCAGCGCTGCCGCGCCCGCGGCGGCAGACACGCCCGGGCCCCGCGACACCCGCAGCAGCCGGGACCGCTGGGAGCCCGACCCCGACAGCCGGCAGTTCACCTTCGTCGTCATGCCGGACACGCAGTACCTGTTCGATGAGGACCGGATCCACCCCGCCCCGCTGGAGGCCTCCTTCCGCTACGTCCTCGACGGCGGGGTGAACCGCGAGGACGGCGGGGACGACAACATCGTCTTCCTCGCCCACCTCGGCGACGTCACCGAGCACGGACTGCCCACCGAGTACGCCGCCGTGACGAAGTCCTTCGCAATGCTCGACGACGCCGGCGTCGCCTACGGCGTGCTCGCGGGCAACCACGACGTCCGGTCCTCGACCGACGACCAGCGGGGCAGCACCCCGTACCTGCAGACTTTCACCCCGGCGAGGGCCGCCCGCACACCCGGCTACCGGGCCTCCAGCCCCGACGGGTACAACACCTGCCACGTCTTCAAGGCGGCCGGCCGCGAGTGGATGGTCCTCTCACTGGACTGGCGCCTGTCGGACGCGGGCTTCGCCTGGGCCAACAAGATGATCGCCGCGAACCCGAAGCTGCCGGTCATCCTCACCACCCACGAGATGGCCTACGCGGACGACAACGGCAAGGCGACGCTCTCCGACTACGGAACCCGCCTCTGGGACAAGCTCGTCAACGACAACGACCAGGTGTTCCTCACCGTCAACGGGCACTACTGGCCGCCCGGCCGCACCGTCCTCAAGAACAAGGCCGGCCACGACGTCCACGTCCACATCACCAACTACCAGGACCGCTACTACGGCGGCGCGGCGATGATCCGCACCTACCGGTTCGACCTCGACCGGAACGCCATCGACGTGTCGACGCTCTCGCCGTGGATCCTGGAGCAGGCAGCCGAGGAGCGCAACGCCCTCGCCGCCCAGGAGGCCGAACTGACCTCCGACGTCGACCGGTTCTCCATCCCGATCGACTTCGAGCACCGCTTCGCCGGCTTCGCCCCCGTCCCGCAGCGCCCGGCCCGGCCCGCGAGCGACCTGCTCGTCCGCGACACCCTCGCCTACTGGCGCTTCGACAACGGCGGCAAGGCCGGTACGCCGCTCCCGGACCGCCAGGTCGTCCGGGACCTCACCGGCCAGGGCAACGACCTGATCCGCCTGGGCACCCCGGGCGCACCCGACAGCTCGCTCACCTGGTCGTCCGACCACCACCCGGACCAGCCCGGCCACGGCAGCCTGCTGTTCGACAGCCGCAACAAGCCGCCGGTCGGCGCCTTCCTCCAGACCGTGCCCGGCGCGCCCGTCAACCGCGAGACGTTCGAGCACGGCTACACCATCGAGGCCTTCTTCAAGATGCCCGCGGACTGGGACCCGGGGCAGAACGCGTGGTCGGCGATCCTGAGCCGCTGGGGCATGAGCGGCGAGGCCGGCAAGAGCGGCGACTCGACCGACCCGCAGGAGCCGATCGTCACGCTCAGCCTGTCCGATCAGCCCGCGCTGCAGTGGTGCGTGTACCCGCTCAACCAGACCGGCGCGTCGACCTGTTGGGGCCACCAGCTGCCGCTGGACCACTGGTGGCACGTCGCGGTCGTCAACGACGGCCGGCTCAACCGGATGTACGTGGACGGCTGCGAGGTGGCCCGCAACCCCTCGACCCCGGCCGTCGGCCTCACCACCCTCGGGCAGCCGTGGATGCTCGGCGGATACGAGTACGCCGGCGTGCTGGACAAGATCCTCCACGGCTGGATCGGCGACGTGCGGATCGTGAAGCGTGCGCTGTCGACGGAGGAGTTCATGATCTCGTGACGCCGGAGCCGCGCCCGAAGGGGACGGTGCCGGCTCGCGTTCGCCGACACCGTCCCCTTGCCCCTTCGCCTCCCTCGGTCCGCTCCGGCAGCAGCGCACCGAGGTGGCTGAGCGGGGTGTAGAGGCGGTAGTCGCCGAGCGTCGGCGGGACGGCGATGGTCGTCGCGGTTGAACGGCTCGGGCGAGAAGCGGCGGGACTACCGGCCCCGTTACGAGATCGTGTCGGATTGGATCCTCGAGCTTCATCGCCGGGGAGGGACACCGAGGCGGGAGGCCGGCTGACGGTCGTGGTCCGGCCAGGGGCGCCACGCGCCCGCAGGCGCAGACGAGGAGGACTCCAGCCGGCACCACGGCGAGCCCGATCAGGAAGGTCACGAAGCCGACGACCCCGCCGGCAAGGACTGCTCCTGCGAGAACCCAGGCCGCTGCGCCCGCCGGCCTGGACCGCCTGGCGCCCCGGAGCCACAGCAGCAGACCGACCAGCAGCGAGAGCACGATGGGCAGTGCCACGAGGAACAGCACGGCGTATCCGTCGTGTTGGACCAGCGTGACGCGCGGAAGCTCCACCAGCGCAGCTGTGGTGCCTGTGCCGGTCGGGGGTGCTGAAAGGGCGGAGGCTGCGGAGCCAGGCCGGCCCTGCGAGGCGGAGGGCGCGACGGACGGCAGGCTCTGCGAGGTCACGATCGGCAGGAAGGCGGCGAGGGCCAGGAGGACCAGTCCCCACGCGACTGCCGCGCCGACCAGAGCCAGCGCGGTCCGGTCGGCCTTCGGGGTCGGGACGGGTGGCTTCGAGATGCTGTTGAGCCTCACCGGGCATGCTCCAAGCGTGGGCGGGGCGTACTCGGCTGTCCTGATCCGGCCACCCCAGGCTCCTGACTTGAGCGACCGGTCAATACCTCTGCTCAAGCCTATGCCTGACCTGATACAACATCAATCCCACCTAGCAACTGGCGAGTTGGGCATGGATGCGAGCGGGGCACCGGCTTCCGGCGGTCCGTGGGCTTCGGGACCGCTGCATCGCCATGCACGGTCAGTGACCCGTGCGACGCTCCGCGGCGAGGCCGGGGCGCCCGTCCAGGACGTCGGCGAGGGCACCGAGGGTCCGGGCGAGTTCACCACTGTCGAGAAGTGCGGCGAGAACGTGGGCCTGGTCCTCCTCGACGCGGTGGGCGGCGCGCTGGTGGAGGACGCGACCCCGAGTGGCGAGGTAGAGGAGCACACGGCGGCGGTCGTTCGGGTCGGTGCGGCGATAGACGAGGTTGTTATCGACCAGCCGGTCGACGAGCTTGGTGAGGCTGGGCGCGGGCAGCAGCGCGTATTCGGCGATCTCGGTCATCGGATGTCCCTGGCCATCGGCGACGGCCGACAGCACGCGCCACTGCTCGACCGAACAGCCCTCTTCTGCCAGCAGGTTGGCGAGCCGCTGCACCAGGCGACGCTCGGCATGGCTGAGGATGTGCGCGAGATCCCGCGACGGCTGGGAGGGCATGTTTGCCGGTGTCCTTCCTCTAGGTCTACTGTTCGGGCCACATCAGGGGTCTCTGCGAGGGCGCCGAGACCGGGTTAACGAGCCTTGTTCCCGAACGGCCCTCCCGGAGGTGGTCACGTGTTCCTGGGACCACCTCGGCGCAGCATAGGCAGTACCGCCGGCGTCGACGACACCCTGACCGTAGCCCTGGTGGTGCCCCTGCAGGGGCCGGGCGGCATCTTCGGGCCGTCCTGCGAGCTGTCCGCGCAGCTCGCCGCCGAGGAGATCAACGCGGCGGGCGGAGTACTGGGCCGCGAGGTGCGGCTCGCCGCGATCGACGGCGGGGGCCCGCCGCAGCGAGTCGCTGCCGAGGTCGAGGCGCTGGTGGCGCTGGGCGCGGTGGACGCGGTCGTGGGCTGGCACATCTCGGCGGTACGCAAGGCGCTCGCCCCGCGCATCGCCCACCTGGTGCCGTACGTCTACACCGCCCAGTACGAGGGCGGGGAGCGCACGCCGGGGGTGTTCCTCACCGGGGAGACCGACGAACGCCAACTCCTCCCGGCGATGCGCCTGCTGGCCGAGGCCACGGGGGCGCGGCGCTGGTGCACGGTCGGCAACGACTACGTATGGCCGCGCGAGACCGCCCGCGCCGCCCGCCGACACGCCACGGCCTGCGGTGGCCGGATCCTGGGCGAGGCCTTCGTCCCGCTGGGCACCGAGGACTTCGGCCCGGTGCTGCGGCGTATCGAGCACTGCGACGCGGACGCGGTGCTGATGCTGCTGGTCGGCGCCGACGCGGTGCGCTTCAACCGGGACTTCGCCGCCCACGGCCTGCACCACCGCTGCCTGCGGCTGAGCACTCACATGGACGAGAACATGCTGCTGGCCACTGGCGCCGACGCCACCGCCGGACTCTGGGCCGCCTCCGGCTACTTCGAGACTCTCGCCACCGCCGAGAGCCTGGACTTCAACCGCCGCTTCGCCCACCGCTTCGGCGTCGAGGCGCCGGTCGTCGGCAGCCTCGGCGAGTCCTGCTTCGAGGGCCTGCGGCTGCTCGGCGCCCTGGCCGAGCGGGCCGGCTCGCTGGACGTACGGGCCATGCGCGCGGTCAGTGACACGGTCGGCTACGAAGGGCCGCGCGGCGCGCTCCGGCTGCGGGGCAACCACATCGATCAGCGGGTCTACCTCGCGCGGGCGGATGCCTTCGACTTCGACGTGCTGGCCCAACTCTGACCCCTTGCCTGCTGCTTGGCGCCGCTGCCTGGTGCTCCTGCTTGCTTGGCGCTCTCCGGCCCGTGTTGCTGCCCTGGCCGTTGACAATACTTTCCCATGGAAATACTTTCTAGGGGAAGCATCGAGTGCCGCATCCGGCCCGGTGGCGCCGTTCGAACCTGCGCCGCCGCATGCGGGCGCTCCGCCCGTCGGCTGCGGGCCGGGCTGTCGGAATTCAATTCCGGAATCCTGCTCTGCGCGCCAGTATGCCTTGATCGCGGCCAATAGTCTACGCGCGTCACACAAATCACTGCCGAGAATTCTGATTTAAACGATGCGAAACGGCCGGGAAACACTCCAGCGGGACTCTTGCACCGCCACCCGGGGCGTCCGGGGGTAATACCTTGTGGGCAGAAGAGGGAACACCCGTGACGGAAACACTCGGCAACCAGGCGCCCCCCGGCGCGGATGCCGGCGCGAAGACCCGCCGGTACAACGGTTGGACGCAGAACACCACGCTCGAGGACTACTCGCTGCGCTACGCGCCGAAGTCCTTCCGCCGCTGGACCCCGTACGTCGTGGCCACCACGGCCCTGGGCGGCATCGCCTACCTCGCGGACTTCGCCATCGGCGGTTCCATCGCCATCTCCAACGGCTTTTCCAGCGCGCTGGTCGCAATTCTGGCCGCCGCGATCACCATCTTCCTCACCGGCATTCCGATCTCGTACTACTCGGCGAAGTACTCGATCGACATGGACCTGCTGACCCGGGGCGCGGGATTCGGCTATCTCGGCTCGACCCTCACCTCGGTCATCTACGCCAGCTTCACCTTCATCTTCTTCGCCCTCGAGGGCTCGATCATGGCCCAGGCCCTCGAACTGGGCCTGCACATCCCGCTCGCCGTCGGGTATCTGATCTGCTCGCTGATCATCCTTCCGCTGGTGTTCTACGGGATGACCGCGCTGTCGAAGATGCAGGTCTGGACGCAGCCGGTCTGGCTGGTCCTGATGGTCGCCCCGTTCGTCTCCGTGGCCGTCCAGGACCCGGGCAAGTTCTCGCAGTTCACCCACTTCGCGGGCAACTCGCCCACCGGCTCCTCCCTCAGCCTGATCGGCGTCGGCGCGGGCGCCGGTATCGCGTTGTCCCTCATCGCCCAGATCGGTGAGCAGGTCGACTACCTGCGCTTCATGCCGGACAAGACCCCTGAGAACGCGAAGAAGTGGTGGGGCGCGGTCCTGTCCGCCGGTCCGGGCTGGGTGATCCTGGGGGCGGTCAAGCAGATCGGCGGGGCCTTCCTGGCCTTCTACATCGCCGGCAGCGTCGGCCTGGCCAAGGCCAACGAGCCGATCCAGCAGTACCTCTCCGGCTTCAAGACCTTCGCGGCCCCGGTGGCGCTGGGCCTGGCCACCTTCTTCGTCATCCTCTCCCAGATCAAGATCAACACGACCAACGCCTACTCCGGCTCGCTGTCGTGGTCGAACTTCTTCTCCCGGCTCACCCATCGTCACCCCGGCCGTGTCGTCTACATCTTCCTCAACGTCGGCATCGCGCTGGCTCTGATGGAAGGCGGTGTCTTCGGCCTCCTCAACACGGTCCTGGGCTTCTACTCCAACGTCGCCATCGCCTGGATCGGCGCAGTCGTCGCCGACCTCGTCATCAACAAGCCGCTGAAGCTGAGCCCCTCGTACATCGAGTTCAAGCGGGCGCACCTGTACAACTTCAACCCGGTCGGCTTCGGCTCGATGCTGATCGCCTCGGCCATCTCCATCGCCGCCTACTTCAACGCTTTCGGCGACTACGGCAAGGCCTTCTCGCCCTTCATCGCCCTGTTCATCGCCATGGTGCTCTCCCCGCTGCTGGCCGTCCTGACCAAGGGCAAGTACTACATCGCCCGCACCGACGACCAGGACGAACCGCTCTTCCTGGAGAACGGCCTGCTCTCGGCCACCATCCTGACCTGCACCGTCTGCACCGAGGACTTCGAGCGCCCCGACATCGCCGGCTGCCCCTTCCACGCCGGCGCCATCTGCTCCCTGTGCTGCAGCCTGGAAAAGGACTGCCACGACTCCTGCAAGCAGCCCGCCGGCACCGGCCCCGTCCACCTCGGCCTCCCCACCGTCGGAGCCGCGAAGCAGTCCTGACCCCCCCGACAAGACGGCCAGGCCTCGCAGGACAGCCCTGCGAGGCCTGGCCGTTCACGCCACGGTGAGCGTCAGACCGGGAACGGCTCGCGGCACGCTGTGGCGTCAATGGCGACGAAGGTGCGGTGGGCGGTGCACACTCCGGCGGCGAGGCTGCTGGCGGCAGGCCCCCGAGGCCCGGCGCCCATGCGACCACCCGACGGACCACCTCTCCTCGATGGCGCTGAACCAGTTCTCGCTCTTCTTCGATGAGCGGCCGGCTGGAGGTCCGCATTCGGTGAGCAACCACGAGCGCTGCCCGAACCGGGCCGAGCACGGGCCAGGCTGCGTCCACCGGCAGGTCAAGGGCTACACCCGCAGTCCCGAAGGCGCAGCGCTGTATGACCGCTCCCAGAGGGGGCATGGCGTTGGTGCCCGCTCGACTACTCGGCGCATGACCATGTCGGGCTGACCCCACCTGACACGACTGGGAACTCCGGGAAGCGATCACTTCAGGGGTGGGAGGCGATCTTCAACACGATGCCTTGTCGCAGGCCAGCCCTACTCGTGAACGCCCGTGTTGATGTGCTGTTCCGGCTTCTGGGTCAGGAACCGCTTGGCGGCGTCGGCTGCTTCTGCCTTGAGAGCCTCGAAGGGGACGCCCCGGACGCCCCAGTCTTCGTTCCAGCTGTCCAGGTTGATCGCGCACGAGACGACCTCGCGCAGCTCCTGCGGATAGTCCAGGTCGTAGGCGGCATCGACCCAGATCTGGTAGGTGCCGATGGCGGGATCGAGTGATCCGTCGACAATCTGACCGGCAATCCAGTAGGCAAAGGCCCATGTGGCGGCACGTGGGTCGGACGGTGCGACGAAGACGAGTCCCAACTCCTCCAGCGCCTGGTCGAAGAGCTCCGGGGCTTCGGATTCCGCACTCCGCAGCAGGCCGGCCAGCATGGCGAGCGAAGGACTCTCAATCCCGGAGATCAACGCGTCCAACGCCGCCCGGATGAGCTGGTCAGACCCCACGGACCGACCGAACGCCCTCGCGTGTGCTAGTCGGCTGAACTCTTGGAGAGCGTCCTCTTCGGTCATCCCGGTCTACTTCGTCGGTGGCATTGGTGAGCACGATTTCACACAGCCCACCGCCCTCGCCAGCGAGTTCGCTCCGCACCTGGTCGGGACCGCCGCCGACCGCCGACCGCGTCGCGGGCGTCCGCGACCGGCTCCGCGACCCGGCCGCCGGCCGCAGCATCCTCGACCTCGGCTCAGCCTCGAACCAGGACCCGATGTTGTTCCGGTGGCCGTGTCAGCGTCGGCGCCGTTGCCACCAGCGCCGGGGTGCAGCAGGGGCGAGTCCGGCGACTGCGGTCCGGATGCGGTCAAAGGTGGCGATCTCGTTCGGGCCGTCGCCGGGCAGGGCGAGGCCGACGCACACCAGTTGGAACCGGTCGTCACCGAGCGAGCGGCCGATGAACACCGGCCCTCCGGCGCATCCCTCCGGCAGCGGAGCGCCCCAGCTGATGACTCCGTCCGCGTCCCGCGCAATCGCGCCGACGATGACGGCCTGCAGCCGCTCGCCCCGTTCCGCACCGACGTCATGGCCCAGGAGGTAGGCCGGTATCGAACTGTCCCCGATCGCTGCGATGTCCTGCTCGGAGGCCGCCAGGCCGTCGGTGATCTCGTCGGTGGTCCACCGCCAGCCCTTGCGCTCGGCGTGGGCGTCAAGCCCGCCTGTCGGCATCACCGCCACCGCGAGACCATCGAGGCGGGTCCAGCCGGCGGCGAAGTCGGTCATGACAAGCTGCTCTGCGCTCATCGCCGGCTCGCAGAGTTCGGCGCGCAGCGTCCACTGCGCGAGGTCGTACCGCGTCAGTGCTTCGGCGGTCACCAGGTACTGCCTGACGGTGTCCCCTTCAGGTGTGCTCTCGATCAGGTGGTTGTACCAGAACGCCGTCCCGCGGTTCCGGTCCGCGTTCGCCTGCTGGAAGGGCAGAGTCGCGCGGGCGGCACTCTCCACGATGGCGTTCACGATGTCGTTCTGGGGGGCGAAGGTCTCGGGCACGGGGTCAGACACTACCGCCGATCACGTGGCAGGCGTGATCTTTTCGCCCGGCGGGATCGTCATGCGGGCTTCGTTGCCTCGGGCGGGGTCCGCAACACGATCGTGATCCCACCCCGATGACGCGCCCGCGCTGCGGCCTCTCCCGAACTGGGAAGCCAGCACCGGATGCTGCGGACCGAACGGAACCGAGGGCCCCAACCGGGGCCTGCCTCTGCGCGGCCCGGGTCGCCACCCTTGCCGCGGACTGCTTCGGGCCCTACGTACTGCACCTCGACCCGGTCCGCACCTACGCGTGCACTCCTGAAAATGTGGAGGGCTGACGCCTCATCCGCTCCTTCGCCGGCTTGCACGGCCACAAATCCTTTCAGGCGCGCGAGTACTGGCCTGACACGGAGGCTCTCGCCCGATGCCGATGCCACTGCCCTGCTTCTGCGCGGTTGGCTCGTGTTGCCGTCTTTCACTGCGAAGGCCGGAGCCGTCCAGCCTGCTGTACGGACAGCGGGCTCCGAGCCTTACCGGGCTGACTTGGCCGCGGCGTCGGGAATGTGGACGTGCTGCGTGAGGAAGAGGGCTGCGCGGTCCAGTGCCTGGTCGGCTTCGTCGAGCACGCCGGCGAAGGACTGGAACACGTGGGGTACGTCGGCGGTGATGTCGAGGATCACGTCCACTCCGGCTGCGCGGGCGCGGGCGGCCATGCGGGTGGAGTCGTCCAGGAGCACTTCGTCAGTTCCCGCCTGGAGGAGCATCGGCGGGAAGCCGGTCAGGTCGGCGAGGACGGCGGGGCTGAGCATGGGCTGGTGCGGGTCGGCTCCCGCCAGGTACATGGCCCCGGTGTGTCCCAGGCTCTCGCGGGTGAAGAACGGGTCGATGCCTGCCTTGGTGTCCATGCTCTCGCCCGTCCGGGTGGCGTCGAGACCGGGGGAGAAGGCCACGATCGCGGCGGGCATCGGGAGACCGGCGTCGCGGGCGGCGAGGCAGGTGGTGACGGTGAGGCCGCCGCCGGCGGAGTCCCCGGCGAACGCGATGGTCGAAGGGTCTTCGCCGCTGTCGAGGAGGGCGCGGTAGGCGCTCAGCGCGTCCTCGATCGCGGCCGGGAACGGGTGCTCGGGGGCGAGCCGGTAGTCCAGCGAGTACGCCGTGAGCCCGGTCCTGGCCACGAGGTTCCCCGTGAGCGACAGCGCGGTCTCGGGGGAGCCGAACACCCAGCCGCCGCCGTGGAAGTACAGGACCGTCCCGGTGCGCGTTGCGGTGCCCGGCTCGACGTACAGCGCCGGTCGCTCGCCGAGCGTCGTCTTGGTGATGCGGAGGCCGTCCGGGACGACCATCTGGGCCATCATCGCCTTGAATCCGGCTCGGATCGCCTCGACCGACTGGGGGCTGTCGGGCCGGGGCTTTCGCAGCATCGCGCCGACCTGCGTGCGCTGTTCCTTGCTCATGACGCGTGGTCCTGTCGTAAGTAGCTTCTTCGGCACTATATGCCGTGGCATCTAACGTAGACTATATGCCATGGCATCTAAAGTGAGCGGTGAGGCGGTCGACCTCCCGAGCTTCTTCGCCGACCTCGTCCGATGCGAGACACGTCTGTACAACGCCCTCAACGACCGTCTTCGCGAGCGGCACGGGATCGTCACGTCACAGTTCGAGTTCCTGCGCCACCTCCGCGACCACCCCGGGGCCCGGGTGGCGGATCTGGCAGCCGAGTTCGCCATCGGCATCGGGGCCACCAGCAAGGGCGTCGACCGCCTGGAGCGGCAGGGATGGGTCGCCCGCCTGCCGAACCCGTCGGACCGCCGGTCGTCACTGCTGGAACTGACCGACGACGGCCTGCAGTTGGTCGACGCGGCTGAAGGGACCTTTGCCGAGAGGTTGGCCGAGCTGATCGCAGATGCACTCAAGGCGTCCCCCATGGCGGCCGCCGCGCAGGCCCTCTCGGAGCTGCGTTCCGTCCTGGAACGCGACCAGATCGGCACGCCTGCGGGGTGACGCGTTTTCGCAGCCCCGACGAAATCGTGACCAAGGTCGGCGCGACCCGGGACCAGGAGGGAGGCCCGGCCCCCGGCCTGCAAGCCCGAAGACCTGCGCAGGGCCGTCCAGGAGAACCTGGAGCACCTCGACCTCGAGACGCTGGACGTGGAACCTCCGGCGTCGACCCCGGCGAGATCGAAAACCTTCGCATCGCGCCATGCCGCGGGAGGGGACGTTGGCATCCCGCCATGGTGCGAAACCGCCGCCCGACCCAGCCCTTGCTCAATCTATCGATATTCGATAGATTCCCATCGTAGCTCGATGGAAGAGTGGGTCATGGGAAAGCTGACAGTGCGCGCGCTGCGCGCCGTGCTCGTGGTGGTGCTCACCGGCACCGTGTTCGTACAGGCATTGATGGTGTGGGTGTTGGTCAGCGGGAGTGACCCGGAGGACGGGTCGCTCCCGCTGACCCCGCTGCGCGTGATCACGATCCTGGGCATCGGGACGGCCCAGGTCGCCCTGGTCTGCGTATGGCGACTGGTGACGATGGTGCGGCGCGGAACCGTGTTCTCCCACGCCGCCTTCCGGTACGTGGACGGCATCATCGGCGCGATCGTCGCGGCTGCTCTCATGTGGTTCGCGGTCACGGCCCTGAATGCGCCCGGCCAGCGGGACGACCCGGGCGTCACCCTCATCATGGGCGGGATTGGCGTGGCCGTCCTGGGCGTGGCGCTCATCGTGCTCGTGCTACGGATGCTGCTCACCCAGGCCGTCGCCCGCGACGTCGAAGCGGCTCGGATGCAGGCCGAGTTGGACGAGGTGATCTGATGCCGATCGCCGTCGACATCGACGTGATGCTGGCCAGGCGGAAGATGTCCGTGGGCGAACTCGCAGACCGCGTGGGGATCACGCCCGCCAACCTGGCGGTACTCAAGAACGGCCGCGCCAAGGCGGTGCGCTTTGCGACGCTCGCCGCGCTCTGCGAGGTGCTCGAGTGCCAGCCGGGCGACCTGCTTCGCTGGGAAGCCGAAAACACCGCGGGCGAATGAACCGTGCCCGCCGACGCGTCATTTCCCGTTCACGGGTGACCGGTTCACGGGGGACCCTTCGGCTGCTTCAGGCGAGGTCGGTGGCAGGCTCGGTCGCGTAGCGGCTCATCGCGTCGATATTGGCCTGTGGCGTCGACGGCCGGCCGCCGGCGAGCACCTCCTGGAGGTCTCGGAAGTACTGCACGTACAGGTCGGGGGTGAATGTGCTGAGCATGACGGCGGGTTGGTCGGTCAGGTTGGCGAAGGTGTGCGGGGTACCGGGCGGAACCATCACGAGCGTGCCCGTGGTGGCGTCGTGGTCCTCGTCCCCGACGGTGAACCGCACGGTACCGGAGAGAATGTAGAAGCCCTCGTCGTGCTGGGCGTGGCGATGCTGCGGCGGTCCCTGAGTGTGCGGGGCGAGGACGGACTCGGCGATCGCCAGGCGGTGCCCGGTGTGGCTGCCGTCCTCCAGGACGCGCATTCGCGTGGTGCCCAGAACGATCGTCTCGCCGTCGCCGGGACCCACCACCGAGACGGCTGGGCCGGCCTGCGGCACGTTGGCATCTGCTTCTTCGGTCATGCCCACCAGTGCACCGCCGGGGGTCGGTCCGTGTCCAAGACCCATCCCGCAGCACCGATACCTCGCGGGTATCTTTGCAGCGTGGAGCTACGGATCTTGCGCTACTTCGTGGCCGTCGCCGAGGAACTCCACTTCGGCCGGGCAGCCACCCGACTGCACATGAGCCAGCCGCCGCTGAGCCGGGCGATCAAGCAGCTGGAGACCGATGTCGGGGCCCTGCTGTTCGCCCGCTCGCCCACCGGCGTCACGCTCACTCCGGCGGGCGCGGTGCTGCTCGACGAGGCGCGGGCCCTGCTCGACCATGCCGACCGCGTCCGTGCACGGGTGAGCGCGGCAGCCGGCGCCGCGACCATCACCGTCGGCATCCTGGGCGACGGCACCGACCCGGGAGTGTCCAGGCTGGCCGCCGCCTACCGTCGAGCCCACCCCGGCATCGACATCCTCATCCGCGACACCGATCTGACCGACCCGACATGCGGGCTGCGCGCCGGACTGGTCGACGTCGCCCTGACCCGGGCGCCGTTCGACGAGACCGCCCTGACGGTGCGTCCGCTGCGAACCGATCCGGTCGGCGTGGTCCTGCGCGCCGACGATCCGCTGGCCCACCGCGACCGGCTGCGGCTCGCCGAGCTGGACGACCGCCGCTGGTTCCAGTTCCCCCAGGGCACCGACCCCGTCTGGCAGTCCTACTGGAACGGCGGCACGCCGCGCGAGGGCCCGCACCCAGCCGCTGGACCTCTCGGGCATCCCCTGACCGGTACGGTTATTTGATCACGGTGACTTTGCGTCAGCCCTGGTCGCGTCAAGGCGTCATGTTATTCAACAGCCAGCTCCACATATTCTGTGCGTGAGCGTGGTAGTCGAAGCTTTCACCGTGATGCAGGCGAATCGTTCCTTTCGCTGCCATGATCGTCGCCCAAACGGCTTCGAAGAGATGGAGCAGCCACTTTCCCTGCTCCAGTGCGCGCAGATCTTCGGCCTCGCCCGAGCGGCCCACGGAGCGGAGAAAGGCAGCTGTCCGGTCCGCGCCGATGCCGGCTTCGGTGACAATTGTGGCAAGGTCGTACCAGCCGTCGCCGACTCCCGCGAATTCGTAGTCGACCAACCATAGTTGTTCGCCGTCGTCGATGATGTTGTTGGCCCACACGTCATGATGTGCCAGGCACGGAGGGTACCGATCATCTGCCGTCCTCTCCGTCGCTATTCGCTCTAGGCGGCGACGAAGCGCGGCTTCTTCGGGCAGCGATGATCCTGCTGATCGAGCGCCGTCCATCATGCGACTGATGCGTTCAAATGTGGAGGGGAGTACATCGCCTTCTGACGGACGGGTGGCAAGTAGCGAGCGAACCAGGTCGACGCCGCGCTGTCCGTGGTCGGTCGATACCCAATCCGTTCCAACCCATTGCCGCTGCGCTGCGAGAAATGGACTAATAATGATGCCGTGTGCATCCATGCCGAGAGGTGGAGGCGTTATACCGCTGGCGGCTGCCGCCTCAATGGCAGCGGCTTCCTCTTCGCGGCGAATTCCGAGCGCTGCAGCAGTTCCTCTGCTGGGGAGTCTGATAACGTACCGGCTGATACTCGATCGCGATTCGGCGAAGAGGATCGTATTGTTCAGGCTGTGGAGTCCGGCCTGACTCCGTGTATCAATAATGGCGTCGCTTGGAAGGACTTCGGCAGCCAACGCGGCCATCGGCGCGCGCAGTTCATCGTGATCGCCTGTCATAGCACCCCATTATGTGCCACCTGCCGACAGGTCTCCTCGGCCATGTCCAGTGCGTCACACCCGGGACGGGGTCCACGATCAGGGCTGTTGCAATGCGCGTGGCGGGGCTCATCCGCGCGGACGGCTGGCGGGTCGGCGCCGGCGGAGCGGGAGGGGGAGCGGTCCGGCGGCCTCGCCCTTGGACACCGTGCTACCCCGGGCATCTGAGTGGGGTGTGCGGAGCGCCGTTGTCGGCGGGCGGTGTCAGAGTGGGCGGCACGGATCCCGCTACGCCACGCTCGGAGCAGCTGATGAGTCGTCACATCCAGGTCACCTTCGACGCCCACGACCCGCGGGCGCTCTCCACCTTCTGGCGCGACGTCCTGGGTTACATCCACCCCGCCCCGCCCGGTGTCGACCTGCCCGAGGGCGCCGACCCGTTGGCTGCCTGGGACGAGTTCCTCGCCCGGATCGGCGTCCCCGAGGACCAGCGCAACACGAGGTCGGCGATCGAGGATCCGGCCGGGCGGGGCCCGCGACTCTTCTTCCAGCAGGTACCGGAGGACAAGACCACCAAAAACCGCGTCCACCTCGACGTCCGCGCCGCCCCCGGCCTCCAGGGCGCGGATCGGATGGCCGCCCTGGAGGCCGAGTGCGCCCGCCTCGTCGGGTTGGGGGCGAGGCGCCTGCGTCGCGAGGAGCCGGCTCCGCCGCTGGGTGCGGGGTTCATCGTGATGGCGGACCCGGAGGGTAACGAGTTCTGCCTGGATTGATGGGAGACAGAAAGGGATTGCTCAGGACTTGTTTGTCGAGCGTGGGTTGAACGCGGCGAGGGCGGCTGTCCTGGTCGTCGTGGACGTTCGGGCATGTCTTCCGGAAATAGCCGGGCCTCGTGCGGCTGTGTCGTGGGGGGATCCGGTTCGAGCGGGCGCACTAGGCCACCCGGCGGCGTCGGGGCGCCGTCGGTTCCCAGGTCAGGAGTGCCAGCGCTGCTCGGAGCTGTTGTCGCAGGCCAGTGCGTAGGCGATGGCGCCGTTGCCGCTGCCGGGGGAGGTGATGTCGAGGCACTGGCCGTACCCGTTCTTCAGCCGGGCGGAGTAGCCGTCGCTGGAGTCGATGCTCCACTTCTGGTCGGGGTTGCCGTTGCAGTCCCACTGGATCGCCACGCTGGTTCGCGCGTAGACCCCGAGGCACTTGCCGTTCCCGTTCTGGAGCTGGTAGTAGCCGCCCCCGACGCCGGTGAAGTCCCAGTTCTGGTCGGCGTTGCCGTTGCAGCCCCACTGGATGGCGTCCTGGCCATTGGTGTCGATGTTCCCGTAGATGCCCAGGCACAGCCCTGAGGCCGAGTTGTGCAGTGCGCCGCTGGTGAGCGCCGAGGCGGAGGGCGCGGTGGCGAGCGCGGCCCCGGCTGCGATCAGGAGGCCGGAGGAGACGGCGGCGATGCGGGTCAGAGTCTTGGCCATGGGTGGGAGCCCTTTCGATGGGAGGTCGATGGGAGTTCGATGGGAGGGGTGGGACATCGGTGGCTGGTGGTGCGTGCACCGATTCGTGCACAGTCTCATCGGCGAGCTCGGTGTTCGTCGACCAGGTTTGGGCAGGGGTGGAGGAGTTTCGGCCAGATAGTTCGTATGGATAAATTCTGACAACCGGTGACAACGGGTCAGAAGCCGCAGAAATAGCCTGCAGTTGGCAGGGATGCCTGGTGGCGCGGGCTGTGGGCGGGCGGCCCGGCGGGCATCGGAGGTGGATGCGGCTGTTGTGACGGGTCGTCCGAATCGAGTGGCCACGACAGGCGGGCGGTCCGGGTGCTGCGCCGGCGGGCCGGGCGGAACTCGACCTGTTTTTCCTCGACCTAGGCTTCGGCTTCGCCGTCTACGCCGTCGCCGTCGCCGTCGCCGTCGCCGTCGCCGTCGCCGGCGTGGGCGTGGGCGTGGGCGTGTTCTGGGGCCGGCCGTGACGCCTGTCACCAACCTCCGTGGTCAGTACACCTGGGCGCCGCGTGCCGCGCGCTCCGCGAGCCTTGCTGAGGCCTTACCGGGGTAGTTGCACCGACAGTGCGTGGTGGAAGACGTCGAGGGGGTCCCAGCGGGCCTTGACTCGTTGGAGGCGCGGGTAGTTGTCCTTGTAGTAGAGGGTGTGCCAGGGAACTCCGGAGGTGTTCCAGGACGGGTCGGCGAGGTCGACGTCGGGGTAGTTGACGTAGGACCCGTCGCTCACCTCGCCCGGCACCGGTACTCCGCCGGTGTCGCCGTACACCTCGCGGTAGAGCTCGCGCAGCCACGTCAGGTCGGCGTCGTCGTCCGTCTCCTTGGCCCAGATGCTGTGGAACACGGCCTTCATGACGGCGTCCCGCTGCGCGACGGCCGTGGCCGTCGGCTCGACCGCGCGTACCTGGCCGCCGTAGCCGATCAGCAGCATGCCGCAGGCCGGGGTGCCGGTGTCGTTCGTCAAGTGCCGGTAGATCGTTGAGAGTTGGGTGTCGGTGTAGGAGCGCTTGAGGTAGGCGGCCTTGCCCACCTGCTGCGTCGAGCCGACGACCCGGACCTCGTCGGGCCGCCCGACGAAGCGCTGGCTGTCGGCGAGCAGCGGGCTCTCGTACCGCGGGTCCCCGGGGCGCACGCTCACCGGGCCGAACGGCACGGGGCCGCAGCGTGCGGGGTCGGCCGCCGCCGCGCTGCCCGCGGTCCCGGCCAGCCCGGCCGCGAGAGCGCCTGCGGCGGTCAGCAGGCCGCGGCGCCCGAGGGTGGCCCTGTTGTCCTGACTCACCGTCATCTCCCTTCGCCGGTGCGGCTTCCCTGTGATTGTGTGGCCTCCTGTGCCCGAGTCCAGGAAGGCCGACATGCCCCGAACGCCGCAGCAGATCTTCGAGAGCTACATCCACGCGGGCCCCCTGTCCCGCGACGCCGACGCCCTCGCCGAGGCCTTCACCGAGGACGGCGTCTTCGAGGCACCCTTCGTGCCCGCCGACGCCGAGTTCCCCCGGCGCCTGGTCGGCCGCGAGCAGATCCGCAGCGCGATGGCCGCGCACTACGCGCGCGGCGGGAAGGCCGGGCGCACGCCGAACTTCGCCAAGTCGAGCTTCGTGCTGCACACCACCACCGATCCGGACGTGTTCATCGCCGAGATCGACACGGTCTTCGACGGGGACGGGGACGAGGGCGACACCACGGCCTCCCTCGTCCAGATCTTCCGGATCCGCGACGACCGGATCGCCCGCCTGCGCGACTACTTCGCGCCCGACCTGGTCGACTGAGCGCCCTCGGCGCAGAGCTCGGCGGGGGTCAGGCTCCGGGCGCGCCCCGGTGCGACGGCTTGGGTCGGCCCACGCTCTTCGCGGCGGCCACCACGGCGTCGGCCTGGGGGAGCGAGGGCGACCTCGTGGAGCTCGGGTGCTGCCCTCGCCGCTGCCGCGTATCCAGCGCGACGGCTGGACGCGCACCCTCGTGGGCGTGCGCTTCATCCACGCCCACCGCTGCCCGAAGTGCAGCGGGAGCGTCCACCAGGCCAGTGACGGCGGATCAGCCGATCCTCGGTCAGGCCCGACCACCCGCTTCCAGTGCCTGTGCCGACGGCTGAGTGACGGGGCTCGAACCCGTCACTCGTGGGGATCACCGACGGCGTCCACGGGTTGTGCGCCGTCCCCGGGGATTTGCCCCGGGGACGGCCGGTCGCGGATGTGGCGTTGGGTGGCCGACTTCGGGTGGGGTTCGCCGGGGCGGGTGGGGTTCACGTCGTGGCGCGGAGGGCCTTTCGCAGGAGTTCGCCGAACTGGGCGGGGTGTGTGGTCAGGCCGATGTGGCCGCCGGGGAAGTGCTGGAGTTGTGTGCCGAGGCGCTCGGCCAGGAAGGCGGCCGGGCGGTAGGGGAGCTCACCGCGCGAGTCCTGGCCGCAGGCGAGGACGAGTCGGTCCGACAGCGCCTCCAGCCGGTGGATGTCGGGGGTGTAGGACATGAAGCTGGGGACGATGCGCCCGACGAAGTACGGCAGGTTCGCCATTGTCTGTTCGGCCCGCGCGGTTGCCTGGGGCGGAAGTTTGATCTCGGCCTTGGGCTCGGTGCTGTCGCGGTCCTTCTTGAGCCCGGCGGCGAAGGCGGCCATCGCCGGCATGAGCCCCTCGGTGTGGAACGTTTCCCGCACGCGCGCGGTGTTCGGCGGCGTCCGGCAGGACCTCCACGACCGGCGGCTCGTGCGCCACGACGCGTTCGATCCGTTGCGGATGGGTGGTGAGCAGGTGCAGGGCGGCGATCGCGCCCGAGCTGGAGCCGAACACCCGGGCGGGCTCGTCGGGTGACAGCAGGTCCAGGATCCGCAGCGCGTCGTCGGCGTGCTCGGCCACTGACTGCTCGGCCTCGGGGTCGTCCAGGGCGCTTCGGGACATGCCGCGCGGGTCGTAGGTCGCGACGGTGTACTCGGCGGCCAGGTCGTCGGCGATGCCGTCGAAGGAGGCCGCGCCGCCGGTTCCTCCGGGGATCAGCAGCAGGAGCGGGCCCTGGCCGCGCACTTCGTAGTGCAGGGTGGCGCCGTTCACGCGCAGGCTGGCGATGGTCGTCTCGGTCATGAGGGGTCTCCTTCTGCGGACGAGGGCCAGTGCTCCAGGAGGGTGTGCAGGGCGTGGAGCGCGCGGTCCCAGGACTGCTGCGGCGAGCGGGCGTGCGCGAACCCGCCTGCGGCTTCCAGGGCGACGAACCCGTGGAACGTGCTGCGCAGCAACCGGACCGCGTCGGTCAGGTCGGGCTCGGCCAGTGCGTAGCCGCGCAGCATGCCGTAGGTCAGCTCGACCGCGCGCCGTGGTCCGGGCGCTGTCGCCGCGAGTTCGGGGTCGATCCGGATCGGGGTCTGCGTCGCCGTGTAGCGGCCCGGGTGCTCGTGGGCGTACTCCCGCCAGGCGTTCGCGAACGCGATCAGCGCGTCCTCGCCCGCCCGCCCGGCGGTCGCCTGCGCGATGCGAATGGTCTTCTCGTCCGCCGCGAGGAGCGCGATCCGTGCGCGCAGGTCCTCCAGGCCGCGGACGTGTGTGTAGAGGCTCGCGTCCTTGACGCCGAGTCGTCGCGCCACCTGTGACATGGTCACCTGGTCGAGCCCGACCTCGTCCGCCAGTTCGGCGCCCGCGATCGTCACCCGCTCCACCGTCAGCCCGGCCCGCGCCATGCGCCCTCCTCAAGATCCTAGGGCATCTAGGTATAGCCTAGGGGTCTTAGGTATGCCAAGCGGAGGGGTGCGTTCGTGCGGGTCCGGGACCTGCTGCTGAGCCTGTGACACCCACACCAAGACCATTCACGAAGGCGCGGTCAGAGCCGTTTTCATCGAGCCCCCAACCTGGAACGGCCGTCATGCCCGTCATGCCCGCCGTGTCCGTCACCGCCCGACCGGACAGGGGCCGGGCGGTGGCGGCGCATCGCTGACACACCGCCCACAAAGGAGTGCGCCGGCCCACGGTCTACAAAGGAGTGCGCGGGCCGATGGTCCGCCGCGGGCGGCGACACGCCGGGTGGCGTGTCAGGGCTTGCGGGCCAGGCCCGCGTAGGCCATGACCTCGTGGTCTTCCAGCATCGGGCCGTCGTCCAGCTCCGGGTGCCAGTGGTTGATCAGCGCTACGCCGGGTTCGTCCAGTTCCAGGCCGGTGAAGAACCGTTCGACCTCCGCGCGGGTGCGCAGGTGGTTCTCGATGCCGGCCTCGCGGTAGCGGCGGGAGGCGAGTGCGGCCCGCTCGGGTGCGGAGTCGGCGGTGCCGGCGGTCAGGGCCAGCAGGCTGCCGGAGGGCAGGGCGTCCAGCAGTTGTTCGACGAGTGGGTGGACGGTGTCGTCGGGCAGGAAGTGCACGATGTTGATCAGGGTCAGCGCCACTGGCTGCTGCAGGTCCAGGACGCCGCGCAGGGCGGGGGTGGCGAGGAGGCGCTGCGGGTCGCGCAGGTCGCCGTCGATGTACGCGGTGCGGCCCTGGGGGGTGCTGGTGAGCAGGGCGCGGGCGTGGGCGAGGACGATCGGGTCGTTGTCCACGTACACGACCCGGCATTCGGCGGCGACGTCCTGGGCCACTTCGTGCAGGTTGGGTGCGGTGGGGATCCCGGTGCCGATGTCCAGGAACTGCCGGATGCCGTGGACCTGCGCCAGGCGGCGGACCATGCGGTGCATCACGGCCCGGGCGGCGCGGGCCGCCTCGCGTGAGCCGGGCCACTGCGCGATGATCTTGTCGCCGGCCGCGCGGTCGGCGGCGAAGTTGGTCTTCCCGCCCAGCATGTAGTCGTAGACCCGGGCGGAGTGCGCGCGATCGGTCTGCAGGTCGACCGCCGGTATCGCCTCGTGCTGGGCCGGCCTCATCCAGGAAGGCGCCTCGGACTTGTTCACCGCTCAACCCCCATGCTCGCTGTCGAGGCAACTGAATCACAGGAGATGAGGGGACGTCAGCCCGGTACCACATCAAGAAGGACAGGCCGCGAGCCCGACCCCATAGGAGAACGTGACGGTACGTCGGCTGCGGCAGGCGCGCGGATGCCAGGACTTCGAGGCCGCCCTGCGCCACGAGGGCGACTGCACAGGCCTGCGGTGAAGCCGTCCGCACCGCGCCCGCCACCGCTGCGCGCGGCCCGGTGCGATCGGCCGGCGACGCGAGGCTGGACCTCACCGGGCGGCGGTTGTCGGTGCGGTCGCACTCGTGTCCGGCCGCCGCGGCTGCCGGTAGGGGTCCGGGGTGGTTGTAAACCGGTTGTCCGGGCCGTTGGTGGTGCGGCACAGTGGGCTCATCGGCCGCACGATCAGGAAGGAGCGCGACCGTGGACGCCTTGACCCGCACGCGGTGGTATCAGCGCTCCTCGAGTCCCCGGACTCGCGGGAGTTCCTCGTAGCGCGTTCACCGGCCGCCGGCCGGGCCGCTCCGGGGACGTCCCCGGACGGGTGGCCTCTTCTCGTGCCGCCCGGCGGTGCCGGAAGGTGTGACTGGCAGCGCGCCTGGCTGTGCATCAGGCGATCGGGGTTCGATTCCTCCTCCGGCAGCGCAGTACTTGGAGAGTTGGCCGAGTGGTAAGGCAGCGGCTTGCTAAGCCGTCGTCGGGCGCAAGCCCGCGCGCGTTCGATCCGCGCACTCTCCGCGCAGCACAGAGCTCTACTCGTAGGAGCCGGCCGAAAGGTGGCCCGGCCCCGGTCCTGAAAGCCGTCGGGGTGCGCGGGCACCCGAGCGGTTTCGGCTCCCGCCTCCTGCGCCAGGGGCGAGCCGGGCACGGGGGGCAAGGGCCTCATCCGTTGTGGACGGGCAGCCGTGAGAGGCGGGCCTTGCGCCGAGCGGGGAGTCCTGGCCGAGGCCGAGCAGGGGCTGTTCGCCCTGCCGCGACCGTAACCCTGTCGCGGACACCGGGCGTCAGCTCGCGCGCAGTCCTGTGAGCAGATCCTGGAACGACTTGAACTGGAGCTGCAGGGGTGGAGCCAGGTCGCCAAAGGACTTGAAGAACGCTTGCGGCGACCGCTCCAGTTCCACGAGCACCTGCTTTGCTGTGTCGTCGCCGGCAAGGTCGGACGCCAGGGCCGCGCAGGCCCGAACGCCTGCATGCGGGTCAGTCAGCCAGGGGCGCGTGTCGCCGCCGAGGTGGCCGATGGCGATCACAATCGTCGCCAGGTCGTACGAGGAATCGGCGGCCCGGGCCATCGGCGTCAACTGTTCCAGCAGCTCAGAACGTTGCGCGGAGGCCGCAGGATGCCGCGCCAGCGACCCGACAGCTGCGGCGGCACATGTCCTGCGCCTGGCACGTTCCGACGCGAGGTACGGCAGTGTTCGCCGCAGGAGCACGGGAACCACGTCGAAGCAGGCGAGCACCGCCTGATCGAGAACGAGTTCACCCAGCCCCGTGCCGTCCTGCCACATCCGAGCCCTGCCATCCGCATCGGCCGACAGGTACTCGACCGTCCAGGCCCGCAGCTCCGGTGCGCGGTCCTTGACGCGAGCACGGATCTCCACGGCCCGGTCGCCGAGGTCGGCGGCGGCGCCGACCGCGTACAGGTAGGCGAGCATGGCATCGGGCAGCGAGGGATCGTCGGGCCCCAGCAGCGGATTGTCCAAGAGCTCGGCGACAAGCATCGCGGTGGGCGCCGTCGCAGGCCAGGCCTTGCCCTCCCGGCGAAGCGTCACCGACCACAGGTGCGAGTACCCAGCGACCGAATCCTCCGCATCGTCGCCGAGGAGAGCTGCCAGATGCCGCGGGGTGTCGCCGGCGGGGCCCGAGGCATGGAACAAGCCGGACCAGTCGACGTCATCCGTACGGTCATCCACAACGGGGATGGTGCCACAACACCTCGACGGGCTCACATCGACCAGACTCACTCCGGGTCGCGGGACGTGATCACTCAGCCCGGCCCCTGACCCCGCACTCGGACACCCGACCCGCCAACCTCACTCAACCCCCCAGTCGCGAACCGGACATCAACTTGTATATCGCCCCTCTGAAAGACATTCAGGCCAGCACTCCTGAGGACAAGACCATTGCGATTCTGGGCAGCGGCCGGGTGCTGCGCCGTTCCAGTGCCCACCAACGCTCGGGCCCTGCTGCGCTGCGGGCTCGGGGAGGGCCCGCAGCCGTAGCGCGCGCTGAGGTCGGCGCTCGGTGACGGGCGGCGAGCCGCAGTTGGGCAGGCTGTCGCCAGCACCCATGGTGGCCTGATCTGGCGCCAGCCACCTCCAGTCCCTGGGGGGCGTCGAGGACTCAACTCACCACCTTGGGGGAAACTCCCCATTACTGGTCGCGGTGGCGCGGGGAGCGCGGCCGGCAGGTGACCAAGGCGAGGATCAACTCCGAGGTGGGCGCCGGGCCAAACCCCGGTCGTACGACGAGGGTTGGGTTCGGAGCAGTGTGACGCGGGGTCGGAGATGGGTATCCTCCGAGTGGATCCTGCCGCAAGGTGACTCGTCGGGGGGCGAGCCGGTGGAAGGGGTCCGGCAGGGGGAGCCATGAGCAAGGTCAGTCGGGTCGCCGCAGCCGGTGCGGTGCTGGCGGTGCTGGCGGTGTCCGCCGCCCAGGCGGGGCCCGGACCGGGCGGGGGCCGGTCGGTTGCGGAACCCGGCGTGCATCCGCCTGTCGAGCGGCCCTCCCGGGCCCCGTTGTCGGCTGGGCAACTGAAGGACGTCGAGCAGCAGTTCGTGCAGGAGTGGAATGATCAGGGGAAGCAGCCGGTCGGTGATCCGATCATCACGTACCTGAACGGGCAGTCCGCTCAGGTCATCCAGCCGACAACTGATCACGGCCTGTGCTGGGGGAGCTACGAGCCGGGCATGCGCGAGTACAGCTGCTACACGGACTGGCGTCTCCCGACTGGCACCGCACCCGGCCTCCAGAGCATCTGGGGCCCGGGGGCCGTGGACGTGGGCCGGGGCCAAGCGGCCCAAGAACTCGGCTTTCTGACCGTGCTCCTCGCCAGCCGCGAGCAGGCGCACAGCCTGACTTGCGTCGGAGTGCCCATCGACCTCAAGGAGGTCGGCACCATCGAGTCCCCGGCCGGCGCGAGGCTGATCGTGTACAGCTGCCTGGCGCCGTGGTGGCCGCAGGGCATGCTGCAGGCCGACGTATTGCGCGACACCGGCCCGGCGACCGAGCCGGTGTCCTTCCCCATTGTCGGCAGGGCTCACCGCGACTGGCTTCAGGACTGCACTCCGAAGCTGCCGCGGCAACTGCCGCCTGCTGGAGACGGGGAGAGCAGCATGGCTCCAGGAGGGTCCAGGCTGCCCCGGGTGATACTGCCCTGAACGGCGCGTGTGCCCGGGTGCTCCGCGTGAGCTGCGCGCCGTGGCCGCTGGACACGAGGCCCGCGCCCTGTCGGCCGCCCTCCGGGAGACGAGCCGGCAGACGGAGGAGGCAGGGACGGCGTTGGCCGGCCCGGCTCGGCGCGGCTGTTCGTATCCACCCTCTATGATCGCGCCCGGGGGGAAGGTCGCTGAGCTGGTACGACACCGCTGTGTCCGCTCTCCCCTCGGCGACGCGTGCCCGCGCCGCCGATTCGACGACCGGGAGACGACTACTCGGTGATACTCACTCAACGCCTGGGCCGAGGGCTGCTCGCCGGCGCCTCGGCGCTCGCGCTGGCACTGCTGCCAACCGGCCTCTCACCCGCCACGGCGGCTGCCGCACCGGCCGCTACATCAGCTGCCGCACCGTCCGTTGCACCGGCTGCCGCACCGGCCGCCGCGTCAGCCGGTGACGGGTCCGGGCCGACGCCGGCGGACCTCAACACCACGCGCGCCTTCTCGGACACGTTCCGGCTGGACCCGGCCCTGGACACCGACCCGCTGTACGGGCTGAACGTCGGGCTCGACGCTCGGCAGTCGCCCCCGGCAGGGCAGCACGGGATCTCCTACACCCGGGTCTCCGGCCGCTGGGACACCTCAATCGCGCCCGACCAGTGGTTCGTTCAGACCAGCCATCCGGACTACCCGAACAAGCTGCTGTTCGCCAAGGGCATCTCCGCGGTGATGCTCGGGGCGCCGGCTGTCGCGGACGGCACCGGCCACTACACCGTCTCGACGGTGATCGACCCGGTCGTCGGTGACACCGCTGCCGGCGACTGGGGCTCGATCGTGCTGAGCCGCAGCCACCGCAGCAACGGCTACGTCACCGGCGACGACGTCGACCTGGGCCTGACCGTCACCTCGGGCGGCAAGCTCGCGCTCTTCCACGGTGGCGGCGGCGAAACCCCCTTCTGGACCGGCACGGTGACGCCCACGGCGCAGTACGCCGTCTCGCTCACCGTCTCCACCGGCGCCGACCGGGCCGTCACCCTGACGGTGAACGGCACCCCGTTCACCGCCTCCGCTCCGGCCGGGGTGACCCGCTGGCCGGGCAGCGAGTTCCTCTACCTCGGCGCCTACCTCTCCAGCCCGGACCGTGTCACCACCTTCGGCGACGGCGCCGGCCACGGCCTGAACGTCAGCACCGTGGACACCGGTGCCACCCGCAGCGCCAAGCCGCTCGTCGACACCTTCGACGGCGCGCCCAACGCCACCGCCGACTTCGGCCTCAACCAGGACCTCAGCGCCCGTCAGCCGAGCCTGATCTCCGCCAACTACACCGCCGTATCGGGCGTCAAGGGCCTGGCCCTCGACCCGCCGGCGGGCTCGGTGCAGGTCAACAGCCCGGCCAACCCGAACGTGCTGTCGTTCCCCAAGGGCACCTCGGCCGTCCGCCTGAACAAGCCGGCCACCTCGGACGTTGCGACCGGCGCCTACACGGTGCACGCCGTTGTGACCCCGCTGGTCGGTAGCACCTCCGGCCAGGACTCGGCCTGGCTCGCCGTCAGCAACGCCTCGGGCGGCACGGGCGCCGTGGACGCCGAGGACGTCGCGCTCGGCCTGCGCGTCCAGGCCGACGGCGGGCTGGCGCTCTTCCAGGGCGGCACGCCGACCGCCCTGGCCGCGGTCGCGCCGGCCGGCTCCTACGAGGTGTCGCTCGCGCTGGCGAGCGGCGACCGGCAGCAGGCGACCGTGAAGGTCAACGGCGCGACGGTGTTCTCCGGCCGCACCGCCGCCCAGCTGCCCCGCGACGGCTACCTCTCGCTCGGCGCCCACCACTCGGCCACCGGCCAGGTCACCACGGTGGACGACCTGCGGGTCTCCATGCTGGGCGGGCTCGGCTACTACGGGTTCTTCGACATCCGGGACCCGAACTGGCCGAACAACGGCGCCAACCACGCGCCGGAGGTGGCGCGGTGGACCAACTTCAACACCTACCTGCGCGACCAGGACCGCCGCCTGGACTTCCTGGACCAGTGCCTACCGGCCTCCTGCGTGATCGACCTCAACCAGGAGACGGTGGTCCCGCGCTCGCCGGGTGACTGGCAGGTCAACCCGAACCCGAACGCCGCGCAGAACCTGCTCGACCTGGTGCAGCGCATCGGACCGAACATCGACAAGATCTCCGCCGTAGACCTGACGGACGAGGCCTACTCGCACGGCCTGAGCCCCGCGCAGGTCCAGACGCAGGCCGAGCAGATCAGGGCCGCGTTCCCGGACAAGATGCTGATCATGAGCCTCGACCACTGGAACGCCGAGCAGGGCGCGCCGATCCCGTCCACCGTCGACATCGTCGGCTTCGACTACTACTGCGTGGGCCGCGGCGAGATCCAGTGGCGGCTGGCGAACCTGAAGACCTTCCTCTCCTCGCCGGACCAGCACCTGATGCTCTTCCCGGAGTCCACCAACGAGCAGGGCGTCGCCGACGGCTGCTACCCCGGCAAGACCGATGCGGACATCGCGGCGTACAACGCGCAGTACCGCGCGATCGCCGCGCAGGACCCCCGAGTCGTCTACCTGCAGAACTTCCGCTGGCTCGGCCCGGACCAGCCGAACAAGGTGCCGCTGACCGTCGCGGCCCAGCAGAAGATCGGCACTGCCGTGGTCAACGCCACGCCCACGTCGGCGCCCGCCTCGGTGGGCGTGTACCGGCCCTCGGACGCCAGCTTGGGCGAGGCCGCCCACAACGGCTGGTACACCGGGCAGACCGTATTCGGCGGTGGCGGCAACGCCGTCCCGCTGGTCGGCCACTGGAGCGGGCCGGGCACCGACACCATCGGCGTCTACCACCCCGACACCGCGACCTTCCAACTGTCGAACGACAACGCCACCGTGGCCGCCACCTTCCCGTTCGGGGTCCCCGGTGACATCCCGCTGGTCGGCGACTGGAGCGGGCAGGGGCGGACCACGGTCGGCGTCTACCGGCCCGGTGACCAGACCTTCTACCTCTCCGACGACAACTCCAGCGTCAAGTACCGGATCAAACTGGGCAATCCGGGCTGGAAGCCGCTGGTCGGCGACTGGGACGGCAACGGCACCACCACCGTCGCCGTCTACGACCCGCAGACCCAGACCTTCTACCTGAACGACTCCAACCAGACGGAGAACCCGCGCCCGGGCGTCAGGTTCGGCAACCCCGGCGACATCCCGATCAAGGGCGACTGGGACGGCACCGGCAAGGAGACCATCGGCGTCTACCGGCCCGGTGACCAGACCTTCTACGGGGCCGCCGAGAACTCCAACCTGGTGATCTACAGCAAGAAGTTCGGCAACCCGGGCGACGTCCCGTTGGTGGGCAACTGGGGCTGACCCCCGCCCGCAGAAAGGCCGGACTGACGCACCGTCCGACAAGGCGCCCTCCCGACCGCCGCGTGGCGACCGGGAGGGCGCCTCCAACTGTTCGGACGGAGCCCCGGGGGCAGGGCGCGCGCACGTTCCGTACGCGCGCGGGTCAAAGGCGGCGGCCGGAAACGGCGCAGTGGCCCACCGTCCGGTACGGCTGCGAAGCCGGCGGGCCGGCCACCCGACCGCCGCCGCGCCACGACGATCCCCGGCGGGCCGCGCACGTCCAGGTGCTCCAGCGTCGACGTCGTCCAGGCCGGAAACGGCCGCCCCGGCGCGGTGCTCCAACCCGGGCCGCGCGCGACTTGGCCGTCACGGTCCGCTGGCAGCCCGCCGACGGCACCCGCTGCCAGGCTTCGGACTCTGACTCTGAATCTGCGTCTGAACACGTTGACTTGACGGGGAATCGGCCAGCTGGTGTTCGCCAACCGAGACGGCGTCCGGGTCGCCGTTGGACTGTGCAGGGTTTCCGCCGCGGTCCAGGGGCCGATGCCGGGCAGCAGGGTCAGGCGTGCGAAGGCGGCGTCGTGGTCCATGGCGGAGCCTCCTCCAGCCGCGGAGCCAGGCGCACCACGCGCTGCACGGTGTCCGCGTGCTTGGGATCCAGACCCGTGCGGTGGCACTCTCAGGAGGGGAGCGTTGGCTCTGCGGACCGGGGCAGTGTTCTCGGGCTGCGTCGGGCTGCGTCGGGCTGCGTCGGGCTGCGTCGGGCTGCGTCGGGCTGCGTCGGGCCGCGTCGGGCCGCGTCGGGCGGTGAGGTCGGCGGAGTTCTACGGGCGTTCGAAGTGTTGGAGGACGCCGCCGGCAGAGAAGCACAGGGCGCCGGTGAGAGTGCCCCAGTTGGCGATGTCGATGTTGACCGCGCTGCCGGTGGCCGGTCGGGTGTACGCGGCGAGGGCGGAGACCATGAACAGGACGGACCCGAGCTGGTTCACCGCGACGATCCACCAGCCGAGGCTGCGCGGGAGCAGGCGGGGCCGGCCGTGGCAGACCTCGACCAGAGCGAGGTGCCCGGAGGCCAGGAACAGCACGCAGCCCACCACGTCGGGCACCCAGATCAGCCGGTTGATCTGGTGGACGTTCAGTCCCTGGAGGAAGGAGTTCAGAAGGTTGACGCCGAACACCAGGGTGCCGGTGAACAGGAGGAAGGCGCTCAGCCAGTCCACTCGCTCCGGCTCGTAGCTCCACCACCGCCAGTGGTGGGCGACCAGTGCCTGGCCGCCCACCACGTGGCGGGGCGCGTTGATCACCTGCAGCAGCGAGGTGTAGCCGCCGGTGTTGAAGAAGAGGCCGCCGGCGAAGTAGATCGAGGCGAGCTGGGTGGCGTCGCCGGAGCCGAACTGGGCAACGGCGGCACCGGCCGCGAACAGGGCCCCGCCGATGACGAAGGCGGTCGCGGCGATGGCGTTGAGCCTCCGCAGGCGACGGACCGCCACATCGTCGGCACGAGCATGCCCACTGGCCTCCGCGCCCGGTGCCCGGACGGCGAGGACTCCGCGACGCCGCGCGAGCCGCGACTCCCAGACCGCCTCCCCGCCACCGGGCAGGCGCCACGTGACGCGGGTGGTGAACGGTCCCATGCCCTCGGCGCGCTGCTCGGCCTGGCTCACGGCCCGAGACTAGACCGCCGAGCAGGCCTCCTCCCCGGCGAAACGCCGATCGGGCCCCTGGTGCACGAGCTCACCGGCGGGCACTGGGGCGCCACGTTGGAGATGTTCGGCAAGACCGTCCACGCGGATCTGCGCACCCGCGCTCCCGGCCGGGCGTAGTCTGCGCGCGGCCGGGGCCGGCCCTCTACTCCTCCCGGGCCCCGGGAGGGCGCCATCACAGCGACGACAAGGAGCTCGGCATGGACCCACGACGGAGGCCACGGCGGCGGAGGCTGGGGCGGCTGGGGCGGCGGTGGAGACGGGCACCCGGGCACCCCGTGGATGCCGCCCTCGGACCCGCCGAACCCCGACGGCAGCACGCCGCCCGGTGACGGAGGCCATCGAAGGCTTGGCGGAGATGCGCGCCCAAGCTCTGCGAAGGGTCGTCGATCCAGGCTTGGGCCGCGTGGTGAAAGGCGGCCCAGCCGGTCTGAGCAGCCAGGCCGGCCAGCCGGTCGGCGACACCGCGCTGCCGCAGCGCCTCCGCCACGGCTTCGGTGAGCGACGCGGCCTTGGCCAAGTCGCGTTCGCGGAGTGCTGGTGTCACCGCGATGATCGCCAGTTGGCCCGCCTCCAGTACGAATACCCAGGAGCTGCTCGGCTGGTCGCCCACCCACCCGACACTGCTCGAAGACCTGGAACACGGTGATTACCTGGCCGTGCCGCCCTCCTGACCCCTCATGAGCGACGCCGAAGGCGCCCTTACCGGGCCGGCGCGGCCCGGACATCAGAGCGGCGTTGGCGCGGTCTGCCAGCCAAGGGCGCCCCGGCTCCGTGAAGCGATCACTCATCGTCCGGGAAGCGATCTTCGGCCATGCCCCCCACACTCCTGGTCAGCCCTACTCGTCACCCCCCCGCCAGGACGCTCGGCTGCGCCTGCTCCACACCGTCCGGCACGTACACCCCCACGGCGCCGGGCACCGATGGCGGGCAATCCGGGCGGCCGGCCGTACAAACCGGCCGCCCGTCGACGAGGTGGAGTCCGCCCGCGTTCGCACCCCGTGCCGCCGGCAACCGACGATCAAGCAGGTGAGCTTCGGCGCCGGCCAGGCTGACGCGAAGCCCCTCGACCTCACCGAGCCAGCCTTCGCGTTCGGCTTCAGCGATACGGGCGATGAGGTTGTCACGGATGCTGACGACTCGCTCCCGTTGGTCCGGATCGGGTCGGAGGAGCGAGCACCTGACACAGGCGTGCGCATGGATGCACGGTGTTCCGAAGGCGCGTGCGCAGGTTCCGATGGAAGCTTTCCGTTTCTCGAGGTGGGCGAGGAACTCGTCCCACTCGTCGCTGGTCGGGGTGCGGCACTCCTCGCTGGGCGGCAGGGCTCCGCGGCGAGCGATGAAAGCCCGGTGAGCCTCGATCACCTGGGCCGGACAGACCGTGTTGTAGCCCATGGTGGTGTTGATGTTCTTGTGTCCGCAGATCGACCTGGCCGGGCTGCCCGACCTGCCGGTGCTCCGCTTTGTCCAGGACCGGCGGTCCGAGCGGCCGGGCGAGGGCGAGCCGTTTGGCTCGGGTCGGGCAGGCAGCGGCGGAACCCGCGGTACCAGGTGCGGCCTGGTTCGTCCATATGCTGATGATCCGTCAAGTCCACTCTCCCGACGCATCGATCGCCGATCATCCGATCCGGGTGCGGCTGGTCGGGGACGTTGTCACAGGGGCGGGATAGCTTCCACATGGCTTCGCCGGACTGTGGCTGACACCGGGCCAGAATTTCCGTGATCTTCTGGACGGTGGGAGCAGAGCAGGAGAGGCTGCGGTACCGCTTGATACGAGCACGCAATGGACCCATTTCCTAGCGAAAGTTGAGAGTCATGCCTGCGACAGCCCCCTTGGAACCCCTGCCCCCTGCCGTTGCCGAACGGGCGGCAGAACACGAACTGGGTGCGCTGCTCGCCACCTTCAAGCCCCAGCGGTTCGGGTGGTTCGTGAAGTCCGTGTTCTACCTGATGCTCGTGATTCTGTTCTGTGCCTTCGTGGTGCCGGCGGTGATCTACTACTACGTGGTCCTGCGCCGCTATCCGGACTTCAACCGCAGACAGGGAGCAAAGCGATTGCACCTGTTCGAGCACGGCATGATCGTCGACCAGGAGACCGGTGCGGGCACGGTGGCCGTGCGGTGGGACCGGGTCCGGCTCTACGAGAAGAAGGTGCAGAGGGTCATGAACGGCATACCGGGGCCGATCATGCACACGTGCGTGCTGGTGGCGCCGGGGGCGAGCGTGACGGTCACCAATTTCTACCAGAACCCCGGCACCTGGGCTCCGGCCCTGCAGCGCGCGGTACTGCTGGCCCAGGGCGCCACAGCGCAGGAGGCGCTCCTGGCCGGCCAGGTCCTGGACTTCGGCGACTTCGCCATCTCCACCGCCGGCATCGCGTACCGCAAGCAACTGGTGCCCTGGAACCAGGTAGCGCAGGTCAAGCTCGGCGGCGGACTCGTCGCGGTGACGAAGACCGGCGAATCGTCCTCCTGGGCCCGCGCGCTGGCCGATAGCATCCCGAACCTGCGGGTGTTCATGGCTGTAGTGGACCAGTGCCGCACCTCGTGAGCATTCTCCTGACGCCGCTCAGCAGGGGAGATCGGCAGCGAGCGAGAGCCAACGGGTGAGGGTGCCCGCCCCGACGCGTGTCACGGCCGCGGGCTCAGCAGCGCGGTAGTCGTTGGAGCCCGCCTCCCTCCCGCCAGCGGCCTGGGCACCCCGAACCGCGCCGCGCTCGGCGACGGCCAGGTCCACCTCACCTGGCCCGCCCACCCGGGGTCCAGGAATTCCAGCGCGCCGGCCGCACCGTCGGCTGGATCGAGGAGTACGACGTCCAGCGCGGCATCTGGACCGAGCCGATCGACAGCGGCATCGTCTCCGACGCCAACAGAAACGAACCCCTGCGCTGCCCCGACGCCGACGCGGCCCTCGCCCTGCTGCGCCGGGCCCTCGGGGAACAGCACCGGCTGGTAGAGCGGGTCGGCCGGGCCGTCGCGCCGGCAGGCTCATCCCCCTCCACCGAGCCGTCGTCTAGCCGGTCCTACGCGGTGGGCGCCCGTGAAGCACAGTGATGGGTCCCGAGGGCCGACAACGGTCCAGCCCGGGGACTCAGCCTGCGGTCATCCGCGCCAGCTCCGCAGCCGCGGCAACAGGATGGCCCGCCTCGGCCAGTTCCTCCAGACGCTCGGACAGCGCTGCCAGCGGGCGGCACAAGTCGTCGTGGGCGGCTTGGCTGCCCCGTGCGAGGGCCAGGCGCAGGGCAGTGATCCCGGTCTGCGACCACCCCTCGCCGTGCTCCCGCAGCCAGTTCTGCGGATCCCCGACGAGGTGCCGGAAGGCGCTGTCATACAGCAGGTGGCTTTCCAGCGCGAGCCGCCAGGCGACATCCGGGGCGCCCTCCGAATGCCACAGGCCCGCTGCCAGTTGGCCCAGGCGCCGGGCATACGGCGGGGCCGCCTGATGCGGCAACCGGCCCGTCACCGAGGCGGACTCGCCGGAGGCGAGAGCACGGTGCAGGGCCTCGACACGCTCGCCCAGGACCGCTCCCGCCAGCAGAACCGCCTCGCCGAGACTGACCGGTACCCCCTCGGCCAGGATGCGTTCCTGAGCCGGAACAGCGGTTGGATCGAGGGAGGCCGCCCGGGCGAGCAGTGGTGCCGCCTCGGCCGGGCGGCCCGCCGCGCGCAGATGGACGCCAGTGCGGGCCAGCGCACTCGCGAGGTCGCCCCACCCCTGTTCGGCGGTGCTCAGCGTGAAGTCGTCCACGGCCAGGGCGTAGTCCCAGTTGGCACGGCCGGCTTCGACCCGGGAGGCAACCGCCGCGGCCATGTCGATGGCGTAGCCCATGTGCGCGCCGGGGTCGGCGGTCAGGACGTCGATCGCGTCCCGGTACCGGCCCAGGGCCTGTCCAGCACTGAACAGGGCCTGGTCAGGGTCGCCGTGCTGTGCCTGCACGGCCGCGACCATGCTGAGCAGGCGGGCGAAGTCCAGCGAGAGGGGAGGAACCGCGGACTGCAGCCCAGCCCCTACGTACGCCTCCACGGCCAGGTCGGTGTCGGTGAGCGCGGAAGCCGCGTGCCCGGCGGCGGAGTGGGTCACGGCGCGGCGTGCACGGACATCGCCGATTCGCAGCGCCAACTGCGGTGAGGCAGGCCCGGATCGCTCGTAGCGGCTCTCGCTCTCATCGAGTGACGACAGAGCCTCGTCGATCAGGTCCATGGCGGTCTGCGAGGACCCCATGGAGTACAGCAGGGACGCGAGCTGTTCGTTCAGCCGCGGTTCGTCCGGGAGGGCGTCCAGCTCCACGCGCAGGATTCCGGCAGCCCGGCTGTGCTGGTCCAGCGACCGCAGAAAGAGCCGACGGCGCTCCGCGCCTTCGGCTCGCTGAGCCTGCGCGCTGGCCTCCACACCTTCCCAGTAGAGCTCGTTCACCCGCAACTGCCAGCCGTTGGCCGACGAAGCCATCAAGTCCCCCCCTGCCGACCCTCGAGGCGCCCACCCTACTCGAACGCACAAGCGCCCCGGGGGACTTCTGCGGCCCGCCCATCGACCTCGACGCAGTCTCGTGCCCTGCTGCGGCCGCGTCGGTACCGGCGTGTCGGAAAAACTGCGGAAGCCGTGCAGCCGGCGGGCTACGGTGAATGTCACGGTCGTTGGCGCTGTTCGGGTGCCACTGCCGGATGCGGGCCGTTCGGTAGCGGCCACCACATGGAACCGGTCTGCACGGCCGGCCCGGACACGGAAAGGCGGACATCCGTTGAGCTGGTCGATGTTCAGGTTCCGCATGCACTGGGCACACGCGCACGACATCCAGCAGGAGACGTTCATGGCGTTGGCGGCGATGTACGTCGAGGCCAATCCCACCTACCGCGCGATGCCGTGGCTGCGCGAATGGCAGGCCTTCTGGCTGAGGTCGATCGGGCGCCAGCCCAACGGCCTCTCGGACCTGTGCCCCCACGACTACCTGACCGACGACGGGCGTGTCGCGCAGTTCCGGGAATTCCTGCGCGACTACCAGCTGTGGCTGATTGCCTCAGAGGGACCGTTGGCTGCGGCCGCCGGGCTGAGCGCCGACAAGCTCGTCGAGTTCACTGAGACCGTCGACGCGGTGCTTGCCGGCGACGACACACACCCCACGGTCCAGTCCGCCCACCAGTGAGGAGCCCAGGTCGTCACCACCCGAGCGATGCTCGCCGCCCGCGACAACCTCGCCGACACGGTCACCGCCCGCGCGATGATGTGCGGGGGCGCGGGCCGGGGTGGGGGGGCGAGCTTGAGGAGTTCGCGGGCCTCGGGGATGACCGCCGCCCTCAGACGGGCCGGCCAACCCGACCGGCGTGAGCAGGGCGCCTGCTGGGTGCTCGCCGAGGCGGGCTTCGGACGCAGCCACTGGCCCGAGCAACTGGAGCGGGCGCCGGCCTGCTCCAGTGGCGCCGCGCGGCCGCGAGCGCCCCGCAGAGGCCGCCGAGCGGCCGACTTCGTGGAGCGCCGCTTCCCCGTTTCCCTGGGGTGCACCGACGAGGCCCGCCGACTGGGCGGCGCCGCCGAGCCCGACGGCCGTACCGCCCGGCCGGAGTTGGGCCGCGGCCGAGAGCGGGCCGATGCGCTGCTCGACGCGGAGCAAGCCGACTGGCCGGCGATCCGCGATTCGCCGACCGCCGGGATCGCGGCGCCCGACCAGGTGGAGTGGGACCGTCACGGCTCAGCGCCACTCTCGCGTCATTCGGCGGGGCCAGGTAGCCTGACACAACGTCAGATCTCGCTGGGGGTGGCTGTGAGCGGTTGGACGGAAGAACTCCGAGCCCGGGTGCGCGAACCCCGCTTCTGGTTCGTAGCCACGACCTCGGGCGACGGATCGCCGCACGTCACCCCCATGTGGGTGCACCTCGATGGCGACCTGGTGTGGTTCAACACCACCGTCGGCCGCGTCAAAGAGCGCAATCTGCGCCTGGACCCCCGGGTGTGCCTGTCCAACGCCGACCAGGCCGACCCCTACGACCGCGTCCAGATCCACGGCCAAGCCGTCCGCTTCGTGACCGGCCCGGAAGCCGAGCAGCAGATGGACGTACTCGCCCACAAGTACCTCGGCGCCGAGCGCTACGAATGGCGCATCCCTGGAGAACGCCGCGTCTCCGTGTTCGTCGAGCCCAGCCGGATCCGCCGGATCGTGGGCGTAGAACCGCTACCCGCCGCAGCCCTGAACCAGTAGACCGAACGTCTCACCGCGGTCGTCCACACCCAGGAGACGTTCGCGACCCGTTCGGCGAGACGGCCCAGCAGTCGGGCGTGGCAGCGGCGGTGAGCGTGCGTCCGCTGCGCCACGGTGAGTCGCCGGACTCGCCGCTGCCGCGCGCGGGCCGGCATCAGGTGCTGGGTGGCTTCGTTCACTGTGGACGATCTGGTACCCCGGTCGGAGCTACGAGGCGCTGCGCGCCGATGAGGGGAACCCGGTGCCTCACGGCTGGGCGTACGGGGTCCAGAACGGCACGCAGGCCTGACGCAGGCTCACCCGCTGTGCCGAGGTGGCGGATCGGGAGGCTGTGGCGGGCTGTTTTTCGTTCCGGCAGCCCGTCCTTGTATGTCTGTTTCGCCCTGTTTCGCCTGTGTCTTGAGGGTCGTGTTTGCCCTGGTGGAGGAGCCCGCGTGCGTCATCTGTGTCATCTGTGGCGCGGGCGCCCCGTCAGTCAGTGTCCTCTGACAGGGGACCTTGACCGTTTGCCATTCGATCTTGACTGCCAGCAGGTTTCTGTCGCCTGATCTCGACCGGTAGGGAAGCGGCGGGGGTTGCCGCGCGGGCACCACGTCACGGCCGTGCTGCGCCGGGCGGGCTCGCCCGAGGTGCCCAGGCGGCGCAACGCGTCGCCCGTGGAAGAGCTCGAGCGCGTGCCGGAACTGGCGGCGGCGACGCGCCGACTTGTCGCGGACGGGTGGTTGACGGTGCGTCGGGCCCTGAGCACGAGCTTCGTCCAGGAGGACGGCCCGGCGGTCACCGGCCTGGAGCCGGCGCAGGTGGTCACCGACCCGGCGACGTGGCTGCTGCCGTCGGGCAACGGGGCCGACCAGCCCGTCCTCTCGCTGCGGGCCACCGCCGAGGGGCGCCGCCGCTGCGAGGCCCGGGCGTACCCGCCGGACGCCCGGGCCACCATCCACCAGCTGGACCTGACGGAGGACGAGGACCGGATTCGGGTGTGTGCAATGGGGGCGAGCGGCTGGCTGACCGGCCCGTTCGGGATCCTCGCCGATCTGCCGTCCGGACTACGGCCCGACCGCTGACCGATTCGCACGTGCCCGTCAACCGGCCTGGGCAAGCAATCCCAAAACGGCACACCTCTTCTGAAAGCCCATCGAACAATGTCGGACCTGGACGATACGGTGCCGACATGACGAACAGAAATACGTGGCCCAGGGACCGATACACCGGTGTCGGAGGAGGCCTCTACACCGGTATCGGTGGCGGGCTCTACACGGGCGTTGGCGGCGGCGCCTATACCGGTATCGGTGGCGGGCTGTACGCGGGCCTTGGTGGCGGGCTGTACACCGGTATTGGCGGAGGCCTCTCTGCCGGAGCGGGAGGTGGGCTGCACACCGGTGTTGGCGGCGGACTGTCGACCGGCCCGGGCGGCGGCCTCTACACCGGCCCGGGCGGAGGGCTGTACGCAGGGCCCGGTGGCGGGCTGTACACCGGCGCCTGCGCCGACCCGTACCGCAGCAACCAACCGCCGCGGCACGTCCTCGTGGAGTACCTCCGCAAGAACGGCGGATACGGCTGGGCGGTTGCACTGCTTGAACGCCATCTGTGAACCCTGCACCAGGTCGTACCCCCGGGAGGCCGCCACCCCAGATGCCCATGGCCAGCAGACCCCTTCCAGATGGGGACGGTCTGGTGGAGTCGCCGCGCCGGTCGGCGCGTCTGCGCGGCACCACCACGAGCGCCGCCGGCGCCCAGACCGGGCTCCCGGGACACCACCGAGGAGGGCGATAGCCCTGCTGACCGCCGCGTCGAGCACCAACATGCAGGGCACCACGACGCTGGCCGGCCAGCAACTGGCGACTTGCACCGCCTAGATGGCCGCCGGCGACCGCAGCGCCGCCAACGAGCAGCGCATCCGCGAGCAGGCCCAGCGCACTGAGGTCCAGCAGCGCACCGCGAGGGGCCTGGCGACCACCGAGCCGCTGCCGGCGGGGGCGTTCGTGCGCTCCAACGTCGTCGGGTACAAGGTGCTGCAGTCCTCGCCGACCCGGGTGACGGCGTGGCTGCTGACGAAGGTGGCGCAGAAGGCGGGCGAGACGGACGCGGAGAAGGACTCCCACGTCATCTCGACGCTGGGTGCGGTGTGGGAGAACAAGGACTGGAAGCTGTCCTCGGCGGCGACCAGCGCCGCGGTCTCGCAGGCGGGCGGGCAGACCCAGCCTCAGGTCGCCGCCCCGGGGACGCGCATTTCAACCTCTCGGGCTGGACGACGATCAGGCAGGCGTCGTGACGCGCCGTTTGGTGCTGCTGCTGTCGCTGGGCGCCTTTCTGGGGGCGGCCGCGCAGCCGGCCCTGGCGGATCCGCTGCTGGGCAACGGGATCGTGGGCAGCGGCGCGGAGACGCTGTGCAACGTCACAGTGGGCGGCCTGGTGTCGGGGGTCGGGCGTACGGTCCCGGTAGGCCTCCCTGGAGGAACCGACAACTCGCGGTTGGTTGCAAGAAACGTGGCCATTTGCTTCCACCAAGCGTGTCCCGTCGTCCGGGAACCGCCAGCTCACGCTTCCTCGCCGGTGCCAACTACCGTGCCCAGGCTCAGCGGCTGGTTGCCTGGCGTGGCTGGAGCACAGCAGGCGGGTGCTCAGCCATCCGCCGAGCGCGCGGCCGTACCGGAGGTCAGCCGCCAGAGCCCGGCCACCTCGTAGTAGACGCCGTTCACCAGTTGCAACAGCAGCAGCGTGACCGGCCAGAGCAGCGCGCCGAGGCCGGGCACCAGGTCCACCGGCAGGGCGTAGGCCATCACGACCCGCGCGGCGGCGTCGAGCAGCATCGCGGCACCCCAGACCGCAGTCGAGACACGCCAGATCCGCCGGAAGGCCGGCTCGCGTTCCCACAGAACGTCCCAGGAGGTGCCGTCGGAGCGGAACCGCCCCTCCAGGAGGGGGCGGCCACCGTGGAAGAGCAGCGGGCGCTTGGCCCTGATCGAGATCAGGAACCAGAACCCGGCCAGTCCGGTCAGCCAGCCGTCCTTGGCCAGCAGGAACCGGGGGCTGCCGCCGACCAGCGCGGCCGCAACGCCGAGCAGCATGGTCCCGGCGATGAATCCCGCCATGCCCTCCAGGCTGCGGGTGCGCAGCCACTGCACCGCCGTGGTGAGCGCCGGCAGGAAGGCGCCGGCCAGCAGCGCGACGAAGACGCTGATGCCGGCGGCGCGCAGGCCGTAGTACAACGGCGGCCGCGATGATCTGGCAGCGCCGCGCCGTCGCGCTCGGAGATCGCCGCCCGCCTCGACTGCCACGTGTTACCTGCACAGGTACCTGCTTCCGTGCCGGATGACGGCTAAACCCGAGGCCGCGTCCGGCCGCTTGAGGATGCGCGGGCGATGCACCGGGTTCATGTGACTCAGCACGGTAGTAGTCGTTACTGTGTGGGCGAGGGAAAGCCAGCCGGCGCCGTGTGGCCGCCCACTGTCTCATCTCGTGGACGCCGTCTCATCAAACGATCTCCTCGGGAGGTCCAATCTGCGCGAGGGCTCCTGACGCGCGATCAGGTATGCGAGCGCCGCCGTCCGATGCCAGGCGTGTGAGCCACTCGCGCAGCAGGTGCTGTTCGGCGTCGCTCAGGACATCGGCGTCGTCGGGGAGAGCTGCGCGCAGTGCGCGGGCCGCCGCGGCAGGGCCGGTCTCCGTGGCGGGGACCGTCGGTTCGACGCGGGTGATGGCGGTGACCATGGACTCGCGGAGGATGGCCAGCAGCTCTGGATTGCGGCGGTCCGCGGGAGTGGAGTGCCAGGTGGTGACCGCGCCCTGCCCGGTGGCCTGGATGACCTGGGCGGCCAGTTCCTCGTCGACCCGCAGCCACCCCCCGGCCGCCAGTCGGCGCACCCGGCCGTAGAGGATCTCCAGGCCCGCACGGTGTGCCATGTCCACGCCCCGACCTGTGGCCCTGTTCATCACCGCGAACAGCTCGGGGCGCGAGACCCCGAACTCCACGACCAAGTCCCAGCCGCGGCGCAGCCCCTCCACCGGGTCCTCAGGGGCGAGGTCGAGCTGCGCGCGCTTGCTCTCCAGGAACTGCCCATAACCGTGCTCGGCGACCGCCTCCAGCAGCCCCTCCTTGTCGCCGAACAGGCGGTAGATCGCCGGCGGCTGCATTCCGGCGGCGGCGGCGACCGCGCGGGTGCTCACCGCGTCGGGGCCGCCCTTCTCCAGCAGCTCGACGGCCGCCTCGACGATGCGGCGGCGAGGGCTGTCGGTGGAGTCGGGTCTAACCATGAACCGATGATATCGACGATTTGGTTCCACCGGAATTTCCAGTGTTACTGTTGAATCGATTCCACTGGAAACATCGCTGGGAGAACCCAATGATCATCGTGACCGGAGCCACCGGAAAGCTCGGCCGGCGCACCGTCGAATGCCTCCTGGAGCGCGTCCCCGCCGACAGCATCGGCGTCAGCGTCCGCGACCCCCGCAAGGCCCAGGACCTCGCCGACCGGGGCGTCCGCGTCCGGCAGGGCAGCTTCGACGACCCCGCCTCGCTCGTGCATGCCTTCGAGGGAGCCGAGCAACTGCTCCTCGTCTCCCTCGACCGCACGGGCGAGGAGTGCGTCACCGGCCACCGCACCGCCATCGACGCCGCCGTGAAGGCCGGCGCCGGCCGCATCCTCTACACCAGCCAGATGGGCGCCGCCCACGACTCCCGCTTCCAGGCATGCCGCGACCACGCCCAGACCGAGGACCTGCTGCGCGCCACCGGCCTGCCCTGGACCGCGCTGCGCAACGGCTTCTACGCTTCCAGCGCCTTGCAGTTTCTGGAGTCCGCCCGCCACACCGGCGACATCGCCCTCCCCGCCGACGGTCCCGTCGCCTGGACCGGCCACGACGACCTCGCCGAGGCCACCGCGGCGATCCTCACCGAGGAGGGCCGCTTCGAGGGGCCCACCCCGCCGCTCACCGCCACGGCCGTACTTGACTTCGGCAACGTCGCAGAGATCGCGACCGAAGTCACCGGACGGCCCTTCACCCGCACTGTCGTCCCCGACAACGCCTTCCGCGAGCAGGTCCTGGCGCACGGCGCCCCGGCCCCGATCGCCGACCTGATGCTGAGCATCTTCGCAGCGGCGCGGAATGGCGAGTTCACCGCCGTCGCCTCGACGCTGGCCGAGCTGATCGGGCGAAAGCCCGCCACCTTCCGCACCCAGCTGGAGCATGCCTGGGCCGAATAGATCCAGTGGGGCGCGCAGACAGCCCCGGCCTGACTCACCGCCCACAAAGGCTCATCCTCTGTCGCCCGAGGACGTCGATCACCAGATCGGCGGCCTCGGCACGAACCCAGGCTCCGCATCAGATTCTGCACCATCCCAGAGGTTTCCCGTGCCCCACCGCCATGCCCGGCTGACCATCCACGGCAGACGGCTCCTCGTCGACTGGGCTTGATCCAAGGCCGGGTAGTTAACGGATTTGCTCTGGTGGCAAGGGGGTCCGACGTCGGCCGAAACGCGGCAACGGGATCGACGTTGATCAGATAGTCCGCCAAGACTGCTGATCGCCGAGGAATCCCGTTGCTTGTAACTCATTGTGCCCTGCCGCCAGGTGTGACGACGGTGTCCCACCAATTCACGGTGGCCGCTGGCCAGTTCGGGCCAGGCCATCTGGGCGAGTTGACACAGGTCGTCCCGTTCGACCTGGTTGACGCGGTCCTGGAGGAGACCCGGTGCGTGCAGCGCCGATTGCGGGACTGCCGACCCGGGTCGGGGTCTACTTCCTGCTCGCGATGTGCCTGTTCCCGGAGGTCGGCTACCGGCTGGTGTGGCAGAAGCTGACCGCCGCGCTGACGGGCGCCGGCCTGGAAGTCGCGTCGCCGACCGCGAAAGCCCTGCGCGACCTGCGCCGCAGGGTGGGTGCGGCGCCGGTCCGCCACCTGTTCGAGGTCCTCGCCGGCCCGCTGGCACGGCCGACCACACCCGGAGTGCGGTTCGGCCCGTTCCGGACGGTCTCCTTCGACGGCTGCAGCTCGATCAAACTGCCCGAAAGCGACCGGAACGTGGACCGGTTCGGCACACAGAGCCGTGGCGGCTACCCGATGCTGGAGCTGATGACCCTGGTGGAGACCGGAACCCGGGCCCTGATCGGTGCGGTCTTCGGCACCACCAGCGACGGGGAGACCGCCTACGCCCGCCGACTGCTGCACCACTTGGGCCCGGACATGCTGGTCCTGTGGGACAGGGGCTTCGACGCCAACGCCTTCCTGGCTGCCGTGGCCACTACCGGCGCCCAGTTCGTGGGCCGCCTGCGCGCCAACCGCCGCACCCCGATCCTCGCCCGGCTCGCGGACGGCTCCTACCTGTCCGTCCTCGGCACCGTCCCGGTCCGGGTCGTGGAAGCTCGGATCACCGTGACCTGCGACAACGGCACCTCGTTCAACGGGTCCTACCGCCTTGTGACGACCTTGACCGATGCCCGCCGCTACCCGGCCGACGCACTCGTCGGCCTCTACCACCAGCGGTGGGACCACGAGTCCGCGTACTTCGCGCTTCGGCACACCATCTTGCGGGGCCGGGTCCTGCGCTCGGGCGACCCCATCGGCGTCGAGCAGGAGATGTGGGCCTGGACCCGGGGACTGCTGAACCGCTGCTTCCGTGGGACCAGGCCCAGGAAGTCGCCGGAATCCACCTTCCCACCGACTACCGAGCATTCGTCGATCTCTTCGGCCCCGGAGAGCTCCGGGCAGAACTCAGCATCGCGACCCCGCGGCCGCTGCCCGACCGACCCATCGGCGTCGGAGCCCTCTCCCGTATGGTCAACCGACTCACCGGCGATACCGGGGCCGCGTTCAAGCAGATGCGGGAGGACTCCTTCGATCTCTGCCCATACCCCGTCTACCCCGAGCCCAACGGCTTGTTGTGCTGGGCGAGCAACTACAACGGAGACCACTGCTTCTGGCTCACCGAAGGGGACGACCCGGACCGCTGGCCCGTCGTGGTGTGGCTGCGGGGCGCGTTCCCCGGCGGCTGGCACCGCTACGACATGGGCATGGCCCGGTTTCTCCTGCTGGCGCTCTCGGGCGACGACACCACCTTGAACGACCTCGGTCTGGCGGCCTCGACCTCACCGGTCTGGGTTCCCTCACATGACGTTGGCGCCATGCCGCGATAGCCGCCCCGGCTGCCCACAGAGCCAAGCTGGTGTTGACTCCAAGCGCGATGTCGCAGACCGAGCGCCTGATGTCACCGACCGTAGCCACCTTCGGGTGAGCGCGTCGAATTCCGCACCCTTCGAATCGGGTACCCCCGCCAAGAAACCTGCGCACCGCCGACGTCGTCATCGGCGGCTGGCTCGCCGGCGGGCCGGCCGGGACCGTGGTCAAGGCCGTGCTGTGCGGCATCCCCACTGCCGACGGCCGGCGCTACGTCGGCAGGGTGGGCACCGGCTTCGCCACGGCCGAACGCCGCGCCCTCGCCGCTCTCCTGCGACGCCTGCAGACCCCCGTGTCGCCCTTCACCACGCCCGTGGCCGGGATCCCCCGGGGCGAACTGCTGGCGTTCACCCGCCCCGAGCTGACCGCGGAGGTCGAATACCTCGACTGGACCAAGGCCGGACGCCTGCGCCAGCCGGTCTGGCGGGCACTGCGCGGCCTCGACCAGGACCGGCCGCTGCTCTGACGAGGTGCGGACTGTGCGGACGTACGTGTCGGAGACCGCCAGATCAGTAGGTCAGTTCAGCGGTGGTGCGTCCAGGGCCTCGGTGAGGAGGTCGGCGCCGTTGTTGCGGACGCTGTTGACGGCGGTGGAGACGGGGCGCACCGTGAGGTGGCCGTCGGCGGGGGTGTGGAGGAGCCGGCGCAGCTCGGCCGGGTCGCTGTGTTCGGGGTCGAGCCAGGCGTCGAAGTCAGCGGCGCCGATCGCCAGCGGCATGCGGTCGTGGACGCGGCCGGCGTCGTCGCGGGCTTGGGTGGTGATGACCGTGGTCGTGGTCAGCCAGGCCAGGGGGTCGTCGTCGGGCCGGGTGTGGTCGCGCCAGAACTCGTACAGGCCGGCCATCGCCATGAGGCTGCCGTCGGCGGGAGCCAGGTAGTACGGCTGCTTGTAGGCCTTCTTCGCCTCGGTGGCGGCGATGGCGACCCACTCGTAGTAGCCGTCGGCCGGCAGCAGGCACCGCCGGGTGGCGAAGGCCTTGCGGAAGGCGGGCTTCTCGTGGACGGTCTCGGAGCGGGCGTTGATCATGCGGGCGCCGACGCTCGGGTCCTTCGCCCAGGACGGCACCAGGCCCCAGCGCAACGGCCGCAGCTGCCGGATGATCTCCCCGGTCTCGCGGTCCAGACGCTCCAGAACGGCCCACACCGGGTCGGTTGGCGCGACGTTCCAACTGGGGTCGAGGTTCTCTTCCGGATCCCAGCGGGAGGCACCGAAGAGGCTGACGAGGTCCTGGGGACCGGTGGTGGAGACGAAGCGGCCGCACATGGCAACCAGACTGCCACCCGCGAGGGCGCAGGTCAGTGGAACCGGTGCTCCTGGGGAGCGAGCCGGGGGCCGAACCGGGCAGCGCGGGCGCCGGCCAGCCGGATGAGACGGCAGATCCGGTGCCGATTCCCGGCGTAGGGCTCCAAAAGCTCCAGCACCTGCTCGTCGGTGCTGCGCGCCCGGCCGGCCAACGCCCAGCCCACGGTGTTCTTCAGGTGGAAGTCGCCGACGGAGACGGCGTCCGGGCCGCCGTTGCTGCGCTGCAGGGTCTCGGCCGCCGTCCACGTCCAGGGGCCGATGCCGGGGACGCTCGTGAGCCGGGCGCCGGCGCCGCCCCCGCCCCCGCCCTCCGCGTCAGGGGGGCTTCTGCAGCCCCGCGCCGGTCAGCAGGTAGGCCGGGGCGATGCCGGCGGCGTCCGACCCGACCAGCTCGACCACGGCGGCGCCCGCGACCTCTGGGGTGACCAGCGGGCCCAGCTGCTCGATGTACTCGTCCTCGGTCATGCCGTAGCGATCCGCGTACGCCCGCACCGCCGGCCGTCCGAGGTCGGTCATCGGGGTGATTCGGGGCAGCACCGCGGTGAACGTGATGTCGAGGCCGGCTCGCTGCGCCTCCTCCTGCGCGTACCCGGTGATGAACCGCTGGGTGGCCTTGGCCCCGGCGTACCCGCCGCTGAGCGGCGACCCGGCCACCGCCGCGCCGCTGCTGATCACGACCACCCGGCTGCCGGGGCGCAAGGGCTTCAGCAGGGCCTCGCGCAGCCAGTGGAAGGCGATCCGCACGTCGGTCTCCCAGTTGACGGAGAAGGTCTCCCAGGTGTGCTGCTGGAGCGGGCGCGGGTGCGGGGTCGCGCCGGCCACCAGGACGAGCGTGTCCGGCTGGTAGCGGCCGATGAGGTCGCCGGCCACGGTGGGGTCGGTGGCGTCGGCCGTTTCGGGCCGGACGCGCTCGGCGCCCTCGGCCAGTTCGGCGAGCGCCTCCCGGCTGCGGGCGACGGCGACCACGGTGGCGCCGGCCCCGGCGAGGGCGGTCGCGATCCCGCGTCCCAGGCCGCGGCTCGCCCCGACGACGACGGCGGTCCTGTCCGACAGCCCACTCATGCTGTCCATACCTTTCATCGTGGGTTGATTCGGATCACTCGTAAGATCGGGACGCCCAGGGGTCCCTGGTGTGGCTTCCATGCTGTTGCCGCTGATGTGGCTTAGGAGGATTGGCCGCCGGGACCCCGCGACGACTCGGCCGCTGATTGGGATGCGCGGAACAAGATCGCTCGTATGGACACGTCGGCGAGGTCGTCTGCTGGGACCGTGAACACGCACGTCGAGCGAGGAGGACCGGGTGCCCGAACTGTGGGCCGGGACAGATGCGGGTAAGGGCGAGCACCACTGCACGGCGATCGACACGGACGGGAACAAGGTCCTCTCCCGGCGGGTGCCGAACAACGAGCCAGAACTGCTCGAACTGCTCGGCGACGTCCTGGAGTTGGCCGACGGAGGCCCCGTTACCTGGGCGGTCGACCTCAACTCCGGCGGCGCCGCCCTGTTGATCGCCCTCCTGGTCAGCCACGAGCAGAAGCTGCTCTACATCCCCGGCCGGACCGTGCACCACGCCTCGGCCGCCTACCGGGGCAGCGGGAAGACGGACGCGAAGGACGCCTTCGTCATCGCCGACACCGCCCGCATGCGGCGTGATCTGCAGCCGCTGACCGAGACGAGCGAGATCGCGGTGGACCTGCGGATCATGACGGCCCGCCGTATGGACCTGTCGGCCGACCGCACCCGCGCCATCAACCGGCTCCGCGCCCAGCTGCTGGAGTACTTCCCCGCCCTTGAGCGGGCGTTCGACTACAGCACCTCCAAGACCGCGCTCATCCTGCTGACCGGCTACCAGACGCCCTCCGCGCTGCGGCGGATCGGCCGGGCCCGGCTGACGACCTGGCTCAAGAACCACGGCGTCCGCACCGTCACCAACGCCAAGAGCGCCGCTAACACCGCGCTCACCGCCGCCGAGGCCCAGCACACCGTCGTGCCCGGTGAGAAGACCGCCGCCAGGATGGTCCGCACCCTTGCCATGGAGGTGATGGCCCTCGATGAGGAGATCGACCAGCTCAACACCCTCATCGAGGAACGGTTTCGCGAGCACCCCGACGCCGCAGTGATCACCAGCATGCCCGGCATCGGCGACACGCTCGGAGCCGAGTTCATCGCCGCCACGGGCGGCGACATGGCCGCCTTCGGCAGCCCCGACCGGCTCGCCGGCGTCGCCGGTCTCGCCCCGGTTCCCCGCGATTCGGGCAAGATCAGCGGCAACCTGCAACGCCCTCGCCGCTACAGCCGGCGCCTGCTGCGGATGTGCTACCTCGCCGCCCAGGCCGCCGCAATCCACTGTCCCGAGTCTCGGCGCTTCTACCAACGCAAACGGGCTGAGGGGAAGTCCCACAAGCAAGCCGTGCTGGCCCTGGCCCGCCGTCGTCTCAATGTGCTCTGGGCCCTCATACGCGACCACCGCACCTTCGAGACAGCCGCTGACCGGCAAGCAACTGCCGCAGCCTGATGCAGTCACCTGGAGTCACCACTCCGGCTTGACAACATCATTGGGAATCCTCCTGGTCGATGTGTTGAACTCCGGCGGTCGGCCCGCCGCGGCCTTGACGGCCGCCGCGTCGGCCGGGGTGACCGGCTCGGGCGGCGCCTGCGTCCGGCGCGGGATGAGAAGGCCGACCGGGACGGCCAGCGCGGCGATCACGGTGCACACCCAGAACGCCGCCCGGAACCCGCCGGTGAGCGCCGCCGCAGCCGATTGGCCCGTTGCGGCCAGCGTTGCGGTGTGGCTGGCGGCGACCGTGGACGCGATGGCGACGCCGATCGCCCCGCCGAGCTGCTGAGTGGTGTTGAGCAGGCCCGAAGCGAGCCCGGCGTCCCGCTCGGCGACCCCGGTCAGGCCGGCGATCGAGATCGGGATGAAGGTGAACGCGGTCCCGGCGCCGGCCACGAAGAACGGCCCGGCGAGGTCGGCCCAGAAGCTCCCGTGCACCCCTGCAGCGGTCGCCCAGGCCGTCCCGCCGGCGATCAGGCCCATGCCCACGGTCATCACCGGGCCCGCCCCGATACGCGTCACCAGCACCTGCGACGGCCCGGCAAGCGCCACCGAGGTCAGCGAGGCCGCCAGCCACGCCGTCCCGGCCATCAGCGCCGAATAGTGCAGGACCTGCTGCATGTAGAGCGTCCCGATGAAGATGAACGCGAAGAAGCCGCCACCGAGCAGCAGCCCGACCGTGTTCGCACCGGCGACCGGCCGCGACCGCAGCAGCCGCAGCGGGAGCAGCGGCGCCTGGGCCCGCGCCTCGACCAGGACGAAGGAGGCCAGCAGCACCCCGGAGGCGACGAGCGAGCCGATCGTCTTCGGGGTCGCCCAGCCGTCCTGCGGCGCGGTCGAGATGGCGTAGACGAGCAGCAGTAGGCCGCCGGTCACGGTCAGGGCGCCGAGCGGGTCGTAGCTGCGGCGGTCGGTCTGGAGCCGGCTCTCCGGGACGATCCGGGGGGCCAGCGCCAGCGCCGCCAGGCCGACCGGGACGTTGAGGAAGAAGATGTACTCCCAGCCGGCGTACCGGGTGAGCAGGCCGCCGGTGAGCAGCCCGACGGTGGCGCCGCCGGCCCCCAGGCCGCCCCAGAGGCCGAGCGCCTTGTTGCGCTCCGCCCCTTCCGGGAACATCGTCATCACGATCGACAGCGCGGCCGGCAGGACGATCGCCGCGCCGGTTCCCTGCACGCCCCGCATGACGATCAGGAAGGTGTCGCTGCGGGCCAGGCCGCAGCCCAGCGAGGCGCCGGTGAAGACGGCCAGCCCGAGCAGGAAGATCCGGCGGCGGCCGAGCAGGTCGGCGGACCGGCCGCCGAGCAGCAGCAGGCCGCCGAAGGCCAGGCCGTAGGCGGTCACCACCCACTGCAGGCTCGATTCGGAGAAGCGCAGGTCGCGCCCGATGGTGGGGAGTGCGACGTTGACGATGGTCAGGTCGACGATCGTCATGAAGAAGGCAACGGCGAGCACGGCGAAGGCCCGCCAGCGGTGGATGGGCGTCGTGGTGTTCATGGGGATCCTCAGTCCCGGAAACATGGTCACTTGTGTGACGCGACGGCGGCCCGTCATTCATCGCTCCGCCGCCGGCCCGGCCAGGATCAGGCTCGCGACAGGGCAGTGAGAACGAGCGGCCCGTCGCCGGGATTGCGCAGGCATCGCGGTGTCAGCCCGGCGAACTCCAGAACCGCCCCCTGCTGGAAGCCCGCCGACGCGCCGCTGCGGCACTCGATCTCCAGCTCGCCGATCTCGACCACGACGAGCGCGTCCTCCCAGTCGGCGGACCGGAACGGCAGTTCCTCCCCGGGTTCCAGGACCCTCGTGCGCAGCCTGAAGCCTCCCGGGCAGCGTGTGCCGAGGAAGGAGAGCTGCTCCTCGCCGTCCATCACCCGGCCTCCACGCTGCCATCGGCCTTGCGTCGCAGCGCCGTGGGCAGCGCGAAGGAGGCGAACACCTGCGGCTGGAGGAAGGTCGCGATCTCGGCGACCGCGCCGTCCTGGACCCGGAGCACCCCGATCCCGAACCGCTCGTGCAGCGGCTTCCCGGGCGCACGCCGGTACATCGCGAAGGCGGGCTGGCGGTTCGCCGCCGTCGGCAGCAGCAGCCAGTCCGTGCCCAGCTCGTCGAACACGTGGTCGCGCAGGAACACCGCGATGTCGTCCCGCCCGGCGAACCACGTCGGCCGCGGCGGCATCACGAACCGTGCGTCCGCGCGCAGCAGCCCGACCAGCGCGGCGGTGTCGGCCTGCTCCCAGGCCGCGATCAGCTGCCCCAGCAGTGCCCTCTCGTCGGCATTGGGGGCGGAGGTCCAGGCGGCGCGGTCCGGCGGCAGATGCTCGGCGAGCGTCGCGTGCGCGCGCTGCAGCGCGCTGTTCACCGCTGCCTGGCTCATCTCCATGCTGGCCGCAGTGGACTTGGCCGACCAGTCGAGCACGTCGCGCAGGATGAGCACGGCGCGCTGACGGGCCGGCAGCTGCTGGATGGCAGCGAGGAAGGCCAGCTCGATCGTCTCCTTGGCGGTGACGACCGCTTCCGGCTCCGTGTCCGGCGACGCCGGCGCCTCCAACAACCGGTCGGGATAGGGCTGAAGCCAGGGCACGTCCAAGGGCGGCGCCGGCGCGTCGCGCGGGTCGGCCGGCGCGGACACGTCCGTCGACCAGACCCGCGCCCTGCGCCGCCGCAGCGCGTCAAGGCACGCGTGGGTCGCGATCCCGTACAGCCAGGCCCGGAAGGGGGCGCGCCCGGCGTAGCTGTCCAGCCGGGCCCAGGCCCGCAGGTACGTCTCCTGCACGGCGTCCTCGGCGTCCTCGACCGAGCCGAGCATCCGGTAGCAGTGCACCTGTAGCTCATGACGGTACGGCTCGGCGAGCCGAGTGAAAGCGCCCTGGTCGCCGGCGCGCGCGGCGTTCACCATCGATCCGTCCATGTAGGTATGACGCACGGGAGGGCCAAAACTCATCGGTGGCGTCCACCTGGGCGGACTCCGGGCTAGCCGTTGGAGCGGAAGATGGGCCAGCCGACCTCGGTGACCAGATCGTCCTCGCCGGCCACCTCGAGGGGCTGCACAGGTAGAACTCGCGCAGCGGGCCGTCGACGCCGATCTCGTGGCGTGCGGCGTAGGTGCCCAGCTCAACCGTAGGTGAGATCGATGTGTCGGTGCTGTCTTCGGACACATTTACGCTGGGGCCAACGGCCCGGAGCGGCCCTCAGCCGCGAGTACGGGCCGATCGGCCCGAGGAGACGGCATTGACGAGCATCGAGCATCTGATGGAGCTAACCCGCCAGGCACTGGACGAGTTTGAGTCCGTTCCCCTCGCGGCCAGCCTCCGGCGCGCACAGCGGATCGCGCGCCTACGGGGTGACATCAACTGGGCGCAGATGTTCCAGCTCGACCTGCGCCCGCACGGCGGATCGACGGTGTGGCGCAGGACTGAGGCTTTCGAGATCCTCAAGACCGAGCAGCTCGACGGGATCGGCGTCGATGTGTGGCGGTCTCAGATCGGCGAAGAGTGGCTCAAGGAGCGCACGCCTTCCAAGGTCGAGGAACCCCTTCAGGACATATTCGGTGATGGTCAGCTGGTCGGCGGGTCAATCGACTTCGTCATCAGACATGCCGCGGGCCTTGAGCTCGCGAGCGCGACCGCGGACAAGCCGTGGCCGAAGTACCAGCTGGAACTGCGGCGCGAGCTAGACCTGGAGATCATTGAGCGCACGACCCACCGGGCCTTCACGTAGTGCGCGCGCTGCTCGAGATCGAATTCCTGACCGTCGAGGCGGTCCTCGCACGCGGCACCGGAATCCTGCGCGGCTCGGCGTCACCGCCCCTGGCGGGCACGCTGAAGGTCATGCTGGCCCTGGGTATTCAGCGGAATTGGGTGATCTGACGGCCCGGTAGCAGAAAGGTGCCGCTGGCCTGCTTCACCGTCGCCCTGGAAAGCGCCCGCAACCAGGTGACCACCGCCTCCGGCATCGACGGCTGCGAGATCGGTCCCACCGCTCCCGGCACCATCGGCGGTGCCGTGCTCGCCGCGCAGATGCCCCCGCGGCGCCCCGACTCAGCCACCCCGGCGACCTGGTCGAACAGCCAGCGCAGCGGCGCCGCCCCGAGCCGGGCACGCGCCTTGGTGACCGAGCCGGTCCGGGCCGGACGCGTCCACTTCTCACCCGCCCGCCGCGGGACGTTCTCCAGCAGCTCGCGCAGCACCCGCCGTAGCCATGCCCGGTGAACAGCCACATCACCAGCGTGAAGTACACCATCAGCGTGCTCGGCAGCGCCTTCGTGCGCTCCTCCCACGCCCCGGTCCCCTCGACCGCCTGATGCACCAGCTCCGGCGTGAACGTCCTGGTCAGCAGCCCATCCGGACCCGCTCCGGGAAGATGTCCCCGGCTATGTGATCACGCGCCACAAGCACGAGACCCTACCCCACCAAGATCAATCAACGGAAGCGACGTTGCACTCACCCCTACCGCCACCATACCGAGAGATCGCACACCGAGGACCGCAATATTAGTGACTTTGCAGCAAGATCTCAAACCTTCACTGTTCAGACTCAGGCTGCGGATCGTACAGTTGCATTGCCGGTAAGGGGCACAGATTTCGCTTCGACAAGTCATTTGGGCGACGGCCGGTGCATTGCATTTTTGGCCGTGCAACCGGATGAATGTCCCAGCGGCCGCGCTCTTGTATCCGGAGCCCACGGCAAAGTGCGGCTGAATAGCGGTGTGTCGTGGACATGGCGGCGGCCACCGCGTGATCGGCTTCAAGAGTACGGCATGCCTGATCACTGGTTTTCCGGGTGACGGGAACGAGTCAGCTCAACGAAACGAAGGAGCCACCATGAAACGAAGGAGCGCGACCATGAAGCGCCTGATAGTGGCGGTTGCTACCGCATTCGCGATCCTGGTCGCCGGTTCGTCAGTCACCGCCAACGCTGCTCAGGCGCGGACTGAGGCGAAGGCAGAGACCCAGTCGAGAGCCAAGCTGGACAAGCGGTTTGTATTCGAGGAATACGTGGTCGCAGCCTTCGTAGGTATAGCTGCTGTATTGTGGGCGAATACCAGGAAGGCAGGCGGAAATCTTGCGGGCGTTATGCCTAAAGTGAATAGCATAGTTGCACTCAATCAGGCTGGCATTAATGCATGGGCAAAATGGAAGGCGCTCCAAGACCATATAAGCAACACCGAAATTCTCGTCGCAATTCAGCAAAAGGATATCAACCAATACCAGGCGGAGCTGGACAACCATCCCTCCGGCTCGCGTGCAGAGTGGCTCGTGCGCGAAATTTTTGAGCTTAGCCAATACGTCTCACAACATCTGGCCGCTATCAGCCTGGACAGGGATGCGCTGGAAATATTGAAGGCTGAGGTCGCCGCTGCAGGTGAAGCTGGGGCCAGGACGGTGAAACAGTAAAACCCGTGGGGCCCTACGCGAGTGCCAGACCGCCCGCCCGCTCGCTTGCGCCAAGGCGCCTGATGGTCGGGTGCTCGCGCGCCCGGCCTGGCAAGCCCCCCGAAACCCTCACTGCCTCAAAGATGTGAGTCGGCGCCCCCATCGCAACGCCAGAGCGGCGCGACGGGGGCGTCACGGTGCCAGGGCGGCGGACCGCGCTCCGTCGAGCTCCGGCACAGGTCTACGGCACATACGCGGCCAAGTTTGCTCGGTCGGGCCGACCTGCGGCGCTCCGCCGCAGGCCAGGGGGCTCGTCGATCCGGATGGATTCGACCTCTCCTGAAGCGCGTGTCGTGTGTTCGAATCGCGCCTGGGTCACCGACGTCACAGAACATCTGATTCCCTTATCGTGCAATGAAATCAGACGACTCTGGGCCACCAGCACCTGCAGAGTCCGAAGTGCGCCGCGAGCAGCCCGCGGGTCCCTGTCTCGCACAGCGCCGTCAGCCGCATCGCGGGATAGCCGGCGTCTCCCTGCTGATTGCGGGTTTTGCCCAGCCATGCCCGCAAGCAGGGCTGGTCGGGGACCCGGACCGGACTGCAACCGTCGAAGGCCACGGTTCGCCAGTGCCGGTAGCGGACTCCAGAAGTGTGCAGCGAGGCCAGCGGCCCCGCCAGCACCTCGAAGAGATCCCGGAACGGGGTCGGTCCCAGGCGTCGGCGCAGTTCCCCCAGGGCGCGTGCCGAGGGGTGCAGGCGCAGATGCCCCGGCAGTCCGGCGATGAGCTCGTCCCACACCCGCGCGAAGCCCAGACCGGGGAAAAGTGCCAGGGCCAGGACGAAGTAGACGCCCACCCGTATCGGCATCCTCGCCACGACACCACTGTCCCCGGACATCGACCGGTCCGTTCTGGTCGGCTTGGACGCCGCACGCACCGAGCTGCACTTCGACGGACATCCCACGGTCATCTACGTCAAGGCCCGCGAGAACGCGATCGACGCAGTCCGAAGCGTCCTGCCCGCCACGGTCTACCCCCAACTGCCCGGCATGGCGCAGGTCAGCCGCCCCTCCGACGCCCTGGCCGCGAAACGGGCAGCGCAGGCCAACTTCTCCGCCCTGTTTCTCGGCCTCGCCGGAGTCGCCCTGCTCGTCGGCGGCATCGGAGTGGCCAACACCATGGTCATCTCCGTCCTCGAACGCCGCCGGGAGATCGGCCTGCGACGCCGCCCCCATTTTTTTGCCGGTCGGTCTTAATCGAGCGGATGCCGTCCGCGCAGTCGAGGAAGTCGTTCCAGGAGGCGATGGCGTCGTCCACGTCGTCGTGGCGGAGCCGGACGGTTCCGAGGTCGGCCAGGACGATGGCGCGGGTGCGGCGCCGGTCGAGGCCGTGGATGTCGAGCGCGTGGTTGGAGGTGGTTCTGCGCGCTCGCGTAGTCGCCGAGCTGGGCCATCCACCGTCTGCGGCTCCCGATCTGGCGGATCTCCCCGCTGCCCTACACCGACAGCCGCCTGCCGCTGGCCATCACCGGCCGCAAGAACCCGCCGACCGAGCAGCCCACCGTCCTCATCGAGGAGATGGACCCCTGCCACCTCGCCCCCGTGATGCGCTCCACCGGCTGTCGGCTGCCGGCTCCGCCGCTTCACCCTCACCGGCGTCGAGATCGAACACATCGCCCAGGCCGACGCGCGCACCACCCATGGCTTTCCCGGGGCAAGCTAGGTACCTCAACACACCGACTCCTTCCGGCGGTTGAGTCGGGAGGCTCGCCGGAAACCGCAAGCACACCACCATCCCCACTGAGGAGAACCAACCCCATGAGCACCACCGAAGCGACGACGCCCGAGCCGTTCAGCAGGATCAAGGTCCGCGTCACCGGGCTGGTCTTCTGCGGCGACGACATCGCGCTGCTGCGACGGGACCGGGCCGACTCCGTGCACTACACCACCATCGGCGGCAACGTGCAGGACGGCGAGGACTACCGCGAGGCCGTGCGCCGCGAGCTCGAAGAAGAACTCGGCCTCGGGCGCGACCAGGCGTCCACCGAGCCGGAGCTGATCTGGATGGCCGATGCCCGGATCAGCCGGCCCGGCCCGACCCCGCCGCCCCGCAAGTTCCACCTGATCTACCGGCTCCACGTCACCCCCGAGGTCCGCGCCGGGCTCGCCACCCAGGAGTTCGATGAGCTCCCCGACGGCAGCCACGAGGTGGGTGCCGTCGAGTGGCACGACTACCGCAAGGTCGACGGCCTGCCGCTCTTCCCGCCGATCGGCAAGCAGATCGCCGAGCTCGACGCGCCCACCGCCCCCGTGCACAGGTTCGAGCTGGAGCCGATCACGGACGAGAACTACACCTGGATCTGACCCTGTCCGGGGCCGTCGATGAATTAGTGGGTTGCTTACGGTAGTTGGGCTCGTTGATGTGGCATGGGGCGCTTTGATGGATCGGTGGAGTCGTTACGGGCGAAGTTCGAGGCGGTGACGCCGCATTTGAACGAGCGGCAGCGCCGGATCCTGTACGCGGCGGAGGCCCGGCAGTTCGGGCACGGCGGGATTGCCGCGGTGGCACAGGCTGCGGGCGTCTCGAAAGGCCGCGTCAGCCGTGGCCTGGCCGAACTCGATGCGGGCGAGGGACCGGACGGGCGGGTACGGCGGTCGGGTGCGGGCCGCCCGGCCCTGGCGGACAGGGACCCAGGTTTGGTGCCGGCCTTGCTGGCGCTGGTCGAGGACAGCACACAGGGCGATCCGATGAAGCCCCTGACGTGGACGACGAAGTCGTTGCGCCGCCTCGCGGATGAACTCGCCGCCCAGGGCAGGAAGGTGGGCCGCGACACTGTCGCGGCCCTGCTGAAAGGGGCCGGGTTCAGCCTGCGCGGCAACGCGCGGGTGCTGGCCGGCAGCCACCACCCAGACCGGGACGCGCAGTTCCAGCATCTCAACTCCACGGTGGCCGAGTTCCTCCAGGCCGGTGATCCGGTGATCAGCGTGGACACCAAGAAGAAGGAGCAGATCGGACTCTTCGCCCGGCCCGGACGCGAGTGGGCCCCGCCGGGCGCCCCGGTCAAGGTCCTCGACCACGACTTCCCCTCCCACGCCACGGGCACAGCGATCCCCTACGGCATCTACGACCTGGGCCGCAATACCGGGTTCGTCGTGGTGGGCACCGATCACGACACCGCCGCGTTCGCCGTCTCCAGCCTGCGCCGCTGGTGGACCGAGGAAGGGCGGCCCGCCTATCCACAGGCAAGACGCCTGCTGATCACCGCGGACGGCGGCGGCTCCAACAGCTCCCGCGCCAAGGCGTGGAAGGCCAACCTCGCCGTTCTCGCCACCGAGACCGGCCTGGAGATCAGCGTGTGCCACCTACCTCCGGGGACTTCGAAGTGGAACCGGGTCGAGCACCGCCTGTTCTCCTTCATCTCCCTCAACTGGCGTTCCCACCCGCTGACCAGCTACGAGACCGCCCTGAACCTCATCTCGGCGACCACCACCCGCACCGGACTGACCGTGACCGCCCGCCTGGACACCGGCAGCTACCCCACCGGCATCGAGATCAGCGAACAACACGCGTCCGCCCTCACGATCCGCCCGGAAGACTTCCACGGGGAGTGGAACTACACGATCCCGCCCCAGCCCGGCATCCCCGACGTCCCGCTCCACCCGCCCGGCCCCAGATCCCACCCCCGGCACGCGCACACCTTCGGCGCGACCCTGGCCACCCACCCCCTGCTGACCGGCATCGAGCGCCATGACCTGGACGAACTCACCGTCAGCGTCCGCGACCGGTTGGACGCCCTGCCGCCCAAGGAGCGGCCCCGGCACCGCAAGATGACCACAGAGAACATCATCTGGGCCGCCATCCTCGACCAGCGCGGCCTGTCCCGCTCGCTGACCGCTTACCTCTTCCGCGTCGGGGAGAACCAGATCAGAGCCCTGATCAAGCAGGTCCGCCCCATCCTGGAAGACCTGGGACACCACCCGGAACCGATCCCCGCCCGCCTGATCGACCCCAGCGACCTCGCGAACTACGTCATGCACGCGACAGCCGCAGACCGCGAGGACAAATCAACCCACTAATTCATCGACGGCCCCGTCCGCCGGACCTCAGAGAGCGGAATGTGACCTTCTGCCGGTTTTCTGATCGCTCGATCGTGTGGACTGACATCCGCACCAAGCTCAAGCGCCTGACCAGGCACGGAATCCTGACCGCGATCGACCCCGGACAGATCACCACAGCGAACGTCGCTCAACACCACCCGGCAAGACCACAGTTGCCCCGCTCACGTCCGACGAAGGGGAAGCGCGTCGTGAGCCTTGCAAATCCGTGGGCGCAGGTGCGCCGACGAGGACGAGGAACATCCGTGGACGACCGCGTGGATCCAGCCGTTCACCCCTGACGGGCTGCCAGATCAAGGACGGCCGACTTGTCGCGGCCCGCCCCGTACCCCCGCATGGGCGGCGGCACGCCCTGAAGGAACCGCCGCGGGAGCTGAAGGAACCGCCGCGGGAGCAACGGACTGATTGGTCGGTGCAGGGTAGGCCAGGCGGTGACCTGGCACTCCGGTGTACGTGGCAGCTTGGGTTCTCGACAAGTCCTACCGCAGGCGGCGGGAGATCACGGCCGCCGCCAGTCCCTGAAGGCAGTGAGCAGTTGCTGCCTGGCGTCGGGTGAAATACTGTCCGGGGTCAGTTCGCCAGTGATGGCGATCGTCTGACGGAACTGATCCAGGTAGCGTTCGCAGCCGTCGCACTCCGCCAAGTGCTCGACGAATCGCCGCTCGTCCGCTACGGACAAAGCGCCCCCGAGGAAATCGGTCACCAGTTCCACGAATTCAACACAGTTCACGGTCGTCCCCCCTCGCTCCCGCAACGTCATGGGCATCGGACAAGTAGTCCTCCAGCCTACGCCGAAGGGTGGCCCTGGCCCGATGGAGAAGGACCCGCTGGTTGCCGGGCGAGATCCCGAGCAGGGAGCACACTTCCTCCGAGCCGTACCCTGCGAGATCGCGGAGTGTGACCACCGTGCGGAGGCGGGACGGGAGCTCGTCGAGCGCCTGCCCTATCAACTCGCGGACCTCACCACGCAGCACGTAGTCCTCGGGAATGTGCCAATTCCGCGGCTCCCGCCCGATGGCCCAGTGTCCGGCATGTCGCTCGCCCGGGTCGCGGAACCGTGAGGCCTCCACCGTCGGCCCCTCCTCCTCGGGCAGCAGACTGGCGAAGGGAACGGTCCTGCTCTCCTTGGCACCGCGCCCCTTGGCCGTGTTGATCAGAATCCGAAACACCCATGTTTTCAGGGCCGAACGGCCCTCGAAATCGCTGATCCCCTTGATGACCGCCAGCCATGTGTCCTGGACGACCTCCTCCGCGGTCGCCTTGGTCGACACGAACGACATGGCCAGTTGCAGCATCCCACCCGACCAGGTGTCCAGCACCAGGGCGAATGCCTCCTCGTCACCGTCACGCAGACGCTCGACCAGTGCCTCGTCCGGCGGTAATTCGCGGGCGCCCGCCATTCGTTTCGCTCCTTGCCCACCGTCAACAGGGAGGATCAGCTTACAACCTGGGGATGAAGAGTCCCGGTGCTGGTGGGGCCGTAACGTGAGAAGGGCCGCACGGGTTGGGTGAGTTGTGACGCTTACCTGGGCCCGTGCGGCCTGCTCCCATCCTGCCCCGTCCGGGGTCTCTCGCGCACATCTCGGCGATTTGATCGAGGAGTTGTCGCCGCGTTGGTGGGCCCGGCGTGAGTCGGCCCTTGATCGGCAGCGGGGCGGCAAGCGGCACCGGGCGGAGGGCGCTGGGCGCAAGCCGAAGCTGGAGTTCGTCGACCGGCTGCTGGTCACCCTCGTCCACCTGCGGCTCGGCCTGCCGCACGCCGCCCTGGCCGAGCTGTACCGGGTGGACCGCTCCACGGTCTCCGCCGCGATCCGCCAGGTCAGGCCTCTCCTCGCAGCCCGCGGCTTCGCGGTGCCCGACCGGCCCGGCCTCAGACTGCGGACCTTGGAAGATGTCTTCGCCTATGCCGATGCCGAAGGCGTGGACCTGCGCATCGACGGCACCGAGGTGCAGGTCCGACGCCCGCGCGCGGGGCGCCCGGGCCGCAAGGCGTTCGTGTCCGGCAAGAAGAAGCAGAACACGATCAAGACCACCACCTTCAGCGACCACCAGGGCCGCACCCTCTTCTCCGGCGTCGTCCGCCCGGGCCGCACCCTCTTCTCCGGCGTCGTCCGCCCGGGCCGCACCCTCTTCTCCGGCGTCGTCCGCCCGGGCCGCATGCACGACCAGACCGCTGTTCGCACCGAGGGCATCGCCGAGCAGTTCCAGCAGTATCCGGCGGTGAAAGCCGAGGTCGACTCGGGATACCAGGGCCTGGCCAAGGAGTTCCCCGGCCAGGTCAGCGCCCCTCCGAAGAAGCCGGCCGGGGACGCCTGCGACGGAGACAAGCGCGCCTGGCGCGAGATGCGGCGACGCCAGTCCTCGGCGCGGATCTGCGTGGAGCACACCAACGCCGAGTACAAGCAGTGGCGGCCCCTCCAGCGGTACACCGGGCGTCGGGAGGACTACCCGCAAACCCACCTGGCCATCGCCGGGCTGGTCTCCGACCGCTCCGCACGACGCCCGACCCGCCGCCGGACGAGCACCGAACTCGTCCTCGCCCGCGACACCGTCTGCTGATCACCCGCCAGCCGAACCGCCAGGCCAACACGCCCAGACCCCAATTTCACCCAAGGTCGTAACGTTCGAGGCACCGGCCGCACTGAGGAGTATGAGCGATGACGACCTGCGTGCACTGTTCCTCAACTGCACGCTGAAGAAGAGCCCGGAGCGCAGCCACACGCAGGGTCTGATCGACCTCAGTGCGCGGATCATGGAGAAGCAGGATGTCCAGGTCGAGCACGTGCGGCCGATCGACCATGAGATAGCCACCGGGGTGTGGCCGGACATGACCGAGCACGGCTGGGAACGCGACGCGTGGCCGTCGATCTACCAGCAGGTGATGGCCGCCGACATCCTCGTCATCGCCGGGCCGATCTGGCTGGGTGACAACAGCTCGGTCACCAAGCTGGTCATCGAGCGGCTCTACGCCTGCTCGAGCCTGCTCAACGACGCTGGCCAGTACGCGTACTACGGGCGGGTGGGCGGCTGCCTGATCACCGGCTACGAGGACGGCGTCAAGCACTGCGCCATGAACGTCCTGTACAGCCTGCAGCACCTGGGATACACGATCCCGCCGCAGGCGGACGCGGGCTGGATCGGAGAAGCCGGACCAGGCCCGTCCTATCTCGACCCCGGCTCCGGCGGTCCCACCAACGACTTCACCAACAGGAACACCACGTTCATGACGTGGAACCTGTTGCATCTGGCCCGGCTGCTCAAGGACGCCGGTGGTGTCCTGGCGCACGGGAACCAGCGGTCGCAGTGGGACGCCGGGTGCCGGTTCGACTTCCAGAACCCGGAATATCGCTGAGAAACGATGTCGAAGTAAGCAATGAAGGAACCCGAAATGATCGTTTAGACCGTTCCCAGGGTTTCATGATCGATTGCATGGAGAACAACCAGGACCACGAAGGATCGCGGGCGACTTGTTTCCCGGGCGCCCGCACCCTCACTGCTTCGCGCAACGTGACCGGCAAGCCTGTCCGTCACCACAGCACCCCCCTCAAGTTCGAAGACCCGGCATAGCGAAGTGCGGAGCCGCTCGCGATCTTCAACGGCCTCCAGGCAGCGGAAGCGATCACGCTGGCGGCGCAGCATGAAAATCGTCGATGCCAAAGGACCGCCGCCCAAAGGGCGGCCAGCCTGCCGACAATTCGGCAACAACAGGCAGGAGAGCAACGAATGCTTGACTGCGGTCGCGCCAACTGTGCACGCGAGGGCCATGCACTACTGCCGACGCGAGACTCGTGAAGCTTTAGCGAGACACAATCACGCCCCCGCCAGAGTTCGCTGGAGATGCACCCGTTGAGCAAATGGAAGTCTCTATCCGTTGAGCACATACTGGTCCCCGAACAGAAGGGAGGGCGGCTGCAACTCGTGTCGGACCGTTTCGGTATCACCTTAATCAATCAGGGACGGCTTCGCATGGAAAGGGACGGAGTCGAGCATGGTACACAGGCCGTCGATATCACTGACGGGGCCGCCTGGCTGTCACCACCCGGCCAGACATCTGTTCTACTTTGGCATTCGCTCCAACCAGTGGAGATCACGCGAATCCTCTTATCCTCAGCTATATTTGCACACTTCGCCGGACATGGACTAGGCAGACGTCGCATGCAAGCCCTCCAGAAAACTCCGCAGCAGGACCCTTTGGTCGCATTGCTGGCAACGAATCTGGCGCGCGCACAGGACATGGGTGCCGAGGAGGCGTGCGTAGCGACACTCATGCAATTTCTGGCTTCACACATGCTGTTACAGCAACCATCGGAGTCGGCCGTCAGTGTCGGTGCCCTATCACTTCACAGACTGGCCACTGTGATCTCCTACTTTCAGGAACACCTTGCTGACTCCGTCGCCCTAGAGGATTTGGCACGAGTGGCCAAATTGAGCCGATTCCACTTCATCCGGGCATTCACCGCATCCACCGGGAAAACCCCACACCAGTTCCTCACCCGGCTCCGGACCGACCGAGCCCGCTGGTTACTTGAGCACAGTGACGACAGCGTGGCATCCATCGGCCAAAAATGCGGCTATCCCAATCCCAAACACTTCGCTACCGCATTCCGTCGAGACGTCGGCTGCTCCCCGTCGCAGTATCGCCAGCAGACTCTGCAGCGATTGCTCCGTAGGCGGCCGACGGGTGACCAGTAGGTCGGAACGCGAGGAACTGTGGAAGGCCCTCGACTACCTGCGCGAGGGCGACACCCTCGTCGTCCCGTCGCTGGACCGGCTCGGCCGCTCCATCCAGGACCTCATCGCGATTGTGTCCGGCCTGCGCAAGCGTGGCGTCGGCTTCACCTCGCTCCACGAGGCGCTCGACACGACCACGCCCGGCGGACGCCTGGTCTTCCACGTGTTCGCGGCCCTGGCGGTTATCTCAAGCTTGCCGATCAAGCGTGACTGTGACCTGGGCAGTCAGGTCAAGGACACTGTCTTCGACCTGGCCGCGTAACGCATTCGAGGGCCTGGACGCCGCCCGCGCCCGCGGCACCCGACTCGGCCGCCCGCCGGCGATGACCGAGGAGCAGGTACGTCACGCCCGCGACCTACTCGCCCGCCCGGAGAACACCGTCACCTCGATCGCCAAGCTCCTCGGCGTCTCCCGCAACACCATCTACAACTACGTGCCCGAACTCAAGGGCGCGGTCCGCAGCGTGCTGCTGTTCGGCCTGGGCGCCTTCGCGCAGCGGCCGCGTCTGGTCTCCGGCACCACGCCGGTCGGCGAGGCGCTCCCGGCCGGGGTGGAGATCCTCGGCCAGGACGATCAGGTTGCGACCTGGCAGCGGCAGGCCGGGTTCTCCCGCGACCGGTACGCGCACCCCGAGTGGGCGGCGTACGTGTGGTCGGGGGCGCGGGCGGCGCTGTTGGACATGAAGTACCGGCAGGGCAAGGAGGTCATCGGCTACGCCGGGGCGCTGCACGCCAAGCCCGGCACGGTCGTCTACTTCGGCACGGACGGCATCGCCCTGACCGAGCGCCAGCCCTGGCCGTACCGGGGCGAGGTGGGCGACTACCTCCTCAAGGGCCACCTCACCGGGCCCATCCAGCACCCGACCAGCCAGGAGCAGTACCTCAAGCTGCGCGGCCTGGGCCGCGCCGAACTCGCCGAGAAGGGGACTGACCAGTGAGCCCGGCCGACCCGAACAACCCGAACGAAGCCGCCCGGTTGACCCAGCAACTCCTTGACCAGGGCTACACCAAGCGCCAGGTCGCCCGGATGCTCGGCCGCGACGCTTCCCTCGTCTCCCAGTTCTTGTGACTGAGCGCTTCAGTTGGCGGATGAGCGGTTGACCTGGCGAGTTGAGCATATGGCGTCGATGGCGGTGTGTTGGGTGACTCATACCACCAACGCGGGCCAGGCGCTGATGAGATGATGCTGATCCCCTCCTGGCTTGGGTTCGACTGGTGATCCCGATAACTCGTCTTCGAGCAGTGCTGTTGTTCCTACTCGGCGCAAGCGCCGTCGCGGCGATCGTCCTGGGCGTGGGAACCGACGCGCGGTGGTTCGCCACGATCGCCATTCAGCTCTTTGTGCTGGTCCGAGTGGTGATCCGATGGCGGGCCGACGCCCGTGATTCCTCCGGGCGGGACCGAATAGCGGTACGTCTGGACGGCCGGGCGACACGTCTGGGCGTCCCCCGGTCGGTCTTCGTGGGTGATGGTGACGATTTAGGAAGCGTCGGTGCCGGCAATTACCAGCCGTCGCCCCCGCCGGGGCTGCCCGAACCGGAGCCGCCGGCCGGATACACCCCTCGTCGTCCTGCGGGGCTGCCCCGACAGGTCCCGCCTATCGAGCTGGTCGGAGACACCCGTAGAGATCGTCCCAGTGACGCCGCACCCCGCTGGGATCGGTTGCTTGTCGCCGAGATACCTTCCGCTGCCCCGCTGGGAGCCTCGTTCAGCCTGATCGTCAGCATCGTTGGGCGAGAGTCCCTAGCGGAGCAGGTGCGGGCGGTTCGCATGGGGGTGCCTTCGAATCCTGATGGCACTTCAGTCGTTATTGTGGCCCATCCCTCTGCCGGACTCGTCTCGGAAGAGGCCGCCGAACAAGTACTGCTCGTGACGTCGCTAGCAAGCGAAACACCACGGGCGCGTTTCGTGTTCCGGGGAACAGCGGCGGGCCTCCGGCGGATCCGCCTCACGGCTTGGGTGGGCGGCTCGTTCTTATGTGAGTTGGAGGTGGAGATCTCTGTCCGGACGTCAGCGCTCCACGGTGGGTCATCTCGTCGGGTGACAGCCCAGATTGGGTGGATGAGTGCCGAACCAGGCGAGGTCACTCTGCAGATCACCAATATCGAGGGTCGGCCGGCGTTCCAGTTCATCTCAGAGCCGTACCTGGGGAAGATCGTCCATGCCGAGAGCTTGATCGGAGCCCCTGGTGATGCTGTGGAGCGGGCCATCGCGACACTGCGCGACCTCGCGGTCGGACGCTCGCCCTACTCCGCCGGCACAGCGCGCCGGTGGATGGAGGAAGTTGGCACCGGGCTGTGGTTGCAGATGGTCCCGGACGCGATCAAGGAGGAGTACTGGCAGCTACGGGATCAGATCACGACGTTCACGATCGCAGCGGACGACAACATTCCCTGGGAACTTCTCTACCCCCTGGCACCTGGCCGGGACCAGGGCTTCCTCGTCGAAGGATTTCCTGTGCTGCGCCGTGCGCGCGGGCAGGGACGTGCGCGCCGCCTCCGGTTGGAAGACGCACACTTCGTCGTCTCAGCCAGGCAGCCAAAGGATGCGGCCTCAGAGATCGCCGCAGTCCAGGCCGTCATCGGTTCAGGCGAGACCACCGACAAACTGGAGGATGTCCTGCAGATCGTCGACGCCGGAGGCCCCAGCGTCGCCCACTTCGCTTGCCACAACGCCTTCCAAGCGGACGGGGCGGGATCGAGCATCGACTTGGTCGGCGGGCCATTCGTACCGGAAATGCTCAACCGGGCCACCGCGCGGCGCTCACTGGCGCGCCACAACCCGATCGTCTTCCTCAATGCCTGCCGCTCCGCCGGGGCGATCCCCGAGTACACCCAGATGATGGGTTGGGCCCAGCAGTTTCTCTCCGCTGGCGCCGGCGCCTTCCTGGGCACGCTGTGGGCCGTGCGCAGCGACAAGGCCAGCTCCTTTGCCACCACCTTTTACACCGCGCTCGCGGACGGGCAGCCGCTGGGCCAGGCCGTTCTGACGGCACGCCGGTCCGCGGCCAGTGGAGACGGGGATCCGACGTGGCTGGCGTACACCGCCTATGGCGACCCCGCCGCCACCGCTCACCCCTCTGTAACGGGTTCGGGTGAGACATCCCGTTTCAGCTGGTTTGAGAGGCTGTTGTAGTACCGATCTTGTTGCATGCCCGTTCGAGCCAGAGAGCTCGAACGGGTTATCCCGTCAGGCTGAAGGCTGAGCGGTCTCGTTCTGACCCGCGGACGCGGAACTCGGGTCAGACGGCGATGGTCTGCCGTGTGATCTTGCGGAAGGCGCGATGGAGCGGGAGAGCCGTCGCCAGGACGAAAAGCCCGAAGAGCGTCATAGGCAGTAGCCCGACGATCCCCACGTAGGCGAGCGGGTCGTGCAGCAGACCGTCCCAGTTGCCCTGGTAGTTGGCCGTCAGGTCGGCTGTCATGCCCACCGCCCCGAGGAGTGGGCCGAACGGCCGGGCGAACGCCACCAGCACGGCGATGAGTGGGTCCAACACGAACAGTGCGAAGAAGAGCAGCCGGCTCGGTTCCGGCCAGCCGTCGTAGACGTGCGGGCCGTGGACCAGCACGTCACGGACGTGCGAGCCGAGGCCCTCGACGAACCCCACGACGAAAACGACCGTTGCCCACCGCGCCCAGCGCGGACGTTCCCCCCAGTGCATTCCGACACTGTAGAGGCGCCGGACGAGGAGTTGGAGCGGCGCGTCGCCGGCGAGGAAGCGGCTGTCCGCCAGCCCTGGAGCGGCTCTGGGGCTTACGTATCGGGGTGACTCGGTCGGGGGAATATTGTCGCCGACACGCATGAAGGCGGGGCCTCCTGTCCAGCTCGGGATTGTCGAAGTCCGAACGAGCCAGCCAGGAGGCCCTCGTGTCGCAGTCTCGCGGTTCCGTGCCGGTGGAGTCCAACTCGGTTGCCCGGTCGTGTGATTGCCTCGCTCACCGGTTCGGGAATGCGGGCGACCATCCGGATCGCGAGCCGCGGTATCCCTCGGACATGTCGGACGCGGAGTGGGCGGTCGTGCGGGACGCGATGCCGGTCCCTGCGTGGATGAACGGCCGTGGCGGGCAGCCGGAGTGCTACTGCCACCGGCAGATGTTGGACGCCGTGCGGTACCTGGTCGCGGGCGGCATCACGTGGCGCGCTATGCCAGGCGACTTCCCGGTGTGGGACCGCGTCTATGCCTTCGCGCGTCGCTGGGGCGCGACCGGGTTGCTGACCGAGCTGCACGACCGGCTCCGGGGCCTGGCGCGCGAGGACGCTGGCCGCGACCCGGAGCCGACCGCCGCGATCGTCGACTCGCAGTCGGTGCGGGCCGCCGCGAACGTGCCGGCGTCCTCACGGGGCTACGACGCGGGAAAGAAGGTGCCGGGCAGGAAGCGCCACATCGTGGTGGACTGCCTCGGCCTGCTGCTGGCGGTCATGGTGACCACTGCGAGCGTCCAGGACCGCCACGCGGCCGCGCCGCTGCTGAAGCGGGTGCGGGACCGCTACAAGAAGATCGTGCTGGTGTGGGCCGACGGCGGCTACGCGGGCCGCTTGGTCTCCTGGGCGAGGGAGAAGCTCCAGCTCACCGTGCAGATCGTCAAGCGCAGCGACGACGTCTCGGGGTTCGTGGTGCTGCCGAGGCGCTGGTGCGTGGAACGGACTTTCGCGTGGTTGTTCCGCTCGCGTCGGCTGGTGCGCGACTACGAGACGCTGCCCGCCGTCCACGAGCAGATGGTGCTGTGGTCGATGACGATGCTCATGAGCCGCAGACTGGCCCGTCGGCGAGCGTGAACCGGCCCGGGGTCGGTTCGGTGGCCCAGCCGTGGTCCGCGAGCCGCTTCATCTTCGACCGCACCCCCTCCACGCTGGCCGGGCACAGCTCCAGCCCGAGCCGGGCGGCGATCTCCTGGCACGTCATCACCCCGTCACCGCCCGATCGGCGTTCCGCCAGCGCGGACAGGATCCGCTGATAGTCCACGGCGAGCATGTCGGCGGTCAGCGCGGGCCGCCACACCGGCACGATCGAACCCGCCCGCGCAGCCCCAGGGGCAGACACCGCGGCGGGCATGTCCGCCGCCGGCTCGGGTTCCGGCGTCGGCGCGGAGGCATCCCCTACCGTGACCGCGTTGGCCACTTCGGTTTCCCGGGTTCGCGGCACAGACAAGACCTCACCCACGCGCTGCCGGGCGATCAACCACTCCTGCCAGTCGGTTTCCGCCTCCGCGAGCTCGGCGAGCACCCGGTCCGCCTCCTCCCGCAGTCCCTCCACCCGCTCCCGCGCGGCCAGCTCCCGCTCTTCCAGCAGACCCACGACCGACGCCATCCCGGTACCTCCACCGACGAGACAACCCGACGGCATCAGCCTGCCTCGCCAACCGCGACATCATGCCTGAGCTGCGAGAACACGCCGATCAAGTTCGGTACGACAACAGCCTCTGAGTCGGCCCGGCCTGTGCAGGTGCACGCCGTGCCGCATGGAGTGGGGAATGCCTGTGGTGGCGCGACCGAAGTGGCGGCCGCGCGACCGAACGCCCCGGCTGCGGCGCGCCTACCCGGGCAGAGCCGCTACCCGGTCGCATCGTGCCCCGCTGCGCCTGAATCGGCTTTTTGGCCCAGCGCCCGGGCCGTGGCTGGAGGAATCCGCTGGTGCGGAGCGCGGGTATGGCGGCTGGGCCAAGCGGCTCGCGCCGCCGGGACTCGGATACCCGGTGCGCTCGAAGATGGCGATCGACAGGGTGGCTGCGTAGGTCACAACCGAGAGCATTCATCGTCGGTTTCCAAGACCACTTCCCGATCACGGCCGTGCGCGATGTCGGTGAGAAGCAGCAGCCCCGAAGCGAGGCAAGTCTGGTTCGGCCTCCGCCCCGACGAGTTCTGCAACTGAACCGGCAGCTACTAGACCGAGCACGCCCCAATATGCCCTCCCTCCAGGGATGCTGTGAGTGAACCGGCGAGGGCCTTGGCGACGACGGCGTGTGCGACCCCGTCGGGGGTGCGCGGGCCGTCGTCGTGTCTGTGGGTACCGGAAAGTGAGCTATCCGGGTTCCATGCCCGGTGGCCACGGAGGCACGCCACCCGGGATCCCTGGTGACGGCAGGCCATCAAGATCGTTGGCAGGGTATGAACAACATCAAGCGGGTGACTGTCGCCATCGCACTGGCGGGCGTGGCCCTGTCCCTGTCCGCTACCGCCCACGCCGCTGAACCTCCCCCCTTCTTCGAGGAGAGGAAGTTCGTCGAGACCGAGGTCATCCAGGACGATCACGTGGGTAACGGACACCACTCGACCCACTCGCGTATCGAAGAGATCGTCGATCCTGTCCGCGGAGAGGCGATCATCTTCGACGACGAGAACGGCAAGAAGACGATCGAGGAGATCAAGGAGTTGCCCGACGGTGAAGTAGTGCGGGAGGAGATCAAGGAGTTGCCCGACGGTGAAGTAGTGCGGGAGGACTTCAGGATCAACTAGGTGGCCGCCTGCGCCCTGGCCGGACGCGACCCACTGCTGTGATGTCCCGTTGGGCGTCCTGGTCCAGGTCTTCCATGTCTGGTCACCGACGCGGGGCCGCCTGTCGGCACTGCTCGGCGGGTTAGGCTCACCGGATGTACGACCAGCACCACCAGCACCTGTACGACGCCGTCCACACCACCTTGTGCGCCGCCGGCTACGCGCTCACCGAGCCCGGCACCACCGGCCTCGCGGTCGCCACGCGACCCGAAGGCGTCGTCCTGAAGTGGAACCTCGGCCCGCAACCGCTCACCCCGCCCACGGTCCCGTTCATGCTGCGGCTGTGCGACTCCGACCGGATCGGCGCCACGGCGGTCCTGTCCATGGCCTCCCGGATGGTGGCCACCCAGCTGCGGGAGTCCGGGTTCGCCCTGGCCGACGGCATCGGCGAGGGAGTGCTCGTCACCGCGGCGCCGCCGTTGACCGGCCTGATCGGCCGGAGCTGCTGGTCAGGAACCTGAAGGGGGTAGCCGGGCGGTCTTCGCCCGGCTGCCTCCTTCGGGGTTGGTGGTCAGCTGTCGCTGGTGTGGTCCATGAGCGTGCGGGCGTCGGTGTTGGCGCCGCACAGCACCACCGCGACCTTTTCGCCGCTGCCGGGCCGGTAGCCGCGGCCCGGGCCGGCGGGCCGCGAGGGCAGGTCCCGGTCCGGTACGTGGCTGGCCGGTCCGGTACGTGGCTGGCCGGCCCGGTCAGGGCGGCCAGCGCGGTCGCCGCGCCGTGTTCGACGGCGACGCGGCGGTGGTCCCACAGTGTCTGGCGGGCGCGGACGATCTCGGTGTCCGGGACGAGTACGCAGTGGACGCCCTCCTGCTGGGCTGCGTGCAGGGCCATCGCGCAGGTGCGGCGGGCGCCGAGGGAGTCGGCGGCGATCGAGTCGACGGTGACGTCGACCAGGCGGCCGGCCTCGAGGGCGGCGTTGAGCGCGCGGCAGCTCTGCGGTTCGACGGCGACGACACGTACGCCGTGGTGCTGGGCGGCGGTGGCGATGCCGGCGAACAGGCCGCCGCCGCCGACCGCGACCACCACGGTGTCCAGGCCGGGAATCTGCTGGCGGATCTCCTCGAGCAGGGTGCCCGCGCCAGCCGCGATCAGCGGGTGGTCGTAGGCGTGGCTGGCCAGGGCGCCGGTCGCGGCGGCGAAGTCCTCGCAGGCGGCGAGTGCTTCGGCGTACTCCGCGCCGACCAGGCGCACGTTGGCGCCGTACGAGCGCGGTGGACCTGGATGAAGTTCTGCGCGCCGCGGGCCTTGAACGAGCCGGTGTGCTGCATGTACTCCAGCGCGAGGTAGACCTCGCAGGGCTGTTCGGGGCGGTCGTCCAGGGGGGCGCGGTGGGCGGTGCGGACGATTCCGCAGGTCATTGACCTGGCCCGCCAGTCACACTCGACGCCCCGGCGCCGATTGCCGGCAGCGGAGCGTCGATGGGAGCCAGACAATCTACTTGGTGATTCCGTACTTCCTCAGGATGCCTTCCGCGATTGCCACGAGCTCACTGAGGCCGGGTCCAACGGGGCCGCCGTTGGCGATGCGAGGGGCCGAGCCAACCGAGCCTTCCTGGGTGGAGACGGGCGCGGCGTGGGCGGCCGGGGTGGCCAGGGCGAGTGCGGCAGCGGTGAGCGCGGCGGCCGAAACGATCTTCTTCATGCTCTGCAAACGAGCCCCGCGGGTGCAGGGCACGGGCCGGACCGCCGATCGGCGCAGGCGCGGCCGAATACCGCGCGATCCGAATACGCGCCTGTTACCAGCTCGCCGTGCCTACGGCCGGTGCAAGGGCTCGGGTCGGCCCACGCGCTTCGCAGCGGCGACCACGGCGCCGGTGTCCCGTCTCAAATGATCTGGCCCCGAGTCGGGCTCCTGACCTGCGGCGACCAGTTCAGCTGGGACGTGGAGATGCTGGGAATCGCAGGTGATGTGGTCCCGGGCGAGCGAATGCCGGATGCTGTCTCAGCCGATCTGGTCGGCTTCGCCGTTTCGAACTGATACCACGCCTGAGTCGTCAGCCACGACTGGTAGCCCCTGAAGATCCGTCCGATCCGGCGCGGGGCGCGATGCAGAAGGTCAGCCGCGCGGTCGTCCAGAACAGGTACCGATATGATCACCTGTCCATGGATGCGAGCGCAGGAAAGATGATCGCCGTTCCGCAGGGGCAGGTAACGCTGTCGGACCGGCGGACACAACGCAGTTGGTCGGTCGAGCTTGCGCCCTATGAACTCGCGGCTTTCCCAGTCACCCAGGCACTGTACGCACAGGTCACCGGCCTGCGGCCGAGCACCGCCCAGGTGGACACAATGCCCGTCGAGAACGTTTCCTGGTGGGACGCGGTCCGATTCTGCAATGCGCTGTCCCAACGCGACGGGATCGCACCCGCCTACCACCTCCATGCCGACGGCGAAGGCATCGAGTGGGACGCGTCCGGCGACGGGTACCGGCTACCGACCGAAGCCGAGTGGGAGCACGCCTGCCGTGCCGGTACGACCGGACCGCACTACGGACCTCTCGACGAGATCGCTTGGTACCGCGGCAACTCCCACGAGCAGATCCACGACGTAGGTGGCAAACGGCCCAACCCGTGGGGCCTTTACGACATGCTCGGCAACGTCTGGGACTGGTGCTGGGACATCTACGACGCCGAGGTCTACGGAGACTACAGAGTGCTACGCGGCGGAGGCTGGTTCGACGAGCACTGGAGCTGCCGGGCCTCCGCGCGGCGCCGCAGCCATCCGACTTTCCAGGTCGACGACGTGGGATTCCGCATCGCACGTTCCCTCGTGTCCTGATCCACGTTGTGTGCATGACCGCTTCTGTCCCGTCTCATTAGATGCGGGGGTGGGATCGTTGACCTGCGGGGTGACAGGTTGGAGTGGGACGCAGGGAGGGCTTGAGGGGATGCGTCCTGGCGACCGGTGCACGGGTGCTGAGCGCATGTCTCGTCGATCATGACGAGGAAGGTTCGCCTGGGCTGGGGAGTGTCAGGAAGCTGGGACGTCTGCGTGTGAAGTTCTCATCGAAGGTGGCAGTTTCCGGGTCGGATCCCGCGGCAGCTCGTGACGTTCAGAGACGGGTGGTCGTGCTCAGCGATGGTTGGCCACTTGGGTTCGATCGGTGATTGCTGAGACTGAGCGCGTCAGTGGGCGGGTGCGGGTCCATCGGGCTGTGCGAGTTCGGTCAGCATGGGCTGAAGACGCGCGGCCAGAGCCGGGTCAGTGTGCTCAAGTTCCTGGTTCAGCGCGGCAGCGACGGCTTCGAGTGCGCGCCGTAGCTCCGCCTCGTCGAGCGATCGGACCAGGGTCGTCTCCAGCGGTCCGGTCACGTCATGCGACAGCAGGTGAGCCCCCTTGGCGTAGCTGGTGGGGTGCCCCAGGCGAAGGCAGGCCAGCGCAATCACCAGGTCTCGGACGGCGCTGATCCAGTGCTCGGCCTGCCACCACCTGCGCCTTTCGATGCATACGCGTGCGTGGAGGGAGTGGTGCCAGGCCAGGCCGACGAGATGGGCGCGGGCTGGCGGACCGGCGGGTTCAAGCTGGGCGGTTCGACCGAAGACGGTGCGCCAGGCGGGTCCGAGCGGGCCGAAATCGTCCGCAGGGGTGAAGGCGACGTCGACCTCCAACCAGCCCGGGAGGAGGAATACCCGGTAGATCGTGGAACCGGACGGCAGGTCCCAGTGGTGCTGGGCGGCGAATTCCTGGTAGAGCGTTTCGGTCCAGCGGGCCAGGGCCGGGCCGAGCTCACCGTTGATGGCGAACGCCAGGTCGATGTCCGACCAGCGGTCGCCCCCGTCGACGGCTGCGGAGCCGGTGATCGCGGCGCCTGCGACGTCGGGATCAGCCTCTGCCAGTGTGAGGAGCTGCGCTCGGACCTGTTCCCGGTGATCGACGTCGAACATGGCGCAACCCTATCCGCCGGCAGTGGGCAACTGCCGCTGAAGATCACACAGTTGTTGAGGAGGGATGCCCAGCGTCGTGCTGCCTCGGCAGGCAGCTGGGGGTGGTCTCGCCAGTGCGGTGCGGCGAACAGGCTGGTGAGAACGACGGCTTCGGGATAGGTGACCAGTTCGATCCGGGCCTCGGAGGGACGGTGGGGATCGCCGAACGGGTCCTCGCCGAGCACGTCGAGGCGATGGTTCCAACGCTGCTGAAGCGGCGGGCCGCTGACCTCGTTGGTGAACCACTTGATCAGGCGGTCGCGGGCATCGACGTAGGCCAGCGCGGTGGACGGGTGGGTGCCTCGGCGGGCGATCCGCTGATGTCGTCGGTTGGCCCGAAGGATCTCGGGCAGTCGGGTGAGCCCGTGTTGCTCGTCTCCGAGGAGCCATCGGTGATGCCGGTGGCAGACGCCTTCATGGTGAGGGGTGCTGCGGATGACGAGACCGTGGACGTGGCGGCGGGCCATGCAGAGCCGACAGGCCGGGCGGCGCCGAGGCTCGATGACTTCGTCGGTGGCGGACAGCGGCAGACGCCGGATCAGGTCGCCGATTGTGCAGAGCGGGGGCATCGAGTGGATCAGGGAGGACGGGTTCCGGCCGGTCAGGGCTGCGAGCCGCAACAGTCCCTCGGGGGTCCAGTAGCCGACTCGGTTGTCGCCACGGCGGTGGCGTCGCGACAGGCCGATCAGGGACGACAGGTGCCCGATGGTGAGGTGATTGGCGTCGGCGAGCCGGTTCAGATAGGAGCCGATGGTTTCACCGTGGACGGGCGGTGGCGTGAGCGGCAGGGCTCGCAGCCGGGTGGTCACGCGGTGCGTTTCTCGTTGCGGGCCCGGCGCCGACGTGCGCGCGGGAGGTTCTGCTGCTCGGCGTTCTCGTCCAGGTCGACCCGCTCCAGCGAGGCTTTGGTGATTCTTTCGCTGCCGTCGAGGATGGCGTCCAGGGCGGCTTCGCGGACGAGATGGGACAGGCTGCCGATCATGCCGCCGGTGCGGTCGTGGAGGTAGCTGCTGAGTTTCAGCAAGGTGCCCGGCCGGTGGGCGTGCGGCCGCAGCGATTCCTCGAGCGTCGCGACGAGGGACTGCCAGGCCCGCGCTGGTCTGCGGTCGTGTGCCGGAAGGCACTGGTGGGGGTGAGGCTGTAGCGGCTGGCGATCTGTCCGCCGCGCCGTCCGGCGAACAGGCCGGTGCCCTCGACGTCGACGCCCGCCAGGACGAAGGTCGCCGGGATCCGTTCGGAGAGGTACTTGATCTGGTCGGATGCCTCGGCGCCGACCCGTGTACCGATGTCGAGATTGTGCAGCTCGTCGATAAGCACGAGACGGCAGCCGAGAGTGCAGAGCAGATCGCAGACCTTGTTGGTGACCTCGACCTGGCTGTAACGGGACGGCAGCGGCAGCCCGATGAACCGGGCGAACTCCATGGCCAGCATCTTCGGAGTGGCGGCCGACGACACCGCCGCCGCGGATCCGGCCGAGGTCCACGACGCCGGCGAGGCTGTGAAGGCGGAGGCCGACACCGAGATCGAGGCCAGCTCGTTCCGCACGATTTGGCGGGTCCTGCGGGCCTTGGCCGCGCACGATGCCCGGGTGGTCGGCCGGATCACCGAGCTGCGCGCCCACCGCTCCCAGGGCACCGCGCACACTACCGCGGCCAAGCCGGCCGAGGGCGAGGCCGCCGCAGCGGGGGAGGGCGAGCAGCAGTCGGCCCCAGTCGGGTCGCCGGTCGAGTGGCTGAAGATCAACCTCGGCAGCACGCCGCCCGGATCCTGCAGACCGTGAAGCTGCGCGCGTTCAACCCGCGTGCGGTCGAGTGGCAGCGCATGCACGCCGTCGCTACCGCGTTCCACATCGAGCGCGGCCACCTCGACCCCACCGACAAGACGAAGAACGCCGAGCTGATCTCCTGGCTCACCCGCCAGCGCCACCTCCACGGCCAGGGCCTGCTCGACGCCGCCCGGATCTGGGAGCTGGACGCGCTCGGCATGATCTGGTCGAAGAACGCCAACGTCTGGGAGCGCGGCCATGCCTACGCCGCCGCCTTCCACCGCCGGCACGGCCACCTCGCGATCCCCGCGACCGCGAAGGTCGACGACTACGCGGTCGGCGCGTGGATGCGCCGCCAGCGCAAGGCCGACAACCTCACCGCCGACCAGGCCGCCAAGCTGGACGCGCTGGACGAGCTGTGGCGCCTGGAGCCGGACTGGAACCGCTCCTACCGGCGCCTGCTCGCCTACCTTGCCGCCGGCGGCACCCTTGACGGCCCCGCCAACCGCACCGGCCTCGGCGACGACCCGGCATTCCGGCCCGGCACCTGGCTGCGCAAGCAGGAGAAGGCCCGCACCGACGGGAAGCTGACCGACCAGCAGACCGCCCTCTTGGACGCGCTCACCCGGCACGTCGAGACCGTCATTGGTTGACCCAACCGGGAGAGACCCCGCTTCGGCCCGTTCTGGTGCCCGGTCCGACGGCCGGCGCTTCTGCGGATCGACCTGAACGGCGGCTCGAGCACCTGCCTGTGCCGGATAGGGCGTGATGGTGGACGTGTGCCTCGCCGATGATGTACCCGGCGATGCTGCTCTTGGCGGCGGTGATGTGGGTGGTGGGCTACGTTCCCGTGGCCGGACCGGTGGCGGTGGCCGGGGTGGGTGTGCCGGGTGCGGTCAGCCCTGGGCCGCCCCCGGCGGGGAAGGGGCCGGCGAACCGATCGTCACTGGCCCGTCGATCCGGACGGCCACGACGGACCCGCTCTCCGCATGCATGGACACGCCTCCGCCGATTGCCACGCCGTCTCCGCTCGCCTGCACCCGGGCGGCGCGCTCTGCGACCCGGGCCGCCTCCACCGCGGCGAGCAGTTCAGCGGCGAACTCCGCGTCACGCTTCGCAGCGTTGTTCAGGCTGAGCGCCAGCCACTGCCGCGAGTCCTCCGACAGCCGGGCAGGGTCGGCATTCGCCTCCTCCACGACCTGGACCAGCGCGGCATCCTGCCCGAGCTTGCGGCTGACCACGTCGTGGACCCGATCCATCCCGGCCCCAAGCGCCCGGTCCACCTCCCCGTCCGCCCGGCCGGCGACCAGCCGCGCCTTGCGTACGGCCCAGGCGAAGATGTACCCCACCGCGACCTCCACACCCGGAACCACGAGACCCCCTCGAAACCGACGGAACACTTGAATCAGACCGTACCCACAACCGCCCATCCTGAATGGCAAGTTACGGCGAACCGGCCGGGTCGGGCCTATGCCGGGCTCCGGCCAGCGCGGTCGTCACCGCCTGCCGGGGTGCTCTGGGAGGTGGCAGCCGTGTTCGCCTGCCGCGGCGCCGCCGATCCCGTGCTGCCCTGACGGAGCGTATCCCGTTGCCGTTGCCGTTGCCGTTGCCGTTGCCGTTGCCGGTGCCGGTGCCGGTGCCGGTGCCGGTGCCGGTGCCGGTGCCGGGCCGCTGCTTGTGGGCGCGTCCCGGGTGGACCAGGCCCGGGGTATGTCCTGGCCGCACTCGGCCGCGACGTTGGCGCGGCCCGTTGAGCACGGCATAGTTGGGCTCTTCATCGCATGGGGAGCACGGGTCGCTGACGGCGCCGTTGGCCCGGCTGTCGGCCGGGTAGTTGTTGGTGGCTGCGGCGGCGATGCTGACGGGGCCGGTGGCCGACCAGGGGCTGGTGTTGCGGCCGGCGCCGGCGTATTTGCCGTCGACCCTCCGACACCGGCGCGGCCCGGGCCGTGGACACCCACCGGCCAGCGAACGCGGCCGGGGCGGGCGTGGGAGGCGGCCCCGTGCGCCCGGTGGCGCTTCACCCTGCGCCTGGACGAGGAGGACGAGGAGCGGGGCCCCTGCAGCTGTCCTGAGCACGCTGTCCGGCCCGGTCTGCCGCCCGGCCGCCGGCCCTGTTTACGGCGGGCCGGGGCAGGTCCTGGCGGGGCATCAGCGCGCCGGTGGCCTCCGGGCCCTGCCGTCCGCCGCGGGGCTCGGACACCTCGCCTCGCTGCGCCGACCACAGGGCGGTGCGCCGGCACCGCCACCAGGGCCACGCTCCGCCAGGTCCGCCTCCGCCCCGGCGGTAGAGGTTGGACTGCCTCCCCCATCGAGGGTGTGACCTGTTGCTACGAATGGCCGTCTCGGGTCCAGTATTGTCTGGACCCTGGCCACGTCGCCGCCCTCTACCGCGAAGAAGCTTCACGCGACGGTTCACCTCTTGCCGAGTGCACCCGCCCGTTCCCGCAGCCCCAGAGTGTCGAGCCGCCACAGCCGTACGGTCTTGTCGTCGGATGCTGTGGCCAGGGTGAGTCCGTCGGGGCTGAACGCGATGTCGTTGACCGCTTTGACGTGACCGGACCGAACAGGGCCGATCGGCTGTCCGTCCGCGGTGTTCCACAGCCGGATCTGCTCCAGGTCCGGGCCCACCGTCGTCGCGAGCGTGCGCCCGTCCGGGCTGAAGCGCATCACGGCGTCGTGGTGCCCGTCCGACGTGTCAGGCTCCGTGCCGGCAAGCGGGCTGCCGATCTTACTGCCCGTTGCCGTGTTCCACAGTTGGACGTCGGAGTAGGTGTCGGTCGCCGCCGTACTGCCGTCCGGGCTGAGCAGCACTTGGCTAGCACTGGCGCTTTCAGTCTGCAAGGTGCTGATGATCCGTCCCTGGAAGGTGTCCCGTACTTCGACCTTCTTCCCGTCCGTCGCAACCATCGCCACAACGGAGGAGTCGGCGCTGAAGGAGGCTGTGGGCTCGAAGCCGGTGCCTGCGTCACCGATCGGGTGGCCGTCGGCCACCCGCCAGAGCTGCATCAGGGAATTCCGGGTCGTGGTGACCACGAAGCGCGCGTCAGGGCTGAGGACGGCGGACGTAGCGCCCCGCGCGCTCGGCCCGGTCAGCTGGCTGATCGTGTGCCCGTCCCGGGCGTCGCGCAATGTCAAGGCGTCGGGGTCGGCCGCGATGCTGAGCAGGCTTACCTGGTCGTCCGCGCCCAGTCCCGCGTAGGCGGCAGATTCCCCGCCGTCGGGTCCGCTCAGCGCGGTGCCGGAGCCGGCCTCCCACACCTGAATGTAGCGCCGGGGTCGCTCGGTGGGTCCCGTCCGCCCGGCGGCGACCAGAGCACGACCCTTGCCGGCGAAGAACACCCTGTCGAGCGACCCGGAGCACTCCATCCGTGCGATGCGGTGTCCGTCGTCGAGGCTCCACACTCCTACGTACGCCGTGTCGCTGCCGATGAGGCTCCACAGCGTGCCGCCGTCCACGGTGGCCAGGGTCCGGCCGTCGGGGCCGAACGCCACGTGTTCCACTCCCGTGTGGAATCCGCCGAGTACGGCACTGGACGAGTCCGTCGGGCGGTTGGTGAGGGGAGTCGCCAGCACCACGACCGCCAGCACCGCACAGGCGAGCGCAACCACCCGGCCTCGGCCCCCGATCCGGCCACGGTTTTCGCCCCGGCGGCCCTCCGTGTCGAGGCCCGCCCCTCGGGCGGCGGATCGTTGCCCGTCCGGCACCGTCGCAGCGGCCACCAGATACTCCTGCAGCCGTGCATGGCGGAACTGGTACGCCGCTCCCGACTGCCGCAGTAGCCCCCGGTTCCGCGCGTCGCGCAGGAACGCCATGAACCGCATGGGCAGCCGCTTCTGGAACGCCAGATAGGCAAGCATGATCAGGAATCGCGGGTAGGCCCTCGTCATGAGCGCGGCGAGGGTGAAGCCGGCACCCAGCACCAGCGACGAGAGGACGGGGACCAGCACCAACTTGGCACTGTAATTACCGAATCCGCTCCCCGGGGTATACACGCTCGCGAACATCGAGCGCACGACGCCGCCCAGGTCGTAGTGGTCGGGCCACCCCGGCCAACCGCTGAGGGCCCGCCCGCTGATCCCACCGATCACGAAGCCCACCAGGACCAGGGGCCAGGTCAGCAGCGCCACCACCAGCCCCGCGCTCCCCGCGCCGACGGCCGACGCCCGCCGGTCCTCCACGAGGAACAGGTCCGGCGTCGCCTGGACCGCCGAGCGGGGCGGTGAATCGAGCCAGTGGTGAGCCGCCAACCCCAGCCCCACCACACAGGCGAAAGCCGTGCAGCCGCCGATCAGCTGGACGTAGTTCAGGTAAACGGAGAGCGGCTCCTCCTCGATCGCCAGGATCAGGGCGAAAGTGGCCGGCATCGGGACTGTCAGGACCATGGTGAGCCCGAAGCCCTTGAGGAATCCGCGGCGCAGCCGGCGCAGCGATCCGGCCCGGCCCGAGGACAGGCGCCCGGGCAGTCGTTCGGGTACGGCGAGCAGGGCGACAGCCACCACTGCCGTGCCGATCCCGACGAGCAGGCCGCCGATCCCGAGTGCGGGCAGCGCCTCCCGGTGCGATGCCACGCCGGACCCCACGACTGCCACAGCCGCCATGACCATACCGAGGGCGAGCGCCGCGGCCGGCACGGCCCACGCCGGGAGCAGCCGGCCCGACATCCGCCACCAGGCCAGGTCGCGTTCGCCGTGGCGATGCAGGTACAGGGCGAGGTACGTCAGCAGGCGCCGGGCGGTTTCGGCGTCCCACCCGGCTCCGGCGGCCGCCGCTGCGGTGGCCGCACCGGGCGCGCCCGCGGCACCGGGTGGCGTCAACGGCCTTCCCGCGCCCGGGAATCCGGCCGGGTCCGACGGGTCGGCCGGTGCACCGGACAGTAGCCGGTCCGGTGCGTAGGCGGCCTCGATCACCCGGGAGGAGAGGTAGTCCTCGATGCCGTGCCGGGATTCGAACCGTTCCGGGTCGAGCAGTTCGGCCGGGTCCCCACCGCACCGCGCATACACCATGCGGGCGAGCGAGATCATCAGCGGTGTGAGCAGGGCCTGGTGGACCGGGCTGTCGGACTCCGTGCGCAGGTGATGCACGACCCGGTCCCACGAGGTGCCGTCAGGCCAGTCCACGCTCTCCAGATAGGCCACGGTGTCTTCGACCTGGACCGGACGCACCTCCACCACTGGCGCGCGGCGCAGCACCGGGGAACCGCCGGTGATCACGTCCTCGTACTCGGCCGACCTGCAGGTCACCACCACGGGACGGTCCGTCCCGATGAAGCGGTTGACCTCCTTTACTGCGTTGCGCCGGGCTGCTTCGGGGATCTCGTCGAGGCCGTCGAGGACCGGCACGAGCAGCCCCTGGTGCAGCAGCCGGCGCGGGATCTCGGTGCGCCCGGCGTAATAGGTGTCGGCCAGCGTGCCGACCACCCAGTCGGCCAGCGACCTGCGCACCGGGTCCCAGCCGCCCACGGACAGCAGGACCGGCACCGGGGTGCCGGGCGCGCGGCGTCCGAGCAGGCCCAGGGTCAGCAGCAGCGCGAGCACGGTCTTCCCGGCGCCCGGCTCGCCGAGCACCACCAGCCGCCCGCTGGGGATGCGCCCGAAGTCCTCGCCGAGGGAGGCGACCGCCGCGTCGAAGCCGCCTTCCAGCCTGCCGTCGACGCTGACCCGCGTGATCCGTCCGGCCTGGCCCCGGCCGAACACCGCCTCCGGGCCGTCGGCAACGGCCCGCCGGGTCGCGGACCACGTCAGCGGCACCACCTGGGGGTCCCGCAGACTGCGGGCCCTGGCCTCCTCCCGCCACTGCGCGTCGACGGTACGGGCCAAGTCGTCGGCCTCGGACGCCAGCGGCGGTACCGTCCCGACTCGCACCAGCCCCGGCACCGGGTCAGGGGTCGGCGGGTAGTGATGGTGCTGGTGGTCGTGCACCTCCACATGATCCATGCGGTACGCCGCCGCCGAGCGGTTGCTCGCCGAGATCGACACGCCCGCCCCACCATCCCGTCCGGGATCGGACTCCGGGACCGGTCCGGCGGGATCGCCACCGCGCCAGCCCTGGAGGAACTCTGGTGGGGCATCAGTCCTGCGCTTGTCCTGCCCGTCCTGCGCTGCCGCGCCGTCGGTATCCACCCGCGTCCCCACCCCCACATGCCGCGGACACCCTGCCCGTCCGCCCTGCTGATGGAGCGTAGCGCCGCCCTACCGCAGCCGGTGCCCGATTTGCCGCACCCACAGGAACCGGACAGGGCACGCACCCGGAAGGGGCGACGGCCTCCGCCAGCACCAGCGCCGAGAAGACCCCCGCGACCACAGACCCAGGAAAGACGGAACCCAGTTCTCCCGGGATTCGACACGGCCCTTTCCGAGTCAGAGTGTGAGTGGGTGGGGTGGTGTCAGTGGGTTGGGTGGCAGCGGGTTGGCTGAGCCTAAAGGCTCGTGAGCTGGGCTTCTCATGGTCGAGGTCGTGGATCTTGGCTGTCGTGAGGTGAGGAAGCGGCTGTCATGGCCTGCAAGTTGCCTCTATCCCGCCCGGAACACTCGTAGGCGGCCCAGTGGTCCTGGTGGCCGCCAGGCCGTGCGGTCACTCGCGCGGTCGCCGCCGTCATCCGTCCCCGGCCATCGCCACCGCTGCGCCACCAGCCGTCCCGCGCGGCCGACGTCGCCGTGAAGTTGTCCGCCTACCGCGAGCTGTTTCGCACCAGGGTCCGCGACAACGACCCGGCCCTCGCTGACCGGGAGCCGGCCGACCGGACGGTGCACTGGTGGCGCCGGGCCTACCCCGGCCACACCCGCGCCGGGTACCCGCCGGTCGCGCTGGTCGTCACCGACGCCGGACCGGTCGCGCTGGCCAACCGGCAGCAGGCCGTCGCTGACCTGTCCGCCGACTGCTGGCGCGGCCGGTGGTGCAGGGAGGTCCGCGATTACAACGACGACGGGTGGCGCGAGTACGACGACGCCGTGCCCATCGTCGCGACCACCCTGGAGCGCGATCGCCGCTATGAAGGGACCGCCTCGTAGTCGGGGACCGCAGCCGGGGTGGTCGGGCGTGCCGGACGCATGGTCAGGATCAGTACGGACGACGTGGCGAAGACGACCGCGGCCACACCGCCGACGACGTGCAGGCCGGCGGTGAACGCCTCCCGCGCGTGGTGCAGGAGTTCTGCGCCCCGGGCGGCGGGAAGGCGCCGGCTCGCGGCGACGGCGTCGGCCAGGGAGCCGGAGGTGCCGTGCATCCGGCTGCGGTAGACCACCGCGGCCAGTACCCCGAGCAGCGCGAAGCCGAGCGAGCCGCCGAGGTAGTTCCCGGTCTCCGACATCGACGCCGCCGAGCCGGCGCGCTCCGGCGGCACCGAGCCGACGACCAGGCCGGTGCCCAGTGCGAACAGCGGGCCGGTGCCCAGCGCGAGGACCGTGACGCCGGTCATCACCAGGGGCAGGGCGTGCGCCCCGTCGACACCGACCAGCAGGAGGCCGCCCAGTGCCGACACCGCCAGACCGCCGGCGATCGCGGTCCGCTGCCGCATCCGCGCGGCCAGCGCCGGCGCGGCCACGGTGCCGACCGCCACGCCCAGGCCCATGGGGGCGAAGAGCAGCGCCGACGTGGCCGGCGAGTGGCCCAGCACGTTCTGCAGGTACTGGGTCACCAGCAAGCCCGTCCCGGCCATGGCGACGCCGGCGAGGACCAGCGCGACGAGCACGGCCGTGAACGGGCGGGCTCGCAGCAGCCGCAACTCCAGCAGCGGCGTCTCCAACCGCAGTTGGCGGCGCACGAACGCGGCGCCGATCGCGGCGCCGACGACCACGGCGAGGGCCGGCACGAGCGGCGCGCTCCCGACGGCCAGCTGCTTGATGCCGTAGATCACCAGCAGTACCGCAGCCAGCGACATGCCGACGCTCGCCGGGTCGAGCCGCCCGGCACCCTCGCCGCGGGACTCCGGCAGCAGAACCGGCCCGGCGATCAGCAGCAGCGCCATCGCCGGCACCGAGACCAGAAACACCGACCCCCACCAGAAGTACTGGAGCAAGAACCCGGCAAGCACCGGGCCGAGCGCGCCGCCGGCGAACTGGCAGCTCGCCCAGAGCGCGATCGCCCTCCCGCGCCGGCGTTCGTCGCGGAACATGCTGGTGATCAATGCCAGCGTCGACGGCGCCAACGTCGCACCGGCCACACCCAGCAGCGCACGCGCAACGATCAGCATCAGCGGGTCGACCGCGAAGGCGGCCACGACCGAGAGCACTGCGAAAGCCGCTGCGCCGAGCAGCAGCAGCCGTCGGCGACCGATCCGGTCGCCGAGCGTCCCCATCGTGATGACCAGGCCGGCCACCGCAAATCCGTATACGTCACTGATCCACAGCTGCTCGACGCCGCCCGCCCCCAGGTCGGCACTCAACCGTGGGAGCGCCAGGAGCAGCGCTGTCGTGTCCAGTGCGACGAGGAAGGTGGGCAGCATGAGGAGGACCAACCCCAGCCATGCCCGGTTGACTCGCATGTCCGAAACGCTCCGCTCTCTCGACTCTCGAGGTTTCGTCCCTTGGTCGGAGCGGCGGAGCGGTTCTTGACATCGAACTCGTGCGAGATTTTCCGGCGGAGGATGTCAAGACGGGCGCAGTGGCTCCGACCAACCGATCGGACGGCCCCTGCCGGGGCTCGCGAACCACGAGGAGTACGAGATGCAGTTCCTGATCAGCCTGCACATCAACCCGGCGGTGCTGGACGCGCTGACCGACGAGGAGAAGGTGGCGATCGGCGCCGGGCACGGCACGTTCATCGAGGCGCTGAAGCAGTCCGGGGAGCTGATCAGCACCCAGGCCCTCGTCGACCCGTCCCAGGCCGTCGTGGTGACGGTGCGCAATGGCCAGCCGGTGGTCACCGACGGCCCGTTCCTGGAGGCCAAGGAGCACCTGGGGGGCTTCTACCTGGTCGACTGCGAGGACAAGGGCCGGGCGATCGAGTTGGCCGCGCAGATCCCGGATGCCTCGGTCGAGGGCCTGGGCGTCGAGGTGCGGCAGGTGATGTTCGCTGTCGGACAATTGGAGGCATGACAGCACCGGTGACGGAGGACCTGCTGCGTGAGCTCACGCCGCAGGTCCTCAGCGCTTTGGTACGGCGGTACGGCGGGTTCGAGGACTGCGAGGACGCGGTGCAGGAGGCCGTCCTCGCCGCCACCGTGCAGTGGCCGTCCGAGGGGGTGCCGGACAACCCGCGTGGCTGGCTGGTGACGGTCGCGTCCCGTCGTTTCATCGACCAGATGCGCAGCGAGCGGGCCCGCCGCGAACGGGAGTCCGCGACTTCGGCGGAGGTCGCTCCCGCCGAGGTGTCGGACAGCGACGACACGCTCGTGCTGTTGTTCCTGTGCTGCCATCCGACGCTGACCGCGGCCTCCCAGACGGCGCTGACGCTGCGGGCGGTCGGCGGCCTGACCACGGCCGAGATCGCCCGGGCGTTCCTGGTGCCGGAGCCCACCATGGCGGCCAGGATCAGCCGGGCCAAGCAGCGCATCAGGGCTGCCGGCAGCACGTTCGCCCTGCCGGAGGGCACCGAGCGCAAGGAGCGACTGCGGGTCGTGTTGCAGGTCCTCTACCTGATCTTCAACGAGGGCTACACCGCCTCCTCCGGGAGCGAGCTGCACCGCCCCGACCTCGCGCGCGAGGCGATCCGACTGACCAGGACGGTGCACGCGCAGCTGCCCGAGGACGGCGAGGTGACCGGGCTGCTGGCGCTGATGCTGCTGACCCACGCGCGCCGGGAGACGCGTACGACCGCGACCGGGGACCTGGTGCCGCTGGACGAGCAGGACCGGACGCGCTGGGACGGCCGGCTGATCGACGAGGGGCTGACGCTGGCCAGGGCGTCGCTGGCCGGGCCGGCGCTGGGGCCTTACCAGCTGCAGGCTGCCATCGCCGCCACACACGCCGACGCGGCCACCACCGAGGAGACCAACTGGCCGCAGGTGCACGCCCTCTACCTGATCCTGGAACGGATCGCACCGAACCCGATGGTCACCCTCAACCGCGCGATCGCACTCGCCGAGACCGAGGGCCCGTCAGCCGGGCTGGCCTTGCTCGCCACACTGGACGGTGACGAGCGGATGGCCGGGCACCACCGACTGCTGTCCGTGCGGGCGCATCTGCTGGAGCGGACCGACGACCTGGCCGGGGCCCACGAGCACTACCGACGCGCCGCGAGAGCCACCGCCAGCATCGCCGAGCAGCGCTACCTGGAATCCCGGGCCAGCCGGGTGAAACCGGCGACGAGGCCCTCCCCCCGCCTGGACGAGTAGGTCCTCGGGCGGCGGGTGGGCTGCCTGGCGGCGTTCAGCTGTCCGCCAGAGCCGCACCCGGTGACGTGTGCTTGCCGGTCGCCGCTGTCGGCGCGTCAGGCGCGCTCTGGCTCACCGTCGCGACCTGCCCGGACCCGGCAGGCCTACTGCAACTGCGCCTGGCCCACCACCCATTCCGCCGCACCGGCGGTTCGGCAGGCATCTTTCGGGCGCAGCAGCGCCCGAGACCTTGGGGGTGGGGCATCACCCCTGGCTCATCGGAACCCAGACGGCCAGTTCGTTCCCGCCGGGCTCACGAAAATGAATGCGCCGCCCGCCAGGAAAGTCGAACGCCTCGACCGTGACCGTGCCGCCCGCCTCGATCACGGCTTGCCGTGTCGCATCGAGGTCGTCGACCTGGATCACAGCCAACGGCGCGGCCGGGGCTACTGATCGTTTCAGAATGAGATCGTGATCTCGACTTCTCGGCGACGTGGAACTCGGCGATGCCACGGAACAGGTTGCTCTGCTTGCACGTTGCCTCGACAGGGCTATGAGGGGGAAGAACCTTGTCGGGCTTGAGCTTCCCGCCGGTGCGGGCGGTCGGACGCGGGGCGACCTGGTACCGCGGCGACAGCCATGTCCACTCCGTGCGCTCGGGTGGGGGAGAACTCACTCCGGAAGAGTTGGTGGTCCGAGCCCGCGCCGCCGGGCTCGACTTCATCGCGACGACAGAGCACAAAGCTGCTGCGGAACCCGGTGCATGGGGGCATCTGGCCGCCGATGACTTCTTGATTGTTCTCGGTCAGGAAGTGACCACGAAGACCGGGCACTGGCTCGCGCTCGGCCTCCGACCCGGCCAGGTCGTCGACTGGAATTACGGGGTCAGCGACGGACTGATCGATCAGTGTCTGGACCAGGTCCATCGGGTGAGGGGCCTGTGCGTGGCGGCGCATCCGCATGCGCCCTATCCATCAGGCGACTTCATGTACTCCTTCCAGGGCTTCGACGTGGTGGAGGTGTGGAACGGGCCATGGACTTCGGACCAGCCCTGGCAGGCTGACAACGAGGTCGCCCTGGCCGAATGGGGGCGAAGCCTCGCAGCCGACATTCAGACGGGTTCGTGGCGGCCGGCGATGGGCAGCAGCGACACGCACTTGGAAGGGCAGATCGGCATACCTCACACGGTGGTCTTCGCCGAGGAGTTGAGCACGGAGGCGATCCTGGCGGGGATCCGCTCGGGCCGGAGCTGGATCGCCGAGTCGGCGGCCGTGGAGGTGTCGTTCGTGGCCCATTTGGAGGGTCACATCGCCGGAGTGGGGGAGCGGCTCGCAACGCATGGTGGGCAAGTCGAGGTCCGCGCAGCGATACAGGGCGTGCCGGCGGCGACCGTCAGTTTCCACACCGATCGGGGGAAGGTTCACCGCGCGGCCGTTCCGGGTGATGGAGCAGGTCTGGTGCAGTGGTACACGACAGCCGAGGACTCGGCGTTCGTCCGCATCGAGGTCCGCCATCCCGACGGGACCGTCGCCGCACTCACCAATCCGATCATCCTGTTCTGACTGATCGCTTCATCGTGTGGTGCGCAGGCGACGGAGTGTCGGCGCCGGGTGAAGCTGGTTTCAACCGCCGCCGACACGGAGGCAGATGACGGATGCCGGTTTGTGTCACGGAAGATTGACCGCTGAGGTCAGAGGCCCTGCCGGAACTGACGGAGGCGCTCGCGGCCTGGGGTAGCCGGGATAGGAACGCCAGGCGCCGTGGCAGCCCGGAGACCCGATACCACTGGGCGGCTCGCGGGCGCGTCAGTGCTTCTGGTGGCCCTCATCGTGCTGACAAGATGGAGAAGGGGCAGCGCAGGGGAAGGCGAGCCGACGGCCCGCGCAGCCGGTTCCGCCCTCAGAGCAGTTGGGCGTCAGTTCTTCAGGTTCTCGACCATGTCGATGTACTGCTGCTGTGCGTCTTCTTGTGTTGTGCCCTTGACCTCGTTCCAGGCGTCCCACTTGGCCCGGCCGACGAAGTCGGTCATCCTTGGGCGCTCGCCCTGGACGTTCCCGCTGCTGCCCTGCTTGAACAGGGCGTACAGCTTCAACATCGTCATGTTGTCCGGGCGCTCGGAGAGCGTCTTGGAATCGGCCTGTGCCTGCGCGAACTGAGCCTGAAGCGTCATCTGGGTCTCCCCAAGAGAGGTCATTGGCATGGCGTTCAGACTGTATCGACCAAGATCGACGGCGCGGGCTGAACCACGCAGAAACGGCCTCTCCGCTGGAGTGGTCCCGTCGCAGACTGCCCGCTGCGGTCCGGGTGCTCAATCCGGTTCGGCTCCGGCGAGCGTGCCGCCCTCCTTCACGTGGCGCCAGGCCAGGGCGAAGCACCGCTGCCACTCCTCCGACCAGGTGGGGCACCATGCCGGGTCGATGGCGTCCAGGGCAGCCTTGCGGTCGGCGGTCAGCGCCCGGCCCAGTCGAGGCCGGTCTCGCCAGCCTCCGCGCGGCGCTCCAGGGCTTTGGTGCGCCGCTGGGCGGTGCGCAGGTTCTTCATGATGGTCCCGACCGGCCGACCGCCCCAGACCACTTCGGCAGGGGGGCAGGCCTGCCCGTGTCGGCGGCGTAGCCGGCCACCGCGGCGAGATTGTCGGTGAAGGCGGTGCCGAACACGGACCAGACCATGCCCAGCTCGGCCGAACCTCGCTCCGGCCCGGTGCCGGCTCGCTACGGTGGCCTGAGCAGGCGTCAGGGGAGGCCGTTCGTGCAGATCGTCATCGACACCGAGAAGAGCACGTTCGAAGAGGCCATGGCTGCGGTCCGCGCCGCCTATGGTCTCGGGGCTGTCAATGCCGTGCAGCCTCCCGAAACGGGGGTGAGGCATGCGCCAGGGCCGACGGTGTGGATCCAGCACGGCGGCTGGTTCGTCCAGCACTGGGACGGGGCGATGCTGCACCGCTGGGTGGGACTCCTGGACGCGACCGAGCAGCTGGCCGCGGTCTGGCGGATCTGCAGCACGCCCGATGTCTGGGTCACCATCCCGCAGATTGCCCAGGCGGTCGTGCCGGACGACCCGCAGGGCCGCGGCCGAGTGCGGGCCAGCGTCGTGATCAGGGCCATGGCCAACCTCGGACGCCGGGAGATCCACGCCAGTGGCGGCATGCCGTTCGACAGGCGGGAGAAGGGCCCCAGCGCCTACAAGGCGGCCCGGCCGGTCGCCGACAGCGTCCTGGCGCAGATCCGGCGGTTGCCGCTGTACGGAGAACTGCTGGAGGACTACCCGGCCCTCGTGGAGCAGTAGTCGCCGCCCGCCTTGGAAAGTCGTCATGCCGGTGCGACCGCCCGCCGGACCGGACGGTCACGGGAGCAGCAAGGACCTTGCTACACCCGGGCGTCCTGCTGCCCCCGTGTAGCAAGGCGGCCCTTGCTACACACTGCTGCTTCCGGCGGCGCAGCAACAGCGCATGCTGCACCGTCGGCGCGCAGCCCGCGCGGCCGCTGGCTGCGCAACGGCCGGAGCCGGGTGCGACAGTGCGATTCGGGTCGCGGCCGCCCGGCTCGCCATGCGCGAGGGCGGGTGCGGGGGCTGCCCGCCGGGTGCGACGCCGCAGGTGGGTGCGGTGCGACGGGGATCGCAGACGCGGGTTCCGCAGGCCTCGGCTGGGCGGTCAGCCGGATGCGCATGCGCATGGTGGCGGGAAAGCCGTTGCGCATGCGCAACGGGACAACCGGGCCGTTGCGCGGGACAACCCCGGACAAGGGGCCGGCGGGCAGCAGGACAAGGGGGCGAGCGGCTACGGCCGGTGACGGGAGAACATGTCGCGCTGCTACCTGGACAGCGGGAACGTCCGGCCGCTGCCGCTGCACCGCTGCGTGCAGCACTGATGCAGGGCTGCGGCTGTCCGGTCTCACCGAACCTGGCGGACGTGGCACTCGTGACTGCGGTCCAGATTCAGCGAGACAGATCGGGAATGGTTGGCTCATGGATCACGGGGCTTTTTGGTCTGCCGAGTGCCGGATCACGTTTCGGCGTTGAGCGCCTCTCGGGCACCGCGCCGGCGTCGGCGGCCTCCATCGCGGCGGTGATAAAGCCGAGCACCCCGGCCAGTTCACCGACGAAGGCCTCCACCGTCTCCTTGATCCGGGCCTCGGCGCTGGCCGGCGGCGCGAACATGCGCCCGTACTCCCCGCTGGCCGCCGCCATCCCGGCGCGCCGGGCCTGGTAGTCGGACCACGACGCCCGGAACACGGCGCGGACCTCGTCCAGGACCGGCTCCTTGATCCTCTTGTTGAGCAGAAGCTCCGTCACCTGCTGCGTGGCCCACCACATCCCCACGAGCTGGGTGGCGGTGCCCGGCAGCCAGGCCGGGCCGAGGGAGCGCTCGATCCGGGGGGTGCCGGGGACCAGCCACGGGGAGGCGAGCTGGGCGATGACCGGGGACAGCTTCTCCCAGTCGGGCTGCTTGCTCTTCTCCCCGGCCTCGATGAGCAGCAGCGCGGTGCGCCGCTGACGGTAGGTGGCTTCCGGGTGGGCGAGCTGCTCGACGACCCGCTGGGCGAGCCTGCGGCGGCCGGGCCCGGTGTGCCGGCCGGTGGCGCGGGCGTATGTGCGCCAAGCTCGCCGGGCCTGCTCGGTGGGCACCACCGTGTCTTCCACCAGCCACAGGTACAAGACCATCCGGGTCAGGGTGTGGTGCGGGATCCGCTTGAGGGACGAGCGCTGGCGGGCCTTGAGTAGCTCGGTGAACAGCCAGCGCTGCTCGGGGGAGAAGACCCGCTCGTCGCTGCCGTGCCGGGTGCTCTTGCGAAAGCCGGGGCTGGCCAGCAGGCCGTCGCCGACCCAGTCAGCCACCATCCGGGTGCTGACCTTCTCCACCCCCAGCGCCATCGCGTCCGCCACCAACTCGGCGGCCGTGCCCTCCACCCAGGTGCCGTCGTGAGGGTCCGTCATGGCGCAGAACCTACACCCAGATTCGCGGCCCGCGGCATGCACCCGATGGGGCCCGGCCGCCAGGCTGGAGACAGAAGACGAAGCAGCCGCCCCGCACCGACAACCCGTCAAAAGGTAACGGGTGGCACGAGTCCCCAATCCGGAAAGAGGACGAACGTGTCACACCGCAGCACCCGCCGGACCCGACAGCCCAGGCCCGCTCGCCGCCGGCGACACCGGCTGCACCGGGCGCTCCTGCACGCCACAGCCGCCGCCGCAGCTGGGGCCCTTGCCGGCGACGTGGTCCACGCCCTGCTCCACCTGGCCCACCTTGCCTGACGAGCCAGTCGCAGCCCGGCACCCCGACCGGAATGCCGTCCGGGTCGGCGTCGGTCAGCACCGCGGTCACGCTCTCGTCCGAGCGGCTGCGGGGCTTCGCATGGTCATCGGGTTGCCCGCTCGCGTTGTTCGAGCCGCTGAAGGTGCCAGGCGAGCGGGATGGGATCCGTGAGTCGCAGTGGGGTCAGGTCAGGTCCGGGGCATGCGTAGCGCGGACGGGGTTGGGCGCCCGATCGGCAGGACGCCGACCACGATGAGCCGGGGTACCTCGGTGGCGCTGCGCGCGTGGTGGATGATCCAGACGCCGTCCTCGACGCTCCGGTAGCCGCTGGCGTGGCCGCTGTCGTCCCCGACCAGGAGCACGCCGAAGGGCGGCCCGGTGGCGGTGTAGTTGGCGGCCTGCGCGAGGTAGCTCTTCTCGATGCGTTCGCGCGTCCATCTGGTGTCGCGGCGTTTGACCTCGGCGACGAAGCGGCTGCCGGGCTCTGGGGTGTAGGTGACGTCGGTGCGTCCGCTGGCGACGTCGATGAGTTCGCGCTGCACGGTGCCGGGGGTGAGCGTGCCGGCGAGGTGCTGGTGCAGGTCATCCTGGATGACTTTGTAGGCGAGTAGTGAGAGCACCTGTTGCTCAGCGGCGAGAGCACTCCGTGCCGCGGATGTCGCCGAGTTTCGAGAGCGCTCAGGTGCTTGCTTTGGGACCATGGTTGTGCCCTGCACCGCGGGGGGCTCCCAGGGCTCGCAAAAAATGGAGCCTGCGGCCACTGGCGCGCGTGTTGTACTTGGCGCATGGGGGTTGGCGACGGGCGGATGCGGTTGCGGGTGACGAGCCACCCTGTTGCCGATCCCGGATCCGGGCTCAGCCGGATCCTGAGTGCCGGTCCCATGCTCCGCAACACTTTCGTCCACCCGCCCAACTACCAAGTCGGGTATCTGAACGCAAGCCGCGCCGATCTCCTCCGGCTCGGCGCTCTATTCCGCGTCGCCGCGGCGAGCTCGCACAGCGCGATCTACATCCCGGTCCCACCGGGCGCCCATCCGATGGCCTCCGCCAGCGGCGACACCCATCCGATGCCCATGCTCGTGGCCCGTGAGGATACGGGCCTGCGGCCTTCCGACTGGCCGGATCTGCGGCACAGGATGCGCCGCGCCTCGGTGCCGTTGAGGGTGACCGCCCCAGCGGCACGATCTCCCGACCGTCCCGACGACGTCCGTCGCCGAGCCGATCGCCACCCCGCCCGCTTCGCCGAGTACGCCGCGACGATCGTCATCACCGCCCGTGCCGAACTTCTGTTCTGGATCGGCGATTGGCTCACCGCCGCCGGCGACCGCGTCGCCCAAGACCCCCGCGTCCATCAGCACGGCGAAAGCTTCCTCGGCGACATGGTGGGCTTCTTCGACCCCGGGGGCACGGACCAGCCCATGCACGCGTTCTCGGCGACGCCATCGAACCGATCTTCCACCAGGCCCGCTGGCGGAAACAGCGAACACTCATCGGATAACCTGCGGCTGGGCATGTCGTCATCGGCAGGGTGACTTTGATGTCGCTGGCGCCTGGGTGGGCCACCGGCCGGAGCCATCCGTGGGGACCTCGACAGCCGGCAATAGCTTCGGGAGAGCAGGGCCTCGAACTCAGGTACCCCAACGAGCCCGTCATTCAGCGGGGTCTTCGTCCTTCGGACTTGAACGAGACCTGGGGCATCACCCTGGAAGAGGCCAACACCAAGATCGTCCAGGGCACGGCCGGCCCGCACCAGGCGCGCACCCAACTCGTGTGCGGCGCTGTGCGGGTGCGTGGCGAGGTAGAGGGCACTCGTCCGCCATGGTGCGCCGGCGTCGGGACGGGCCGGTTGCGGGGCAGCGGCGGCTTGGACGGCCAGCACGGTGACCTGCCGACCGGTCGGGCATCCAGGTGCGGGCCGTGCGGGAGGCATCTGCGGCGGCCTATCGCCGGGCCGGAGCAGACGATGAAGCCGCCCGGGCCGTCGCGAAACCAGTGAGTAGCTGAGACCGCCCGCCCTGCCCCGCACGGGTCAATGGCTGGAGGTCGTCCAGCCCACAGGCACCCGCCCCCTGGATGCCCTGCTGATCCAGCCCGGCCCCCAGGCCGCGGCCTTCTACGGGTGACCACGGCCTCGTAGGGGCACCGCAGGGCGCGGCGGACCGCACTTGGAACCAGGTGGGAGGCGTTCTGCTGATAGGGAGCCGGTCGCCGTCAACGGCGGCGCCGGGGCAGCAGAGCGTCGGCCCGGTTCACTGGGCCGACGCTCTGCTGGGGCGGTGGCTACTGCGGGGCGGTAGCTTCCCGGGCGGGTTCGATGGAGTCCAGGACGCGCTGGTGGTAGTCCTCCAGTCCGGGTGGTGGTGCGGCTGCCGGCACCCGGAGGCTGAGAAACCGCGAACCGGTGCCCCGGCACGGCGGGCCGGCCCGGGCGAGGCGACGGGTGGTCAGGCGCTGCGTCGGCGACCGAGGGGGGTGTGTTCGAGGGCGTCCTGCAGCTGTTCCTTGGTCATGGTGGAGCGGTGGGGGATGTCGAGGTCGGTGGCCCGCTGGTACAGCTCGGCCTTGGTCAGGGCGCGCAGGTCTTCTCGGCCCTTGGCGGTGGTGTTGGTGCTCTTGCGCGCGCTCGGGTCGGTCCGGGTCCCGGCAGTGGCGGTGCTCTTCTTCTCGCCGGTGGTCGGGTTCTCCTCGGCGAGGGCGCAGGTCCGCCACCACCGGGCGCAGGCCGCCGGCTGCGCCGCGCTCTGCTCGGCGCCGATACTGGGGCGGTGGCGTTCGACGAAGGCCCGCAGCCGGGATCCCTCGGGTGTTGCCTCTGCTCGTCTACCCGAAACGGTTCACGGCGTGGTAGGTTATAGGTCGATCACTAACGTAGGAGTGAAGATGACAGTCAAGGAAGACGACGCCGCCCGCCGTGCCGCTGCCCAGCACGCCCTGGCCGAGCACCTGCGCCTGACAGCCGCGGGACGCGTCGAGGAATGGGTGGAGCTGTTCGCCCCGGACGCGGTGCTCGAGTTTCCGTACGCGCCGGCCGGCGTGCCCCAGCGGGTGACGGGGCGAGACGCACTGCTCGCGCACATGAGCAACTTTCCCGAGACCTTCGACGTGGAATTCGTCGACCTGGTCTTCCACGACACGGTCGACCCGAGTCTCGTGATCGCCGAATTCCGCTCGAAGGGCACCGCGCTGCCGACCGGCAAGCCGTACGAGCAGACGTGCATCTCCGTCGTGCGGACCGATGACGACGCGCGCATCACCCACTACCTGGACTACTGGAACCCGCTGGTGGCGATCGAGGCGCTCACACCCGACGACGTGCCGTCCGACTCCGACCTCAGCGTGACTTTTGGAGGCTGAGGAGAGCCGTGTTTGACTGACGCCCATGCCTGCCGCCGGTATCAGTACGAAGAGCGACGAACGACGCCGGGCCATCGTGGCCGCCGCGGTCGAGTGCTTCGCGCAAAAAGGCTTCTACGGTACGACGACGCACGAGATCGCCGACTTGGTCGGCGTCTCCCAGCCGTATCTGTATCGCCTGTACCCGAACAAGGAAGCACTGTTCGCGGCGGTGGTCGACCACGTGTCCGTCGTCATGACCGAAACGCTGCTCGCTCACTCACCGGCGTCGGGTGGGACCGGGCTTGCGCCCGAGGCGGCGTTGGACGCGGCGCGCGGCGCCTACGCCGCGCTCGTCGCGGACCGGAGCATCCTGCGTTTCCTCATGCACGCGAACTGTGCCGCCGGCGAGCCGCTGGTGGCACAGGCCGTGCGCCGGTGCTACGCCAAGCAGGTCGACACCGTCCGGCAGTTGCTGGGCGACGACGACGCCGTACGGCGCTGGTTCGGCGCCGGAATGCTCGACAACGTGGCGGCCGTGCTGGGCCTGGCCGACATCGATGAGCCGTGGGCGCACGTCCTCACCGCTCGATGACCCGACACCGGCAGTTCGGCGACGACGGCCCCGAGCCTTCCTCGTAGGCCGGCTCGGCCAGCCGGTTCAGGACCCGCCCGGCGATCACGAGCGTCTCTCGCTCGGCCTGGACCTCCTGCAGCTGCATGGCCAGCTCCGCAGCGAGCGTGTCCAGTTCAGCCCGGCGAGCCCTGATCCGTTCCGGCTCCCGCATCCCCACGCCGCCCTCCCGGCGGTACCTGCCCGGTGACGGATCGTAGAAGCGGTACCGCGGCAAGCGCTGTGTGACGGTGTGGCGGGGGGTTGGGGAAGCGTTGGCGGATGTCGATCTGTTGGTAGTCCCGGGATTCGTAGAGGGCTTGGACACGGGGGTGGTCGGGGTCGACCAGGAGCACGGCGAGGTGTTCGGGGCGGTCGGTGAGCAGCTCTTGGTGGAGGCGGTCGGCGGTGCCGGTCTTGCGCCAGCGGGGGCGGACCGTCAGCTCGGACAGGTCGAACGTTGACGGGTCGTCGGGTGTCGGGTTCAGGTGTTCGCGCCACCACTCGCGGCCTGCGTTGAGCGGGGCGCCGTACGCGATGCTGCAGGAGGGCCGCGCGGATGGCCAGGCCGGCGGCCGGTCGGCTCGCCGGGGACGTACCACCTGTGCCGTGTGTCGGCCGGGCCCGGGGTGCGGCGGCAGGGGGTGGTCCGGTGGTCTGTCAACCAACCGTGGGGCGCCGGCCTCGTGTGGGCGAACTAGGCGGTATCGGCCGGTTCCTCGCTGCTGGACGGCAGTTGATCGCTGCAATGATCCCGCCCGCTTTGGCGGTGATGGTCTATCCGATGGAGCCACCGTGACTGTTCTTCCCCACGCTCGTGCCGCTTTCCCGGCATCCCGGTCCGCCGTGGGAGGCAGGGGGCACGTCGCGGTGTTCAACGTCCCGCAGCACGGGCATGTGAACCCGACGCTTGCTGTGGTGGCGGAGCTCGTCGCACGGGGCTACCGCGTGAGTTATGCGGTCACGGAGGAGTTCGCGGCGCAGGTGAAGGCTGTCGGGGCGACCCCGGTGGTCTACCAGGACGCCGCTGCGGGCCAGGAGGCGCCGGAGGACCTGGCGGCGGGGGTCACCCAGGCCGTCATGCAGACCGTCGTCGCGCTTCCCGACCTGGCGGCGGCGTTCGCCGACGACCATCCCGAGATCGTGCTGTACGACATGTACGCGTGGGCCGGCCCGTTGCTGGCCGCGCGCTGGCGGGTGCCGGCCGTTCAGCTGGCGCCCACCCATCTGCCCTACGAGGGGATCGTCCAGGAGCTGCTCGGGGTGGCGGACATCGCGCAGATTCCGGGGTACGCGCAACTTGCCGCCGCACTGGCCTCCCACGGCGTCACCGCCTCGGTCCACGAACTCACGCTCGCGCCCCGCGAGGCGGTGGCGTTCTTCCCGCGCAGCTTCCAGCGACGTGCGGAGACCGTGGCTGCCGAGAAGGTCGCGTTCGTCGGTCCGGCGCTCGGAGACCGCTCGTACCAGGGGCATTGGCAGGCCCCGGCATCGGGTCTTCCGGTCCTGCTGGTCTCGCTCGGCTCGCAGTACACGCGCCGGCCGTCTTTCTACCGTGCGTGCGTGCAGGCGTTCGCGGAGCTGCCCTGGCACGTCGTCATGTCTGTCGGAGCGGGTGTCGATCCCCGGGAGATCGGGCCGGTTCCCGACAGCATCGAGATCCATTCCAGCGTGCCGCAGCTGAGCGTCCTCGCCCAGGCGAGCGCGTTCGTGACTCATGGCGGGATGGGAAGCACGATGGAGGCCCTGGCGTACGGCGTTCCGCTGGTCGCGGTGCCGCAGATGGCCGAGCAGCGGGCCAACGCCCACCAGATCGAGCAGCTGTCTCTGGGGATGCACCTGCCGCGGGAGCTGGCGACGCCACAGGCCCTGCGCGAGGCGGTCCTGCAGGTCGCCGCGGACTCGGACGTCGCGCGCGCTGTCGCCGCGATGCGCCGTCAGGTCCAGGAGGCCGGCGGCGCCGCCCGAGCCGCCGATGTGATCGAGCAGGCGCTGCGCCGTCAGCCCGCAGTGAACCGATGACAGGCAACCGCGTCGCGTCGGTCGGCCGGCGGGTGGCCCCGCGCGTGCTGCTGGCCTCGATGCTGGCGCTCTGCGGCGTCCTTGGGCCGGTCGCGGCGGCTGAAGCCGCCACTGCGTTCCCGGCCGTCGACAGCGCCGAGGCGAGTGGAGGGAGTACCTACAGCACCACTGTCCACGTCCCGGACGGCACCGCGCTCGCCGTGGACGTGTACCAGCCCGCCGGGCCCGGACCGCACCCGCTGCTCGTCATTCCCGGCGCCTGGTGGGCCATGCCGCTGGACACCATCATCGACCGTCACCGAGAGCTGGCGCGGGCCGGATACCTGGTGGTCGCCTACGACCCGCGCGGGCTGCGGCGCTCGGGTGGCGAGATCGACATGACCGGCCCCGCCGACGTCTCCGACGCCTCCGAGGTGATCAGCTGGGCGTTGGCGCACACCCGCGCCGACCCGGACCGGATCGGGATGCTCTCCTCCTCCTACGGCGCGGCGCTCAGCCTGAACGCGGCCGCCCACGACGCCCGCATCAAGGCGGTGGCTGCGCTGTGTCCGTGGACCGACCTCGCGGGTTCCTTCTATCCGGGCAACACCCCAGCCGGCACGATGGTGACGTTTCAGGAGGTCATCGGCCGGCTCAACGGCCGCTTGAGCCCGGCCACGCGCGATGCCATGGCCCGGATCCGCTCAGGAGAGGACATCGCGGCGGTCCGCGACTGGACCACGCAGCGCTCGCCGGCCTCCTTCGTACCGGAGCTGAACGCCCATCAGACCGCAGTGTTCATGGCAGGCGAATGGAGCGACCCGCTGGTCCCCGCGGGCCAGAGCGGCCACTTCCTGGACGCCCTGACCGGCCCCCGCCAACTGTGGATGAGTCCTGGCGGCCACGGTGACTCCAGCGCCCGCGAAGCGGACCTGCTCCAGCCCGAGGCCCGGGTGTGGGAGCACGCCACCGACTGGCTGGACCACTTCCTGCGCGGCCGGCCCAACGGCGCCCAGGCACTGGGGCCCGTCCTGATGCGCCCGCGCGACGACGACCGGCTGGAGAGCTACCCGACCTGGGCCGCCCTCGACCTCGCCCTCAGGGCGGTACAGCTCGAGCCTGCCCTCCCGGGCGCCGACTCCGTCCGCCTGGTCGCCGGCGCCGACTCGCCGGCCGACTCCGGTCTCTTCCCGGCTGCCGGTCGCCTCGACACCGTAGGCCTGCCGCCCACCACCGTGCTCCCGCTGCTTGTCCCGCCCCTGGCCGCCGTGTGGCAGAGCCGACCGCTCGACACTCCTTGGGCACTGCGTGGCTCACCGCGGCTGCACACCACTGTGACCGGCTCCGCCGACCACGGCACATTCGTCAGCTACCTGTACGACGTGGACCCTCTGGGAACGGCCCGGTTGCTGAGCCACACGCCCTACTCCTTCTACGGCCAACCCGCCGGGAGACCGCTGCCAGTGGACGTGGTTCTACCCGCCACCGCCTGGACCATCCGCCCCGGACACCGGCTCGCCCTCGTCATCGACACCGCGGACCACCGCTACGCCGACGAGAACCCGCTCGGAGCCACCCTCGACTTCGACACCTCCGGTACCCGTCTCACGGCCCCCGCCCGAACCGGCTGACACCGACCGCACGAGCGCCGATGCCCTCCGGCCAGCCCGCTCAGCCACGGGCCGCACACGTCCCGATCAGGCCGAACACGGTCCGACACGCAGGGACCGCGACCGTCTTACGGCCCGGTCCGACGGCTTGCGGACGACGCATGTCCGGCACCGCCGAAATTCGTCGGACCGATCCACCGCGCCAATCAGAGGAGACATCCATGCCCCCGTCCATGCCCCCGTCCCCGGCTTCCCGGCGTGCCCTGCGCGACCGCTTAGCGCGCAGGGCACGCCGCGCGGGCGCCCGCGCCGGGTTCCGGCTCGTGCTGCGCAACCCCCTGTGGGACGGCTCGGGCGTGCCCGACCCGCAGGGGCTGCGCGGCCCAACCCACGGAGAACCGCTTCGGCTGGCGGTGCTCGGCGACTCCTCCGCCGTCACGGTCGGGGTGACCCGGGTCGAGCAGACCGTCGCCGCCGTCCTGGCCGACGCACTGGCAGCGGGCCTGGACTGCCCGGTCGAGGTCCAGGTGGAAGCCCGGGCCGGCGCCACCACCGCCTCGATGAGCCGCCAGATTCGCACGGTGGCGGCGCAGGAGCCGGGAGTGGCGATCGTCCAGATCGGCGGCAACGACGTGTTTCTCCCGGTGAGCCTGCGCCGCACCGCGGCCCGGCTCGCCGGCCATGTCGAGCGCCTGCGGGCCGGCGGCTGGCAGGTGGTGGTCACCTCCTGCCCTGACGTATCAGCGGCGCGAGCGGTACGCCGCTGGGCCCGCCCGCTGGGCCGACGGAGGTCCAAGCGGCTCGCGAGTCTGCAGACCGCCGCCGCACTGCGGGCCGGGGCGGCGGTGGTGTCGCTGACAGCACCGGAGTTCCGCAGCCACCCGCGAGCGCTCTACTGCCCGGATGGCTTCCACCCCTCACCGGACGGCTACCGCCTCTATCAGAACCGCGCCCTGCCCGCGATCCTGACGGCAGGCCACGCCCACCGATACCGGACATCCTCTTCCCCCTGCCCCTCCGGCCCGCCGAGCGAGCCCGGCTACCTCGGCGACCACGCCTACGACCTGAGCGTGCCGGAGGCGATGCGAGAGATCCACCGCCGACCGGGAGCATCGTTCTTCCCGCGGACCAGCCCAACCGGCGAGCTTTCCGTCCGCTGCGTCCCCTGGCAGTCGGCCTCCCGACCCGCAGCACCGCCGGTTCATAACCCGGCCGCGCAGGCCGCCGTCCGGTGAGGGCAGTTCGAGGCGCGGCTTGCCAGGACGGCGCACGAAGCCCACGAACTGCCCGGTGGACCTGCATCATCACCGCGATCGCCGGATTCGTATGCGGCCTCGACCACCTCATCGTCACCGCTGCCCTGCCGGTCCTTCGCACCGACCTGCGACTCGATGCCCATGAGCTGGGCTGGCTGGTCAACGCCTTCACACTCACCCTGGCCGTGCTCCCGCTGCCGGCCGCGGTCCTCGGCGAGCGCTACGGTCGCCGGCGAGTCTTCACCGCCGGGCTGGCCTTGTTCACCGCCGGCTCGACTCTCGCGGCCCTGGCACCGGGGGTCAGGCCGCTGCTGGTGTCCCGTGTCGTGCAAGGCACGGGCGCGGCCCTGATTCAGCCGCTGAGCCTGACCCTGCTGACCGACGCCGTCTCAGAGCGACGGCGCGGGCTCGCCCTGGGCCTGTGGGGCGCGGTAATCGGGGTGGCCGTAGCGCTCGGCCCGCTGGTCGGTGGAGCGGTCATGGCGTGCGGGTCGTGGCGTGGGATCTTCTGGCTGAACGTCCCGATCGGCTGCGCGCTGCTGCCACTCGCCAGAGGGCGGCTGCGCGAGAGCCGGGGCACGCACGCCCGACTCGACCTGCTCGGGACCGCCCTGGCCGGCCTCGGCCTGCTCGGCATCCTCCTGGCGGTGACGGGAACCGGCCTGGGCGATGGCAACACCCCACTGCGCATCGCCGTCGCCACAGCCGGCACCGCCCTGCTGGGCTGCTTCCTCGCCTGGCAGCATCGCGCCCAAGCCCCGCTCCTGGATCCCGCCCTGCTACGCGACCGGTACTTCACCGCCCTCAACTCGGCCGGCTTCCTCCTGCACGCCGGAGTTTTCGGCGCGGTCTTCCTACTCGCCCAGTTCCTCCAGACCGTGCAGGGACAAACTCCGCTGCAGGCCGGGCTGCACATGCTGCCGTGGACAGCCATGCCACTGCTGGTGGCCCCGCTGGCCGGCCGATGGGCCGACCGCCACGCCAGGGCCCTGACAGCCACAGGACTGGGACTCAGCGCCCTCGGCCTGGCCTGGCTCGCCACGACCGCCGTACCCGACGTCGCCTACCCCACCCAGGTCCCAGGACTGCTCGCTGGCGGAATCGGCATGGCCCTCTTCTTCACCCCCTCCGCCCACCTACTGATGACCCGCGCAGGCCCGGCCCAGCAGGGCCCCGCAGCCGGCGTGAACAGCGCCCTACGGGAGACCGGAGGCGTCCTCGGAGTCGCCGTCGGCTCCACCGTGTTCTCCGTCTGCGGGAGTTACCGCAGCGGATCCGACTTCGTCGCCGGCCTGGTACCGACGCTATGGGGCGGGGCCGCGCTGCTCACCTTGGCCGCCTCGATCATGCTTCTCTGGACACGCCAGACCACTGCGCGCAGGTTCGAGGTTGCGCACGTCGACCGGCGCAGTGACGAGCGCCAGGAGGCCCTGGCTGCTACTGGTGACCGGTCTGTGTACAGCGTGAATGGACCGGCACGACCAGCTTCTGGCCGCCCGCGCGGCGCCGACCAGGTTCCGGCAGCCCGCCCCGGGGTGCGCCGCAGCTGCCTCTGACCGGCTGGGTCTTCGTAGATGTGGAGCCCCACCTGGCCGACCAACCCGGGCGTCCAGGAACCGCGCTGCGCGAGTGCCGCCGACGCGCTCGCCCTGCTGCGCGTGGCGCTCGGTCAGCGCCTGGCCCGGTAGGGCCGCCGTGCGCACCGCACCGCGCGGCCGTGCGCACCGCACCGCGCGGCCGTGCGCACCGCACCGCGCCGCCGTGCGCACCGCACCGCGCCGCCGTGCGCACCGCACCGCGCCGCCGCGCGCACCGCACCGCGCCGCCGCGCGCACCGCACCGCGCCGCCGCGCGCACCGCACCGCGCGGCCGCGCGCCTTTTCGTGCGTGATGGACGGGTCCAGCAGTGATCCAGCGCGCGGCGCGCCTGTGGACAGGCTCGTGTGCTGGTGGGTGGGGCGCTCCCGCGGCCGGGGGCTGCGGGAGCGCCGGCGCGCTGCGGGCTGTCAGGTGAGGGCGGCCCAGTTCTGGGTGTTGGCGTTGGCGGCCGGGTTGGCGGTGACGGCGGCGCCGAGGGTGACGGCGGCGCTGTCGAGGGAGTATCCGGTCGCCGGGTTGGTGATCGTCAGGGTGCCGCTGGCGTTCTGGGTGACCTGCCAGTCCTGGTAGGGGTTGGAGGAGTTGACGGCCCGTAGGGTGGCCTGGCCGCCGGCGGTGGTGGGCGCGGTCAGCACCAGGGCGTCCGGGCAGCCGTCGATGAGCTTCGCGGTGCCGTTCGGATACGCCCGCAGCGTCCACTGCTGCTTGGCGCGCGTGGGGTCGTAGGTGTTGAGGATGGCGGGGGAGCTGCCGGAGGTGCCGCACTGGTCGGCACGTTCCAGGGCCATCCCACCGCTGTTGGAGAGGGCGTGGGTCCGGCCGTCGCCCACGATGGTGGGGCCGTAGTTGATGGCGTGGGCGGCCAGGTAGGTGAGCGCGGTTGCGGTGGTGGCGAGCGGGGGGTTGGCCGTGGGCCGGTCGGTCTTGAAGTACTCGGCGAAGGTGGAGGGCGTCTGCGCGGCCATCACGTTGATGGTGCTGTTCCAGCCGTCGTCGAGGTTGTTCCACAGGTCGAGCAGTGAGCCGTCCACGTTGCCTTGGACCTGGTCCCCGGTGTTCCAGCCGGTGGTGTAGGTGAAGCTGTAGCTGCTGCCGTTGGGCCACACGTAGCGGTGGTCCCCGAGGAGGTAGGCGGCGGTGGAGTCGGCGAAGCCTTCCGCCCAGGCGCAGGTGCCGGAGCTGGCCAGGTTGATGTAGTGCGGGCTGCAGTTGGTGATGGCCGGCCACCGTCCGTTGTACAGGCGGTGCATGAGGAAGTGGCCGGACTCGTGGAGCACGGTGTGCTCGGAGTCGGGGTCGGCGGCGGACAGGTGGACGGTGCCCGCCAGGTCGTAGTACGGACCGTCGGCCGAGTTGGCGCTCCACTGGACGTTGAGCTCGGTGCAGGCGTTGCTGTTCGGCTCGTGGGTGGACCAGCAGTCGCTGGTGGGGTTGTTGCGGTACCACCACAGGAGGTTGACGGTATCGAAGGCGTGCCAGGCCCGCGCGGTGTCGGCGGACGGTTTGAGGGTGCCGACGGAGGTGCTGGCGGCGACGTTGGTCAGGGTCGGCGAGTCCAGGGTGTAGGGGGTGCCGGTGGTGTCGCTGACCTTCCACAGCTTGGTGCTCTCGGTGCGGGACCGCACCCAGATGCTGCTCATCGACGTGGTGGAGGTGGGCGTGTAGCAGAGGTTGAAGCCGCCGTCGTTGACGCCGGTGTACTGGTAGTCGGCGGTGAGCTGGTGCGGGGTGTCGGTGGACTTCTCCCTGCCCCACAGCTGGACGTTCGCGTTGCGGACCGGCTTGGTCATCGTGGGCTTGCCCGTGCCGGCTTCGGCCGACTGGTAGTCGTACTGGAGCTTGCCGCTCAGGCAGATGGGGGACGCCGCCGCGGCGCTGGACGCCGTCAGCGGAACGGCGGCGGCGGCGAGCAGGGCGGCGCCCAGGACGGCGAAGCCGCGCGGCAGGCGAATTCCGATGGCCACAAGTTTCCTCTCATAGGAACAAGCTGGCGTGGGAGGCCGAGGGCCACGGTTCAGCGGCGACCTGGCCGATCATCAGGATCAGTGCGAAGCGCCCGCCTGGGTAAGAGCGCCCGGAAGCACGTACACAAACCGGCGGTCCGGCGGAATCACTTTGGTTGCGAACTATTCGCCGCGAGCCCTGAGGCGCCGCCTGCGCGCCCTGTGCGGAACGCGACGAGTCGTCCTGCGCGGGCGGCTGCTCAGGGTGTGCGTTGGCCGGGGAAGGGGATCGCGTCACTGCTCCCCAATCTTCCCCAGGTCACGGCCGGCCAGGTCGTGGCTGCTGGGGAGCGACCTTCGCGGCGGCCCTTCACGCAACTGCGGCGAGAGCCTTGAAGACGGCCAGGTGTGTTGTTCGCTCCCCAGTTGGTTGAGGCGTCACTGAAGGATCGCCGTGGCGCTGGTGGCCGAGCGCCGCCCCGACCGGCCGGCCGGTCGGGGCGGTTGTGCATCTGCCGGCCACCGCCGTCGAGAAGGGCCGGGACCTGTCCTCGATGAGCAGCGTCCTGCCCGGCGCCGTCTACCGTCTGCTGCCGGCCCGACGGCGGGGCCAGCCGGTGGCCAGCTGGCGCAGATACCGGACCGAAGATCCGGCGCCGTCGATCGGCGGCGCCGGATCCGCGCACTCAGCCGCGTCCTGGGAGGAACTGGTAGGTCAGGGAGACGAGGCCGTCGCCGATGGTCTTGACGTCGACGAGGCACAGCGGCTTCTTGCCGGTGGTCTCGCCGAAGAACCGCTCTCCAGCCCCGAGTACCACCGGGAAGACGACGAGCCGCACCTCGTCGACGAGGTCGTGCTCGATCAGCGTGTGCCCGAGCTGATAGCTGGCGGGGATGACGATCTCGCCGTCCAACTCCTCCTTCAGCTTCGAGACCTCGGTCACGATGTCACCCTTGAGGATCGTCGTGTTGTTCCAGTCGGGCTCAGTGAGGGTCGACGACACGACGTACTTCGGCATGCTGTTCAACTTGTCCGCGAGCTGGCCGGTGCGGGGCCGCCAGCGCTCCCCGAAGTAGGCGTAGCTGCGGCGGCCCAACAGCCACGCCTCGGCGCCGAGCGCGTCGTCGAGGGCGACTCTGCTCCATGCCTCGAGTCCCTCGCCGTACTCGAGGAACCAGCCGCCGACCCTGAAGCCCTCCTTGCCGTCCGGATCCTGCACCACCCCGTCGAGCGACATGTTCTGCGGACCGCTCATCACGATCTTTCCCATCACGGTTCCCTTCATCTGTGGCGGCGTTGTCAGCCGCTACTCATGAAGGCGCCGGAGAGTCGCGAAACCGGGCGTCGACCGCCCGCCCAGTTCGGCCCCCGGCCAACGTCTGTACAGGATGGGACGAGATGTGGAGAGGGTGGCGTGTGGCGATGGCGGCGAATCTGATCGAGAAGGCGCAGGCCGGGGACGACGAGGCCTTCCGGGAACTGACCGAGCCGTACCTCCGAGAGCTGCAGGTGCACTGCTATCGGATGCTCGGCTCTTTCCAGGACGCCGAGGACGCCCTCCAGGCCACGTTGCTGGCTGCCTGGCAGGGCCTCGGCGGCTTCCAGGGACGTGCGTCCCTCCGGGTCTGGCTGTACCGGATCGCCACCAACCGGTGCCTCGACGCGCGCCGCGCCGCAGGTCGGCGCCTGGGTAGGGAGTGGGACGTGCCCGGGGTCGAGATGCCCGAACCGACCCGGCTCGGCGAGGTCGTGTGGCTGCAGCCGTTTCCTGATCTGCCGGAGGACGCGATCGCGACGACGCCTGGCCCCGAAAGTCGGTACGAGCAGACCGAGGCCGTCTCCCTGGCCTTCGTCACCGCGGTGCAGCTCCTGCCGCCGCGCCAGCTCGCCGTCCTGATCCTGCGCGACGTCCTCGGTTTCCGAGCGAGCGAGGTGTCCGAGATGCTCGACGCGACGGTTGAGTCGGTCAACAGCGCCCTCAAGCGGGCACGCGCGGCGCTTCACCGTCGACAGCCCCGGGACATCGCCGACGTCGCGCCGGCGCCGGCTGTCGGGTCGCGGGCCGAAGACGCGCTCGTGGCGAAGTTCGTCCGCGCTTGGGAGTGCGCCGATCTCGATGCCCTCGTCGCGCTGCTGACCGACGACGTCTTCATGGCGATGCCGCCGATGCCCTTCGAATACCAGGGCCGGGATGTCGTGGCTGGCTTCTGCGCCGCCCTCTTCGATGCGGGCCGCAGGTTCGATCTCGTTCCCACGCGAGCCAACGGCCAGCCGGCGTTCGGGGCCTACCTGCGCAACCCGACCGGTGTCAGTCACGGCGTCGGCCTCTACGTCCTCACGCTCTCAGGGGATCGGATCCGCACGATGACCCGTTTCGAGAACAGCGTGCTGCCATGGTTCGGGCTTCCACGGTCGCTCCCGAGCCGTTCCTAGTGTCCTGGGTCGGAGATTCGCTGGCTATCGGCGCGGCCGGTCCGCGTTGGACCGGGTCCTTGATGCGGGCTGCTCCGGTAGGGACCTCTTGGGGACCTCTCGGGGTTCGTGCCGAGGCGGAGCCGGAAGTCCTCGCGGTCGTCGCCCCGTACAGCGCGGCTCGGAGCTGGCGGGGGTGTTCGTGGTCGCGCGCCAGGCGCCGCCGCGCTGGTGCGTGAACTTCGAGCGGTCCTGCCTGCGCCGGCTGGCGGTGGGTGAGGCGGCGCGCGGGCCGTCTCCCCCGGTGGGGGAACGGCCCGCGGCTGGGGTGGTCGGTGGTGTCCGAGCTCAGCCCAGTTGCTGGGCGTTCAGGCTCGTGAGGTGTTCGTGGGCGGTGCTTTCCTTCGCGTGGAGGACCTGGATGTCGATGGCGAGGTCGGTGCCGGGGTCGATGGTGTGTCCGCCGCCCGCCGGGGAGCCGAGCAGGACGCTGCCCTCGGTGCCGTCCCGCAGGATCTGGCCCCAGAAGACATCGGTGAACCCCTTGTACAGGGAGGTCTCCTCGGGCAGGTCACCGAAGCCGAGCGCCCACTTCACGACGCGCGTCTGCGCGGCGCGCACCGTGATCCGGTAGGAGTAGATCCACTTCTGGGTTTCCCAGTCCTGCCACTTGCTCAGGAAGGACTGCTCGACGATCAGGTTCCCCAGGAAGGGAGCCGCCAGCGCCGACTGCGGCTGGTCGTTCCAGGAGCCGTTCGGGCTGTCGGCCATGGCGATCCGCGCCAGGTTCGCGATCGAGGACCTGCGGTCCACCGGCAGCGAATGCCCCCGCTGGTCGGCGGCCGAGAAGAGCGCGTTGTCCTCGTCGGTGCGGTTGACGACGCTGCTCACCCCGTCGCCGCTGTGGTCGAAGCCGTACACGGAGAAGTCGTTGACGTACGTGCCGACCGGGATGACCAGGATCTTGTCACCGACCCCCGGGGCCTGACCGATGTTGAAGTTGGTGGCGCGGTAGAGGCCGAAGCTTCCCTCGGGGCACGCCTCTTCTCCCTGTCCGTAGATCAGCTGCGCATTCTCGTTGCTCACCGTGTCCGCCTTCCTGTTGACGACTGATGGGCCCGGACAGGAGCGGATGGACCCTGCATCCGCTGAAGTACTTCGGGCCGTGGCGTTCGGGTGCCGGCCGGGTCGGCGCGTGGCGACCCGGGATAAGCTCACGGAAACCCGTCGATACTCTTAGTGACTGTATCATCACTATTCGTAGTCGAATGGCTTGGTTCGCGTCGCCACTGCGCTCCCGATTGGCCGGCGCCAACCGCTCAGTTGACGCAGAAGATCCGCCGCTCTGGCCAACCGGCAGGAGGCGGTCGCGGATCTGTCCGCGGACTGCTGGCGCTGCGGCTGCGACGGCCTGCGCAGCTGCCGGCCGCGCAACGGCCGGAGCGGGGTGCCACTGTGCGGCCCGGCGTCGTCGCCATGGTGCACCTTCCGGACCTGGGACGGGTTGGCCAAGCCGGCCGGGCACGGGGCCGCCGCCAGGTCTTCGACCCGGTGGCGGACGGTTCGCTCAGCCGGTGCCGCCGGGGCGGCGGGCGAGCACACCCGCCGTGGTGAGCAGGATGAGCAGGACACCGGTGAACCACGTCATCGCGGCGGTCACGGTGGTGTAGAGGGTGGCGATGCCGAGGCCGATCGCGGGCAGGGCGAGGCCCAGGTAGGAGATGAGGAAGAGCCCGGCGAGAGCTTCGCCGCGTTTGGCCGGCGTGGCCATGGCGACGACGGTGCCGACCGCGGACTTGAACAGCACTCCGGCGCCGATGCCGGCCACGATGCCGGCCGCCAGGAACACGGGGAGGCTGGCGGTGCGCGTGCCGACGGCGAGTGCGGCCACCCCGGCCGCCTGGGCGAACAGGCCGATGTTCCTGCGTATCTTGGCGTCGAGTCGGCCGGTGAGCGTCTGGGCCACCGCGGCGGCACCGAACACGGCGAACACGATCAGCCCGGCCAGTGCGCGGGACGGGTGGTGCAGGGTGTGGCTGACGAACCCGGGGGCCAGCGAAGTGAACAGGCCGAAGACCGCGAAGGACGCGAAGCCCGCGGCTGCGGCGGCCACGTATCCGGCCGGGTCGCCGTGGTCGGCGCTGACGCGCTGCGGGCGGTACGCCGGCCTGACGGGCTGCTTCTTGACTGTCTCGGGGGTGAGCGCGACCGCGGCGATGCTGATCAGCAGCAGGGCGCCGAAGACGAGGTAGGGCAGGCGCAGCGGCGCGTCGAGGTACTGGGCGAGGAGGCCGGCGACGAGCGGGCCGAAGCCGAGGCCGCCGATGTTGGCCGCGGTGGAGACGATCTCGAAGCGCTGCGACGAGGTGCCGGGGCGGTGCGCGCTGTGGAGTTCGTGCAGGTGCGCGGTGGCGGTCGCGGTGAGCATGCCGACACCGAGGCCGGTGACCAGCCTGGCGAGGAGGAGGACCGGCAGGGACGGTTCGGTGAGGAGCAGCGCGGCGGCGACCAGTTCCACCGTCAGCGCCGTGATCATGACCTTCCTTCGGCCGACCCAGTCCGAGACGTGCCCGGCCAGCAGCAGGCTGGTCAGTACACCGATGGCGTAGACGGCGAAGACGATCGTGACCGTGAACGTGGAGAACCCCTCCCGTGCCTGGTAGAGGGGGTACAGCGGCGTCGGGACGGTGGAGAACGCCATGGCCGTGACGAACGCCGAGGCGATCAACCAGAACCCGGCACCGTGCCTGCGGGACGAGTGCCGCTCGCCGACCCCCTCGCAGGGTGCCCGGAGAGCGGGCCGGGATGCGGACAACGACATGTGACTGCTCCGATTTCGTGAAGGTTGTCGGCCGGCGGCCGGGATCGACGCCAGCTGCGGGGGTCGGCCGCCCCGGGCCCGCCGGCCCGGGGGAGCAGCGACGGGATTCAGGCCAGCTGGCCGCGTGCCCGAGCCCACTTGACCTCGGCCCCGGTGGCCTCGCCGCCGGTGGCCTCCGCCTGGGCGCGGCCCACCGACTCCATGACGGCGGCGTAGCCCGGGCTGACACTCGCGTAGACGCCGCCCCAGTCGGCCCAGTCTTCGCGGGCCCAGGTCTTCTGCAGCTCGGCCGCTACGCCGAGGACGTCGACGACCTTGACGCCGGCCCGGCTCAAGCGCTCGATCGAGATCCGCTGAGCTTCGTCGGAGTAGGTGCCGGAGGCGTCGATGACGGCGTACACGTCGTATCCCTCGGCGAGGGCCGACAGCGCGGGCTCCACGACGCAGACGCTGGTCATGATGCCGGCGACGAGGAGCGTACGGCGGCCGGTCTGCTCGACGGCGCGGCGGAAGCCCTCCACGTCCCACGCGTTGATCTCGCCATGACGCTGGACGTACGTCGCCTTAGGCGCGTTCTCGAACACCTCCGGGATCAGCGGGCCGTTCGGGCCCTCGGGGACGGACGCGGTGGCGATCACCGGGGCGCCGGCCAGGGTGGCGGCCTTGGCCAGTACGGCCACGTTGTTGCGCAGCTCACGGACGTTGGTGTGGTTGACGATCTGCAGCAGACCGCTCTGGTGGTCCACCAGCAGTACCGCCGCGTCCGCGGGGTCGATGAGGCCGTTGTTGCTCGACATGGGTGTCTCCTTGGGGCAAGGGCGGGCGTCCGGCACCGGGCCGGATTCCCTCGTTCACCAGCAGCGCTTGCTGCCGATGACCTCTTCAACCCTGTGCCACCGTGGTCGCTTCCTAGGTCAGGGAGATGGTTCGAGATGACGGTAATCTCTATGAGAGATGGCCTGGGATCGGCTTACGGAGTGTGGGATGGATCTTCGGCAGATGGAGGTCGTCGTCGCGGTCGCCGAGGAGGGCGGCTTCAGCGCGGCGGCGCGGCGCCTGCACGTGGTGCAGTCCGCGGTGTCCACCACGGTGCGCGCCCTTGAGCGCGAGCTGGGCGCATCGCTGTTCCACCGCAGCACCCACCGGGTGTCCGTCACCCCGGCGGGCCAGGCGTTCCTCCCAGCCGCCCGTGCCACGCTACAGGCCGCCGAACAGGCCCGGGCCGCCGTTGACTTGGCCAAAGGAGAGCTCCGGGGGGAGATCACGATCGGCGTCATGCAGGGTCTCTACACGGGCCTCGCCGAGGCGCTGGCCGCCTTCCGTCACCAGCATCCGCAGGTGACGGTCAGGCTTCGCCAGGCATCGGCGGACGACCTCCTGCGGGCACTGCGCGACGGCACCACGGATGTGGCCGTCGTGGCGCTGGCCCGCCCGCAGCAGCGAGGACTGGCCGTAAGCGTGCTGAAGGAGGAGGAGATGGTCCTGATCGCGGCGCCGAGCCGCGCCGTGGAACCCGAGCGACCGGTCACCCTCGCCGAGGTGGCCGGCCTACCACTGGTGGAATTCCCCGTCGGCTGGGCGATCCGGCACTCGGTCGACCGTGCCTTTCGTACAGCCCTCGTCGACCGTGCCGCCACCTTCGAGGTCAACGACATTCTGAGCGCCACCGACCTGGTCCGCCAGGACTTGGGTGTGTGCATCATGCCGGAATCCCTGGCCGCCCGCTTTCCCGACCTGACGGCACGCCGGTTCGCCCAGAACGCACCGACCTGGAAGGTGATGGTGGTGCATCCCCGTGGGCAGGTGTCTCCGGCCGTCACCGCGCTGCAGCCCTCTCTGTCAGCCTTGGGTGAGACGTCCGCCTTGTCGGGTTAGTCCGAGAGGGGCCGAGTAGGAGTTCCACCCCTGGTGACCAGCACCAATCCGTCCGCACTCAGCCACGCGTTGACCGACCGCCCGTCGGCCACGTCGGCGGCACGGACGTCATCGGCTCCGGCGACCGCAGTGTCGCCGCCGCGAGCGTCGGCGAGCTCCACCAGCACCAGCACCAGCACCAGCACCGGCACGGCGCGCCCCGCGCGCCCGCCACCTGGCCGGGTCTGGTCGGCCGGATCCATCCGCGTGCCGGCTCCTTCCAGGACCGCGCCGAAGCGCGGCGCCTGGACGAGGCGCTGTCCGCCGACACCAACTCCTGCGCGGTCACCCACGCGATCCTGCACTGACCCGCGGCACCCGCACGGCACCGCTGCCGCCCGGCGCACCACCGGGCCCGCCACGCGCCGGGTGCCCGCGCCTTGTCACCACCGCCCTTGCAGCGCAGGGCAATTGACCCCTTCGCAGGCCGCGCACGGGGCACTATGGTGACTGCACGTCAGCTCCACAACCGGATCCCGGCCCGCCGCCGATCCGGCGTGCCGCGCAGACCGGGAGACGGCCATGGCACCCTCCGACCACCCCCACGGCTCCGCCGAGTGGTACGTCGCGTACCTGGCCGAGGTGCGGGCCCAGGAGATGATCGACCGGCAGGCCGGGCACCAGGTGCTGGTCGTCACCGACTACGGCTTCGGCACCCGCACCGAGTCAGTCGAGAACCGCCCGGGGCTGTCCAGCGAGCAGAGCGACCAGTTCCAGGCACTGCGCTGGTCCGCCTGGCACGCCAGGGTCGACTACGGCCTCGAACACGGCGAGTTCACCCTCCCTGCGGCCACCGCCTGGGAGCGCGCCCTCTACGGCACGGCCACCTCGCCCTTCAACTCCCGGGCCCCGCTGCACGCCGCGGCCGTCTGGCTGTCGGCGGCCGTGATCGGCCTGGTCACCTGGGGGATCGCCAACCAGGCAGTTGCCATCTTCGCCACCCTGGTCACCGTGCTGCTGGCCGCCGTGGTGCTGCGCAAGCAGCGGCTGACGGGGCTGGCCACCCTCGCCCTGGCCACCAGCGCCGGCTACGTCTTCGGCCCGCACCGCCTGGTCGTCCACCCGGGCAGCCACCTCGGCGGCTTCGTCGAGATCTCGGCCGCCGACTACCGGTCGCACTGGATCGGCGCCTGCCTCTTCCTCGCACTGGCGCTGACCGTGCTGTGCCTGGGTGCGCTGGTGGTGGACAAGAGGCGGATGCTGCCCCCGCGGCGGACCGCCAAGTGGGTCACCGTCACGGTAGTCAGCGCGCTGCTCAGCGCCCTGGCCCTCTTCGTGGTCGGCCCGCTCGCCGTCCTCGTCTTTCTGGTCAGCTGGCCGGTCCTGTACGGTCTGGCCACGGCCGGCACGATCGCCGCCGTGGGCCTGTTCGAGAGCGTCACCGCCCGGCCGCCGGTGGTAGCCCGCGAGAAGGCGTACCTGTACCGACTGCGCCACACGATCGACTACCAGGCGCAGGCCTGACGCGGCGTGGGCGCACCGCTCACTCCCGCCCCGTGGAGGCGCGGGCCTTCGCCGAGGGCCTGCCCGCGGTCGCGGCCCAGCCGCACGCGGCCGACCCGGACCTGTGCCCGGCGGAGCCGTGGAGCAACCGGCTCAAGGGCGAGCACGGTGGCGAGCGACGTCAGCGGGTGCCGGGCGAGTTCGGCCGCCAGACGCAGCGGGCTGTGCTTTCGAACTGTCGGGTCCTGGGCGACTGTGTCGACATCCGGAGCGTGGACAGCGTGGCCCTACTGGATCCGAAGGGCGCGCCGCACGACATCGTGCAGGCGATCGGGCGGGCGCTTCGGCGCCCCCAGTCGCTGTTCGCCGCGACCTCTCACCTTGGCCCTCAACGACACCAGCGCCGACGGCGCCACCGCCACCACCGGCACCAGCAATCTGACCGGGCAGTCCGGCGCCACCTGGATCACCAACGACCAGCCCCGCTAAACTCCCCGCCACTAGGCTCTTGACCAGGGCAAATGGAGAAGTCTCACTGGAGTACCAGCCGAGCCCGGAGTGTGATGCGTCGAAGGGAGCGTCGAGGACGGCGAGCAGCTGGGGGTGGACCAGTGGTCCGGGAAGGCGCGGATGGGTGGCCAGGATTCCCGAGTCGAGCAGGCGGGCGAGGGCCGGTGCCGGGTCGTGCGCGATCCGCTCGCGCAGCCACGGCGCCGACACCGCCGGGCTGGACCGGAACTGGGTCAGCACCGCGACGGCGGCCGGATCGTCCCCGACCCGCTCGATCGCCGCGTCGAGCAGCCGCCGATGGGTGGCGATGGTCGCGGTGCGGTGCCGCGCGGTCTCGGTGACCGCGCGCGCGAAGACGGCGCCCCACTGCGCCAGGTCGACTTCGGCTGCCGCGACCACGGCCTCGTCGTGCTCCTCGCGCACCGACTGCACGGCCAGTAGGCCCGCGGCGGCCCGGTTCTCCGCGGCGACGGAGATCTGCTCGGCGAGTTGCTCTCCGTCCGCTACGAGGCGACTGTGCTGGTCGCAGCCGTGAACGAGTGGTTGTGACCAGCACAGTCGCAACGGCCCTCAGACGATGTCGAATTCGTTGCCCTCGGGGTCCTGCATGGCGGCGGCGTAGAACCCCATGTCCGGCTCATCCTTGATCCGCAGCACGGTGGCACCAGCTTTGACCAGCCGTTCCACCGTAGCCTTGACCCGCTGCGTGCGGACGTCCAGTAGAACGTCACGGCCCCCACCGACCTTCAAATCGAAGTGCCACCGGTTCTTGGCGGCCTTCGGCTCCGGAACCTGCTGGAACCACACCCTCGGTCCACGTCCCGCGGGATCGATGATCGACTCCGGAATATCCCCGGCTCCGGCTGGCAACTCTGCCTCGGGCACCCCCATCGCCGCCCAGTAAGCACGCCATGTGGCGTGCCCGCCCGGCGGAGGCTCAGGCACGTAGCCCAGGGCCTCGGCCCAGAAAGTCACCATTCTCTGCGGATCGGAGCAGTCGATCGTCAGCTGCAGCGTCATCTCCATGCTCGGAGAATCCCAGACAGGTCTGACAGACGATCCACTCTCGCAACAGGCTCTAGGCGCACGGGCCGGGGTGCCGCACCGGTCCGGCGCTGGCCAGCGTTGCAGCCACCCACCAGCACGGCTGCCAGTGACATCCTGACGTGCCTTCATTACTCGGATACTGCGCTGCGAAGATCCACATCGGACACCGGATAACTGACGAGGAGGCGTCCGTCCTGCAGGTCGTCGCGGCGCGTCTCTCGTAGCTGGCGCGTTCAGTCGCGGACCGGCTTCAGCAGGGTGAGCAGACTGGAGTCGACCAACCTGCTATTGCGGGTGGCTCGAGCCGTCCACCGCGGGAACGAGAGACAGCCGCCGGTCTCGCCTGAGTCCGGCGGGCGCGTGCTTAATCAGGGTGCTGACATCTGGGGCACAGCTCGTGGCGGCCCTCGGGTGTGATCACGGTGCCCCAGCTGCGGCATTCTTCGCAGCCGCGGGCCCAGTCGATGTTCGCGCGGACGGTAGGAGCGTAGGGGTGGGCTCCATGAGTCATGGGTGATTTTCCTCTGTAGAGCGCTATCACTTACGCCCAGTTTGTCATGGTTCGTATAGATATGCGGCATGGGTCGCTGGCGCTCGTGCTCTGCTCGGGCGGCAAGAGACAGGTCCACGGCCAGCGCACCGGCGCCGAGCGCGTGTCGGTCCAGCGGGTCCGCCAGGCCGACCGCCAGGGCCAGGCGCGGCAGGACCTCCGCCCTCGGGTGCCGCTCGCCGGACAGATGGAAGCTGACCGCCGCGATCGCTGGTGCCGGCGGCCCGAGCGATCGCGGCGAGGGTCGGCCGCGCACATACCGCACCGAGCTGTGCCCGTCACCGCAGATGCTCGTTGAGCTGAGGGAGCGTTCTAACCGGGACGCGACGCCAACGCCTGCTCCTCAGAGGCCGGCATCACGCCCGCATGCTCGGTCCACGGCGTTGCCGGCCTGGGCGGCAGAACTCACGAGCTGGCCGCCCAGGCGACCACGCGCGAGAACCAGCCATACAGCGGAGCTCTCGCCCGGCGCGTCGCCAAGGGCCGACGACTGCCGCGTCGGTGCGGTCTGGCACGATGCGGTGATCAGTACGTCCCTTGATCGAAAGTGCGCGCAATGAACCGCAGTGAACTGGTGACCGCCATCGCCGACCGCGCCCAGGTGACGCGCAAGGACGCCGACGGCGTGCTGGCCGCCTTCGCCGACATCGCCGGCGAGATCGTCATGAAGGGCGACGAGAAGCTGACCATCCCCGGCTTCCTGACGTTCGAACGCACCCACCGTGCCGCCCGGGCCGCACGCAACCCGCAGACCGGCGAGCCGATCGAGATCCCGGCCGGCTACGCCGCGAAGGTCAGCGCGGGTTCGAAGCTCAAGGACGCCGCGAAGGCCAACTGAGCCAACCGTGCAGCGGACCCGCGCGTCGGTGCTTGTGTAGTGACCGCGAGGCCCGGGTCGTCCTCGGCGTCGGACCGCCATGCGGAGTCGATCCCCGCGGCGTCCGTGGCGAACATCCGGGCTGCCCGTGATACGGGGCGGTAAGTGACCGGCAGCGGCAGCGGCGTGCGGGCGGCCACACGGGGCAGGTACGGAAGCCGGGCAAGAACCGGGGTCCCGGTGGCGGCGAGATAGTCGTACACGGCCCGGGTGAGGGAGCGTGATACAGACTCCGGCGTCCGGTCGGGATCGTTCACGATGGCGAGTCCGGCCAAGGGCAGCGCGTCGTGGGGGCACCGGCACTCCTGGCGCTGCAGACCGCGGTGCTGCGCGCGGTCGCCGACCTCCGCCTGCGCCGCGTGATCACCTTCCACTCCCGGGTGTCCGCGGCGCGGGAGCTCGCGAGCACCCTGCTGGAGGCCTCCCAGCTGCTGCCGGATGCGGAGCGCCCGGAGCGGATCCGGGCGAAGGCGGAGGCCGGCACCGACCGCCTCAAGGACCGCCGCGCCGCGTTCGCCGAGTTCAAGGCCCACACCGGCGAGTGGCGGCTGGATGGCACGGCCGGTCTGGAGGCGGCCGGGCACGTCCTCCGGCTGCCCCGCGCCGAGATGGGTGGAACGGCCCGGGGCGCCGGCACCTCGGGCGCCCCGCACGCGACGGCCGTCAACGAGACCCTGGTGGCGTTCGTGCGCGGCGGCACCGCGCCCGGGTCGGCGGGCGGGATCGGCCTGGTCACGTCCTGGGCGACCGAGGTGGAGTTCACGCTGCCCGGCGGCAGGCGCAAGGTGCGCCCGGACGCGGTGCTCCAGGCCCCGGAGGTCGGGGTGCCGGTGCTGATGGTGGAGGTCGACCGCTCCACCATGGCCCCGGCCCGGGTCGCCGCGAAGCTCACCGCCTATCGCGAGCTGTTCCGCGTCAAGGTCCGCGACAACGACCCGGCCCGCTTTGGCGAGGAACCCGCCGACCGGACGGTGCACTGGTGGCGCAGCGCCTACCCCGGCCACTCCCACGCCGGGTACCCGCCGGTCGCCCTGGTCGTCACCGACGCCGGACCGCTCGCCCTGGCCAACCGGCAGGAGGCGGTGTCTGGCCTGTCGGCGGAGTGCTGGCGCGGGCAGCGGTACACGGTGCACCGGGACGACAACGACGGGGACGGCTGGCGCGAGTACGACGACGCCGTGCCCATCGTCGCCACCACCCTGGAACTCCTCGCCGAGCACGGCCCGCTCGGCCCCATCTGGTGGCGCTACGGCCGCCCCGGCCGGCACTTCCTGACCGACGCGCTGGACAACCCGGACAACCGCACCGCCTACGACCAGCGCCAGGCCGCCCGGGAGAAGAAGGCCCGCCGGGCCCACCGGGAGCTGATGCAGACCCTGGCCTGCGCCGACTGCGGCCAGGCCCCCAAGCAGGAGAGCACCTACGAGTACGGGCTCCACGGCCAGCGGACCCGCCGCCCCGGCGGCCGCTGCTACCCCTGCCACCAGGAACGCGAGGAACGGCTGGAACGGGAGGCTGAAGAGCAGTTGGAGGCCGCCCGCACGGCGAACGCCGCGCTGCGCCCGTGCTGGAGGTGCCGAGGCTCGATCGGCGGGGAGGAGGGCTCGAAGCTGGAGCTGCGAGAGAAGGCCGACCTGGACCGGCTGGGGTGCCCGGGTTGTGAACAGGACCATGTAGTAATGGATTTGGGCCTGTTGGTGCTGTCGGTCCCGACGAAGCGGGGGCTGGTGTCGGCTCCGGACGATCCGTGGGTGGGAGGTCCGGGTGTTGCACGCGGGGCTTTACCCGGCGAAAGCGCAGGTGTGACCTGTTGGCGATATGTGGCACGGGACGGCCTTGATCGTCATATTGTCTGGACCTGTTGTCCGGGTGGTTCGGGTGGCTGGCAGGGCCGCACTCGCTTCACTGGCGGTTACTGTGTGTGTTGTCTGAGGGTCGGGGGGCGGGGGCGGCTCGTGACCGCCCTTCACCCTCCGGTGGGGGCATGGATTTCCTTCCTGACTGCGCACGGGGGCAATATTGGGAATTGGGTGCGGTATTTCGGGCCTGCTATTTCTGGGGGAGGGCGCGGGGAGGTGTGTTCGAGTCCGGTGCCCGGGTGCTGGGGGCTGCCCGGTCCGTGGCCCCGCTCGCTCCCGGGTGCTGCGGCTCGGCGTCGGCCTCTGTCTGGCGGGTGGCCAGGTCCGCGTTCTGCTCACGCCGTTGCTGCGGTTCGGGCGTCGGGCTCGCTCGGGGCTCGCCCACCCGCTGCGCCGCTGCCCCGGGTCGGGTCGGCTCTCGTGCTGGGTGGCCGTCAGGCGGCCTTGGAGGCGTCCAGGCTGCGCCTCCGCCTGGTGCCGGGGCGGTCTGGTGACCGGTGGGGCCTGCCGTGTGTTCGGGTGGTGGCCTTCGGCGGTGACCGGCCACCGGCTGCTGTGCGTTCTGCCGGGCTCGCTCCGTCCAGGTCTCTGCCCGCGCCGCCGTCTGGGCTTGCGCCGCTGTTCCCGCCCGCCTCGCTGGGGCCGCCCGCCCAGTGGTGGGTGGCCGTCAGGCCGCCCCGGAGGGCGTTCCCGGGGTGGCTGGGGGTGGTTCGGGGGTTGGCTGTGTGTTGTCGGGTTGGGGTGTCGTGTGTGGTGTGACGTGGGCGGTTACCCCTCAATCCCTGTGTGTGGTGTGGGCGTGATGGCATCCGTGACAGCCGCGGGGCGGGGTTGCTGTCCGGGGTGGTGGGCGCTGATCGGCCGTCAGGCCGGCCTCCAGCTTCCCGGCCACTGTCCGGCTCCGGGTGCTGTGCCCGTCTGGGGTTAGTTGCGTGGGTGGGCAAGAGGGTGTTGTGGGTTGATCAGGTGTTATGTAGCCCTGGGCGGGGGCCGGGGGGCGTGTTGCACCGCTGTCGTTCGGTCCGCCGGCCTCGTGCTCGCTGCTGTGCCCCGTCGTCCGCTCATCGCTGCTGTGCCCTGTTCCGGGGCTTTGGTCGGTGGTGGGGTTAATGGAAGGTGTGGCGGTGGATGGCGAGCAGGTGGGTTACGAGGAGAAGGAAGAGTCCGATGGTGATGGCGCTGGCCGTGCCCAGTAGAGCCCGCAGGGCAATGGTCCTGAGCTTGGGGCGGAGCTGAGGGTCTGGGGTGCTTGCGGGGCCGGGCATGTCGGTTCTCGGGTTGTGGTCGGCTGGGGCTGGGTGAGTACTTCTGGAGGGTAGGGCCCGCGCCTGGTCGCGGTCCCGCCGTGTCCTCGGCCGCTCGGTGCTGGGGGTGGTGTTCGGTTTGGCGTTGTCGCCCTGGTGATTGCTCCGGGGGCGTCTCGCGGGA